>NZ_JBEUPD010000026.1:0-135500 GCF_040492135.1 Actinomadura sp. NPDC000600
GGCTCCCCCCCCACCCCCTCACCGCGGCGGCCCACCCCCCGGCCCCGCCCCCCCGCGGGGGGGCCCGGGCCCGGTCGTCTCAGTCCAGGGCCAGCAGCAGGGCGGCGGACCAGCTGAAGTTGGTCGAGTTCAGCGGGGCGCCCGTCAGCGGGTTGTAGTTCTCCATGATCGGTCCGTCTCCGAGCAGGCCCGACGCCGAGCCGCGCAGGCGGTCGGCCAGAGCGGACGCGTCGGCGCGGTAGCCGTACCTCTCCAGGCCCTTCAGGGAGAAGTAGGCCTGGTCGAGCCAGACGGGGCCGCGCCAGTACTTCTCCGGGGCGAAGTACGGCGAGCTCTTCGACACCGTCGCGAACGGCATCGGGGTGGCGAACTCGTCCGGATCGGTGAGCCTGCCGCGGACGGCGGCGGCCTGCGGGCCCGTCGCGACGCCCGCCCACAGCGGGATCGCGCCCTCGATGCCGCGGCCCCGGTCGGTGAGGCGCCGGCCCGACGCGAGGTCGGTGTCGTAGAAGAAGCCGGTCGCCGGGTCGTACATCGCCGTCCGGATCGCGGCGGTCAGCGTCCGCGCCTGCGCGGTCAGGCGCCGGGACGCCGCCCGGTCGCCGAGCCGCCGCGCGATCGCCGCGAGGTACCCCTTCTCGGCGGCGAGGTAGGAGTTGAGGTCGACGGACTCCTGGTTCAGCGAGTAGCCGACGACCCGTCCGGCGGCGTCCCGGTTCTCCACGGCGGTGGTGCCGAGCGCGGCGTCGAAGCGCGGGGCGTTGTCCATGCCGCTTTCCCACGCGGCTGCCTGCCGCCGGGCCTCCGGCGTGTCGTTGGCCGGGTCGACGGTCGCGCCGTACTCGGCGAGGCCGTCGTGGTCGTGGTCCCGGTTGCGGTACCACCAGTCGTGGTAGGCGAGGAGCTTCGGGTACATCTCGCGCAGGAACCGGACGTCGCCGCTTCGCCGGTACGTCTCCCAGACCGCCCACGCGGCCAGCGGGGGCTTGGTGTTGCGCTCGTTCCAGTTGCCGCCCCCGCGGGCCGGGTCGTTGTAGAAGAGGCAGTCGGGGATCATGCCGGCGTCCTGCGGCCGGGTCCGCGAGGCCGCGGTGACCTGGTGGTCGAACATCGACCTGATCTGCGACTCGGCGAGCGCCGGGTCGAAGCGGGCCACGCCGACCGCCTGCTTCCAGGTGTCCCAGGCCCAGAAGCCGCCGGTGAACCACTTGTAGGAGATCGACGGCGTGACGCCGCCGTGTTCGAGCCTCCCGGCCGGGCCGCGCCAGTTGGTGACGAGGGTTTCGAGCGCCTTGACCGCGAGGCGCCGCCGCCCGGCGGGCACGCCGTCGGTGACGTCCGCGACGTACCGGCGCCAGCGGGCGTCGGTGTCGCCGATCGCCTTACCGGGGCGGCGCAGCAGGTCGCGGACGACCCGGGCCTCCCGCTCGCGTTCGGCGGCGGTGAAGGTGTAGGTCTCGGCCCAGGTCAGCGTGGACGAGCCGCGCGGCGCGAGGGTGAGCGGCCGCACCAGGCCGGTGCGGTAGGAGTCGCCGGTGACGGTGGTGCGGACCGGCTCGGCGTGGGTCACCTCGAACCGCTCGGTGCCGTCGGTGAGGTAGTCCCACTGCTCGCGGACGCGGGCGAAGCCGACCTCGACTCCGCGCGGCGTGGCGCCCAGGGACGGCGCGCTCTTCATCGGCTCGTCGTCCGGGCGCAGGAGCGATCCGCTCCAGCCGACCTCCACCGTCCGGGTGCCGGACCCGGTGTTGGCGACGGACGCCCGGACGAGCGCGCTGTGCCCGGAGGCGAAGCGCAGTTCGAGGGTGAGCCGCAGGCCGGGGAGGTCGTAGACCTGGCGCAGCATCCCGGGCAGCGCGGTGAGCCGGGGCGCGCCGGCGGCGCCGAGGTCGAGGTCCCGGCCGTCCACGCGCAGGCTGATGCGGCTGAAGGCCTTGCTCAGCCACCACGGGTACTCCTGGGCGATGTAGAGCGGCCCGGAGAATCCGCCGTACGCGTCCTTGTCGCCTGGCCCTGGCAGGGCGTAGGCGTGCCAGGCGCCGCGGTCACTGAACACGTTGACCTCGTTGACCTCCGCGGGCAGGGCGTTGGCCGGGACGCCGTGCATGTCGAGCACGTCGGCGTAGCCTTCCGGGCCCGTGGTCTCCGCGGCGGACGCCGGCACGGCGGTGGTGATGAGGGCGGAGCCGAGCGTCAGCCCGGCCAGGACGTTGCGCGATCGTCGCATGATCACCTCTCGGGGTGGGGGTGGGCCGTCCTGAGCACCGCCGCCCCGAGCGGGGGCAGCCGCAGCGCGTCCCGCACGGCGGCACCGGACAGGAGGTCGACGCCGTCCGGGACGGGCACGTCCGTCTCGGCGTCGCGATGGTTGAGCAGGAAGAGGTAGGACGCGCCGGGCCCGTCGCGGCGGATCGCCTCGACCCCGGCCGGGACGTCGAGCACCGGCCGGACGCCGGCGTCGGCGAACGCCTCGTCCAGGACGTGGGCGATGCCGTCGTCCAGATGGCAGCTCACGTACCAGGCCCGGCCCGTGCCGTGCGCGTTGCGGGTGACGGCCGGTCGCCCGGCGAGCGCACCGGGGCCGTAGACGGCCGCGGTGTCCGCCCCGGCCGTCTCCAGCCACTCGCTCCAGAGCGTCGCCGGGAGCGTGCGGTCGCCGAACGCCACATCGACGGACGCGCCGTCCGGCACGGGCCAGAACTCGTCGACGACGACTCCGAGCACGTCCCGGAGCGGTGCCGGGTAGCCGCCCAGGTGCACATGGTCGTGGTCGTCGACGATGCCGCTGAAGAAGCCGCAGACCAGCCGGCCGCCGCCCGCGACGTACGAGCCGAGCCAGGCGGCCGTCGTGTCGCTCACCATGTAGAGGTTGGGCATCAGCACGACCCGGTACGGCGCCAGATCAGCGCCCCGGGGGACGAAGTCGACGGTCACGTTGCGCGCGTACGCGGCCCCGTACCAGGACAGCGTCAGGTCCTTGAGCCGGAGCCGGGACGAGGGGTGGTCGTCCAGTTCCAGGGCCCACCAGGACTCCCAGTCCAGGACGATCGCGACATCGGCCGTGGTTCGGGTACCGGCGATCTCGGCGAGCCGCGCGAGGTCGCGGCCGAGGCGCACGGTCCGGTCCCATTGCGGCGAGCCCGTGCCGCGATGCGGCAGGAGCGCGCTGTGGAACTTCTCGGCCCCGGCGCGCGACGCCCGCCACTGGAAGTGCAGGACGCCGTCCGCGCCGCGCGCCACCGCCTGGAAGGACCACAGCCTGCCCAGCGCGGGCGGCTTCGGCACGTTGACCGGGCGCCAGCTCACCGCCGACGGCGCCTGCTCCATGAGCAGCCACGGCCGCCCGCCCTTCAGCGAGCGCATCAGGTCGAAGTTCATCGCGGCGTTCACGTGCGCCGCCGGGTCGGCCGGGTCGGGATAGGCGTCGTCGGACACGACGTCCTCGTGCGCCGCCCACTTCCAGTAGTCCAGCGGCTTGAACATCGACATGAAGTTCGTCGTCACCGGGAGGCCCCCGCCGTCCTCGTCCAGGACGGCCTTCTCCGCCAGGTAGCAGCCGAGCAGGGCGTCGGAGCAGAACCGGCGCCAGTCGAGCAGCTGCGTCGGGTTCACCGGTCCGGGCGCGGTGCGCGGCGGCTCGATCTCCTCCCACCGGCCGTAGCGCTGCGACCAGAAGTCGGTCGCCCAGGCGCGGTTCAGCTCCGCGACGCCGTCGTACCGCTCCCGCAGCCAGGCCCGGAAGTCGGCCGCGGACGCCGCGCAGAAGCACTCGGTCACATGGTCGCCGTACTCGTTGTGGACGTGCCAAAGCACGACCGCCGGATGGTCGCGGTACCGCCGAGCGATCATCCGGGCCAGCCGCGCCGCCGACTCCCGGTAGACGGGCGAGGAGGGGCAGTAGTGCTGGCGGGAACCGAACTCCAGCCGCACCCCGTCCGCCGTGACGGGCAGGACCTCCGGATGGGCGCGCACCAGCCACGCGGGCGGCGACGCGGTGGCGGTGGCGAGATCGGCGGCCACGCCGTGCGCGGCGAGCAGGTCCAGCAGCCGGTCGAGCCACCCGAAGTCCCATTCGTCCGGGCCGGGTTGCAGCCGCGCCCACGAGAACACGCCGACCGTGACCAGGTTGACCCCGGCCTTGTTCATCAGCCGGACGTCCTCCGCCCAGACCTCCTCGGACCACTGCTCGGGGTTGTAGTCCCCGCCATAAAGCAGCCCCCGCACCCGAATCATCCTTTAACCGCCCCTCCTAGGAGCCCGGAAACGAACTGCTTCTGGAACAGGAAGAAGATGGCCATCAGCGGGAGCGTCGCCAGGAAGGAGCCGAGGATCAGGCCCGTGTAGTCGACGTGGCTCTGGCCGATGAGCGTGTACAGCGCGACCGGCGCGGTGTACTTGTCCTCGGTGTTCAGCATCAGCAGCGGCCACAGGAAGGCGTTCCACTGCGTCATGAAGGTGAAGATCACCAGCGCGCCGAACTGGGGCCTGACCACCGGCAGGACGACCCGGTAGAAGATGTGCAGGTCGCCCGCGCCGTCGATGCGGGCCGACTCGATCAGCTCGTCCGGGAAGCCGAGGAACGCCTGGCGCATCAGGAAGATGCCGAACGAGTTGGCCAGGAACGGCAGGATCACCGCCTGGTAGGTGTCGACCCATCCGAGGCTCGCCATCATCTGGAACAGCGGGACGAGCAGGACCTGGAACGGGATCATCATGGTCGCCAGCACCGCGCCGAGCAGCAGCCGCCGTCCCCGGAACCGGTACTTGGCCAGCGCGTACCCGCACATGGCGGAGACCAGCGAGCTGAGCACGGTGTAGACGACGGCGACGCCCGCGCTGTTGAGCATGACCCGGCCGAAGCCGATGCTGTGCTCCAGTTCCACCAGGTTGTGCAGGAAGCGCCCGCCAGGCAGGAACGGCGGCGGGGACGCGAACAGCTCGGAGTCGTCGCGGGTGGAGGCGACCACCATCCAGTAGAACGGCGCCGCGCTGACGACCGCGCCGGCCAGGAGCAGCAGCGAGGCGAGCACCCGGCCCGCCCTGGGACGGCCCTTTCCTCGGGCGGCGGGGCTCACCGGGACGCCTCCTTCCCGAAGAAGCGGAACTGGGCGTAGGAGATCAGCCCGATGACCGCGACGACGACCCAGGAGATGGCGGCCGCGTAGCCGAAGTCGAGCTGCTCGAAGCCGACCTTGTACAGGTAGAGGACGGGCGTGGTGGTGGCGTTGCCGGGTCCGCCGCCGGTCAGCACGTAGTTCTCGTCGAAGAGCTGGAGCGTTCCGATCGTCGAGGTCACCGAGCAGAACAGGATGACGGGGCGCAGCTGCGGCATGACCACCCGGACGAAGGTGGTGACGGCTCCGGCGCCGTCGATGGCGGCCGCCTCGTACTGCTCCCGGCCGATCGCCTGGAGCCCGGCGAGCAGGATGACCGCGTTGTAGCCCGTCCACCGCCAGGTGATCGAGCCGATCAGCGCCAGCCGCGCCCAGCCGGGGCCGTTCAGCCAGTCGACGGCGGGCAGGCCCACCGCGTCGAGCAGCTGGTTCACCAGGCCGCCGTCGGTCTTGAGCAGGACGCGGAACACCACCGAGTAGGCGACCAGCATCGTGACGGCGGGCAGGAAGTAGGCGATGCGGAAGCCCGAGCGGAGCCGCAGCCAGGACTGGTTCAGCCCGAACGCCAGCAGCAGCGCCAGCCCGATCATGACCGGGACCTGGACGAGCAGGATCAGGCCGGTGTTGCGCAGCGCCGCCCAGAAGACCGGGTCCGCCGCCATGCGGCGGTACTGCGCGAGCCCTACCCAGGTCGTCACGCCGTCGCGGTCGGCGGTGAAGCTCTGGTAGAGGCCGGCCAGCAGCGGATAGGCGAAGAAGAACGCCAGCAGCGCCGCCGCCGGGCCCGCGAAGACCCACGGAGTGGTCCGGCGGCGCCACCGCTCCCGCCACCGGGGCGGCGGCGCGTCCGGCCGGTCCGCCGAGGCGGCTCCGGCCTTCCGTTTCGTCACGTCGACGGCCACGGCGTCACCCGGCGATCGGCCGGCCGGTCGCGGCGGCGATCTGCTTGGCCGCCGAGCCCAGGGCCTTCGCCGGGTCGTCCCCGTGCAGCACGATTCCGGAGACGGTGCGGAGGACGACGTCCCGCGCCTTGGGGGCGTCCTTGGTGATCTCGATCGGCGGGACCTTGTTCGCGAGGTCGGCGAACGTCGCGAAGACGGGCCGGTCCCCGTAGTAGGGCTGCGGCGCGGTGACGAACGGGTCCTTCAGCGCGGGCAGGTAGGCGGGGAACAGGCCCTCGTTCTTCAGCATGGACACCTGGTTGGCGGTGTCGGCGAGGGCGAACTCGATGAACGCCCACGCCGCCCGCGCGTTCGCGCTGCGGCCGCTGACCGCGAGCGTCGACCCGCCGTCGTTGGACGTCCGCACCCCGCCCTGGTCGAACGCGGGCAGCGGCACGACCCCGAACTTGCCCTTCAGCTCGGGCATCTCGTCGGTGAGAGTGCCCGACCACCAAACCGCGTAGGGGGTGGTGGCGACCTTGCCCGCCTTGGTCGCGGAGACGAGGCCGTCCCAGCCCTTCTCGAAGGCGATGAGGTCCTTGTCGGCGAGCGTCTTGAGCAGTGTCGCGGCGCGGACGGCCTCTCGGTCCGCCACGGCGACCTTCCCGTCGCGGATGTACCCCTGCCCCTGCTGCTGGAGCAGCATCGGGAACATGCTGTCCTCCTGCGGGTCCATGACGAGGAGCTTCTTGCCGGTCCTGGCCTTGATCTGCTCGCCGGCGCGGACGTAGTCGTCCCAGGTCGCGATGCCCGCCGGGTCGACGCCGGCCTTCTCGAACATGTCGGTGCGGTAGTAGAGGGCGCAGGGCCCGCCGTCCCAGGGCAGGGCGAAGACCTTGCCGTGGCCGTCGGTGACGTCCTTCCACGCCGCGCGGGCGAACTCGGCCTCGCGGGCGCCGGCGAGGGGCGTCAGGTCGTACAGCCCGCCCGGGAAGGCGCCGATGTAGCCGGGCAGCCGCGTGCCCTCGATGGTGAGGACGTCGGGCAGGCCCTTCCCCGACTTCAGCCCCACGGTGATCTTGTCGTAGGCGTTGTCGTAACCGATGTCGACGACGTCGACGCTGGTCCCGGGATGGCGCTGCTCGAAGGCGGGGGCGAGCCGCTTCAGCGCCTTCGCCGCGACGTCCCACGACCAGACGCTGACCTTCCCTTCGATCTTGGCCTGTGCGCCCGCGCTGAGCGCGGGCCCGGCCTTCTTCGCGCCGCCTCCGGTGGCGCAGCCGCTCGCGCCGAGCAGCGCCGAGACGGCTCCGGCGACTCCGGCGGTCAGGACGGTCCGGCGTCCGATGATCGACCGTTCGGGGTTGGTCGCCATCTTGCCTCCCCAGGAGATTCGGGATAATTCTGTATACAGCACACTGCATCATGTGTTTTCGTCAAGAGGGTGAGGCAAGGAATGTGAAGGAGAGCGAGATGAACGCGCACCCCTACATCCCGAACTCGGCGCCGGCGGTGCGGCGGGCGATGCTGGCGGCGATCGGGGCGCAGAGCGTCGAGGACTTCTACGCGGACGTGCCCGGCCGCATCCGGCTGGACCGCCCGCTGGACCTGCCGCCGCCGCTGCGCTCCGAGGCCGAGCTGGTCCGGCACGTCGGCGGGCTGCTGCGGCGCAACACCAGCGCCCAGGAGTCGCTGAGCTTCCTCGGCGCCGGGTGCTACCACCACCACGTGCCCGCGGTGGTCGACGAGGTGGTCAACCGGAGCGAGTTCCTCACCGCGTACGCGGGCGAGCCGTACGAGGACCACGGCCGCTTCCAGGCGCTCTGGGAGTACCAGTCGCTGATGGGCGAGCTGCTGGAGATGGACGTCGTGAGCGTGCCGGTGTACGACGGCCACCAGGCCGCCGCCACCGCGCTGCGCATGGCGGGGCGGATCACCGGCGCCCGGCGGCTGCTGCTGGTGACGGCCGTGGACCCGGACAAGCTGTCCAAGATCCAGGACTATGTGCGTCCCGTCCACGAGGTGGTGCTCGTGCCGGTGGACCCCGCGACCGGGCTGGCCGACCCGGCCGCCGTGCGGGCGGAGCTCGCGGCCGGGGACGTCGCGGCGGTGTTCGCGGAGGCGCCCTCGGCGTCCGGGATCCTGGATCCGGCGCTGCCGTCGCTGGCCGAGATCGCGCACGAGGCCGGGGCCCAGTACGTCGTCGGCTGCAACCCCATCTCCCTGGGGGTGGTGACCCCGCCGGCGGAGTACGGCGCCGACATCGTCTGCGGCGACGTCCAGCCGCTCGGGCTGCCCATGAGCTACGGCGGGATGAACGGCGGCTTCATCGCGACGCGGGACGAGGAGCTCTACGTGGGCGAGTTCCCCTCCCGGCTGTTCGGCCTGGCGCCCACCAGTGTCGAGGGCGAATACGGCTTCGGGGACGTGGCCTACGAGCGCACCTCCTTCGCCGTCCGCGAGGAGGGCAAGGAGTGGGTGGGCACCGCCGCCGCACTGAACGGCATCGCCGCCGGGGTCTTCCTGGCGCTGATGGGTCCGCAGGGCATGCGGGACGTCGCGGAGACGATCCTGGCTAACACCCGGTACGCGCTGGACCGGCTCGCCCAGGTGCCCGGCGTCGAGGCCCCCTACGCGGACGCGCCCCACTTCGCCGACTTCACCCTCCGCTTCACCGGTTCGCGCTCCGCCGCCGAGGTCGGCGACGCGCTGCTGGACCACGGGATCTTCGGCGGCAGGGTCCTGTCCGGGACCGACGCGCTGTACTGCGTCACCGAGATCCACACCAAGGACGACATCGACCGGCTGGCCGAGACCCTCCAGGAGATCGTGAAGTGAAGACGGGCCCGACCCCCTCCCCCCTCGCCCCCGCCGACGCGAAGATCGGGCCGAAGCCCCCGCTGCGCCGGTTCCACCAGGCCCGCTGGGACGAGCCGCTGCTGTTCGAGCTGGGCTCCCCGGGTGAGCGCGGCGTGCTGCCGCCCGCGCCGGGGGTGCCCGCGGACGTCGTCCTCCCGGACGGGCTGCGCCGCGCCGCGCCGCCCGCGCTGCCGGAGCTGTCGCAGCCCCAGGTGCTCCGGCACTACCTGCGGCTGTCGCAGGAGAACCTCGGCGCCGACCTCAACGTCGACGTCGGCCAGGGCACCTGCACCATGAAGTACAGCCCCAAGGTCAACGACCGGTTCGTCCGCGACCCGAAGGTGGCCGGCCTCCACCCGCTGCAGGACGAGCGGACCGTGCAGGGCGTCCTGGAGATCATGTACCGGCTGGAGGGGCTGCTGCGCGAGATCTCCGGCATGGACCGGTTCACGCTCCAGCCGGGCGCCGGCTCCGCCGCGATCTACACCAACGTCGCGATGATCCGCGCCTACTTTGCGGCGCGCGGGGAGGCCGAGACCCGCGACGAGGTCATCACCACGATCTTCTCGCACCCCTCCAACGCGGCCTGCGCCAAGACGGCCGGGTACAAGGTCATCACCCTGTACCCGGACGCCGACGGCTACCCCGACATCGAGGCGCTCAGGCGGGCCGTCGGCCCCCGCACCGCGGCCCTGCTCATCACCAACCCCGAGGACACCGGGCTGTTCAACCCGCGGATCGAGGAGTTCGTCCGGATCGTGCACGAGGCCGGCGGGCTGTGCGCCTACGACCAGGCCAACGCCAACGGCATCCTCGGCATCACCCGCGCCCGCGACACCGGGTTCGACCTGTGCCACTTCAACCTGCACAAGACGTTCTCCACGCCGCACGCCTGCGGCGGGCCCGCCGCGGGCGCCTGCGGCGTGACCGCGGAGCTCGCCCCCTACCTGCCCACGCCGACCGTCGAGTTCGATGGCACCCGGTACCGGCTGGACGACGACCGGCCCGAGTCGATCGGGAAGATCCGGCCGTTCTACGGCGTCGTGCCGAACCTGGTCCGCGCCTACGCCTGGATCATGTCACTGGGCGGGGAGGGGCTGCGCGAGGCCGCGGAGACGGCCGTCCTCAACAACAACTACCTGATGGCGAAGGTGCTCCAGATCCGCGGGGCGTCGGTGCCGTACGCGCCGGGGCGGCCGCGGATCGAGCAGGTCCGCTACAGCTGGGAGCGGCTCGCCGAGGAGACCGGCGTGCACAGCGGGGACATCGGCCTCCGCGCGGCCGACTTCGGCACCCACTACTGGACGAGCCACCACCCGTACATCGTCCCCGAGCCTATGACGCTGGAGCCGACCGAGTCCTACTCCAGGGCCGACCTCGACGAGTACGCCGCCATCCTCGCCGAGGTCGCCCGGGAGGCCTACGAGGACCCGGAGACCGTCCGGACCGCGCCGCACCGCTCCACCGTGCACCGCGCCCGCGAGGACGTCCTGGACGACCCGGCCACCTGGGCGGTCACCTGGCGCGCCTACCGCCGGAAGGTCCTCGGGGAATGAGGGCGCCGCGATGAGGGTCGGGCTGGTGGTGAACCCGGTCGCCGGGCTCGGCGGCCGGGTCGGGCTCAAGGGCAGCGACGGCGCCGACGTCCAGGAGAAGGCCCGCGCGCTCGGCGCGACGCCGCGCGCGTCGCGCCGCGCCGAGGTCGCGCTGGCGGAACTGCGCTCCCGGCTCGGCGGCCCGTTCACGGTGCCGACCGCGGGCGGGCCCATGGGAGAGGACGCCGTCGCGGGCGCCGGGCTGGTCCCCGACGTCCGGTACGAGCCCGGCGAGCCGACCGCGGCGGCCGACACCGTGCGCGCCGCGGCGGCGCTCGCGCCGCACGTCGACCTGCTGCTGTTCGCGGGCGGCGACGGGACGGCGCGCGACGTGCTGGACGCGGTCGGCTCCGCGGTCCCCGTGCTCGGCGTGCCCACCGGCGTGAAGATGCACTCGGCGGTGTTCGGGGCCACCCCTCGCGCCGCCGGGGAGGCGGCCGCCCTGATGGCCGCGGGCGGCGTGCGGATCCGGGACGCCGAGGTGATGGACCTGGACGAGGACGCCGTCCGGGACGGCCGGGTCTCCGCGCGCCTGTACGGACACCTGCGGGTGCCCGACATACCGGTGCGCATCCAGCAGCGGAAGGTGGGCGGCACGGTCGCCGACCCGTCGTCGGTGTCCGGCATCGCCGCGGGCCTCGCGGAACGCGCCGGGCCGTCCGATCTGCTTGTGCTCGGGCCCGGCACGACCATGCGCGCCGTCGCTGCCGCGCTCGGCGCCGACGTCCCCCTCATGGGCGTCAACGTGCTGGCGGGCGGCGGGACCGTCGTCGCGGCGGACGTCTCCGCCGCCGAACTGGAGGCGCTGGTGGAGACCGCCCCGGCGTGGATAGCCGTGACTCCGATCGGCGGGCAGGGTTTCCTGTTCGGCAGGGGCAACCAGCAGATCTCCCCCGCCGTGCTGCGCGCGGCCGGCCGCGACCGGCTCGCGGTGGTGGCGACCGAGGCCAAGCTCGCGTCGCTCGGCGGCCGGCCCCTGATGGTCGACACCGGCGACGAGGACCTCGACGCCGACCTGCGCGGCCACCTGCCCGTGCTCACCGGCCACGGCCGGTTCGCCATGTACCCCGTCCGATGACCGCCCGAGGAAAGGCAGCGCGAACGTGAACTCACTCGAAGGCAAGACCGCCGTGGTCACCGGGGCCGCGGGCGGCATCGGCCGGGCCGCCGCCGAGCTGATGGCCGGGCTCGGCGCCGCGGTCGTCCTGGCCGACGTCGACCCGGCGGGGGCGGAGGCGGCGTCCGCGATCGGGGCCGCGGGCGGCCGCGCCGCGTTCGTGCGCGGGGACGTCTCCGCCGCGGCCGACTGCGAGCGGATCGTCGCCGCCGCCCGGGACGCCTACGGCGGGGTGGACGTCCTGTTCAACAACGCGGGCATAATCCGCCGCTCCACCGTCCTGGAGATCGCCGAAGACGACTGGGACCTCGTGATGGCCGTCAACGTCAGATCGATCATGTTGATGAGCCGGGCGGCGATACCGTTGATGGCCGCCGCCGGGGGCGGCAGTATCATCAACACCGGCTCCGGCTGGGGCATTCAGGGGGGAGCGCGGGCGGTGTCCTACTGCGCCTCCAAGGGGGCCGTGGTGAACATGACCCGGGCCATGGCGATCGACCACGGGCCGCAGAACATCCGGGTCAACTGCGTGTGCCCCGGCGACACCGACACCGGCATGCTCGCCGAGGAGGCCCGCCAGCTCGGCGAGCCGGCGGAGGCGTTCTACGCCGACGCGGCGGACCGCCCCCTCGGCCGGATCGGCAGGCCCGCCGACATCGCGGCGATGGTGGCGTTCCTCGCGGGCGACCATGCCTCGTTCGTCAGCGGAGCGGTCATCCCGGTCGACGGCGCGGGCACGGCCTGACCGTCCGGTCACCCCAGGAGAGGAAGACGACAGCATGCCGATCGACCGCCGCCCCCTGCGCGAACAGATCAAGGACGAGATCCTCGACCGGCTGGGCAAGGGCGAGTTCGCCCCCGAACAGGCGATCAACGAGATGGTGCTGGCCGCCGACCTCGGCGTCAGCCGCACCCCGCTCCGCGAGGCGCTGATCGGGCTGGAGCGCGAGGGCATCATCGTGAGCGAGCGCGGCAAGGGGTTCCGGTTCGCGCCGATGAGCCCCAAGGAGTTCGACGACCTCACCACGATCGTCGCCGCGCTGGAGTCGCTGGCGCTGGAGCTGACCGACCCCGAGTTCCTGCGCACCGTCGCCCCCCGGCTGCTGGAAGAGGCCCGCGCGTTCTCCGTCCCCGAGGCGGAGCACGCGGTGATAGAGCGCTACGACGACGCCTGGCACGACCTTCTGCTCTCGGGCTGCCCGAACGAGCGCCTGATGGACCTCATCACCTCCCTCAAGCTCACCATGCACCGCTACGAGCGCGTCGTGGTGGGCGACTGGGAGGTGCTGGAGCGCTCGGCCGAGGAGCACGAGCGGATCGCCGAGCGCCTGGTCGCCTCGGACGTCGAGGGGGCCGTCGAGGCCCTGAAGGCCAACTGGCAGAGCGGCAAGGACCGGATCCTCGCCCGCCTCACCGAGCGATGACGAATGCAATACCATATTTCACCTGCAGTCTTCTGCTCCCTGCCCACCCGTCACCGAGGCCCGGGGGTCGCGAACCCGATGCTGAACCTGCCCTCGCTCGGCCCGCGGAAGAGCGTCCGGGTCCAGATCGCCCACGCGCTGCGCGCGGCGATCGTCAGCGGTGAGATGCGCTCCGGCGTCGTCTACTCGGCCCCGGCCATCGCCGAGCGGTTCGGGGTGTCGCCGACCCCCGTCCGGGAGGCCATGATCGACCTGGCCCGGGAGGGGCTGGTCGAGGTCGTCCGCAACAAGGGCTTCCGGGTCAGCGAGCTGTCCGACCACGAGCTGGACGAGATCACCGACGTCCGGGCGCTGATCGAGATCCCCGCCGTCGTGCGGGTCGCGCGGGCCGGCCGGGCCGCGGAGGTCCGCGCGCTGCGGCCGCTCGCCGAGGAGATCGTCGCGGCGGCCGAGAAGCGGGACGTGCTCGCCTACATCGACGCCGACCACCGCTTCCACCTCGCCCTGCTCGGGCTCGGCGGCAACGCCCAGCTCGTCCGGCTGGTGAGCGAGCTGCGCTACAAGTCGCGGCTCTACGGCGTGCCGACGCTGGCGGAGCGGGGCGAGCTCGAACCGTCCGCGCGCGAGCACGAGGAGCTGATCGAGGCGGTGGCGAGCGGCGACGCGCGGGCCACCGAGGCGCTCATGCGCCACCACCTGCGGCACGTCCGCGGGATCTGGGCCGACCGGCCCGAGGGCCGGTGACGGCGCCCGCTCAGCACAGGTCCCACGACGGCACCGGCCCGGGCGGCGGCGGTGACAGAAGGGCCGCCGACCCCTCCGGCAGCGGAAGGGTGAAATAGACCGCCTTGCCGGAGACCGGGCTCGGACCGAGCCGGGCTCGGGCGGGGCGGACGCCCCAGCGTCCACCCGCCTCTCCGGTGAGCGCGTTCACGAGCAGCAGGCCGCGGCCGCCGCAGGCGTCCGAGGGCCCGCCGCCGAGCAGGGCGTCGGTGTCCGCCGGCCCGGTGGCGCCCGGACCGCGCCAGGGTCCGGCGTCGAACACCTCGAAGGTGAGCCGCAGGGAGGGACGGCGGGCGAGATGCGCCCACACCTCGGCGCGCTCCCGGTCGCCGTGCACGACGGCGTTGGTGGCGAGCTCGGAGATGACCGTCTGGGCGTCGCGGACGGCGGCCGAGGGCAGGCCCAGCTCACCGAGCACCGACCGGGCGATGGAGCGCGCGACCGCCGCCGCCTTGGGACTGGGCGGCAGAGGCCATGCCCGGAAGGCGCCGGCGGCCGGTTCCGCACCCGCCATCTCCGCTGTCTGCGACTGTTCCGGCATAAGCGATCGCTTTCCACGAGAATTTCCCGGGGGCGCGTTCGGCCCCCAGGAGAGGCAAAGGGGTGAGAAGGGCTCTCCTGGAGGCCGACGAGACGGGGTCTCCCTTCTTCCATCCGCGCGATCACGGCCCAGAAGACCGAGGGTGAGGGGCCGCTGATACCGGATCGCCTACCTTTGTGGAGGAGTACGGGAATTATTGCGGCCGGTCCGAGTCGGACGTCATCGGCTGATGCATAATTTCCAGCTATGGATCTCGACATCAGTCACCTTCGCATGGTGTGCGCGATGGCGGAGACCGGGAGCGTCACCCGGGCGGCGGCCCGGATGGGGATGTCCCAGCCGGCGATGTCGAACCAGCTCCGCCGGGTCGAGGAGATCGTCGGCGGGGCGCTGTTCACCCGCAGCCGGTCCGGCCTGGAGCCGACCCCGCTCGGGAGCCAGGTCATCAGCCGGGCGCGGACGATCCTGTCGGAGATGGACACCCTGTTCGGCGACCTGCGCGGACCGCGCGGCCCGCAGGAGGCCCTCGGCCTCGGGTGCGTCCATCTCGCCTGCGTGGGGAGCATCGTCGCGCGGGTCGGCGAGGCGCTGCCCGACCGCGAGATCTCGCTGCGCATCGAGCCCTCCTCCGCCCTGCTGGGCGACGCCCTCGCCCGCGGCCATCTCGACGCGGCGCTGCTCGGGCTCATGGAGGGGTTCGACATCCCGCTGGCGGCGCCGGTGGTCACCCGCACCCTGGTGCCGCGCTACCCGATCTTCGTCACCCTGTCCGCGAACCATCCGCTCGCCGACCGGGACGAGATCGACCTGTTCGACCTGCGCGACGAGTCGTGGGTGGCCCCGCCGGGCGCCGACGACGGCTCGCTGTCGTCCCTGCGGGCCTCGTGCCGCGCCGCCGGCTTCGAGCCGATCGTGCGCTACGAGGCGCCGAGCGGGTCGGCGTGCCCGCTGGTCGCGGCGGGGCACGGCGTCCGGCTGGTGGACCCGTCCTGGCCGCCGCAGCCCGGCACGGTCGTGCGGCCCCTCGCCGGGGAGCCGCAGGTCGGCAGGCTCATCGTGGCCTGGCGCCGCGACCGCCTGGGCGAGGAGGAGGCCGCGGCCCTCTACCGGGGGCTGGCGGCCGCCTACGTGGAGCACACCGACGCCCACCCGGCCTTCGGCGCCTGGTGGCACGCCCATCCCCAGGTCCACCCGCTGGTCTGAGCCCGCGGATGTGATCATGCCGCGCCGGGGCGGGACGCCGGGCTCCGGGCCGTCTACGTGGCGGTATTCTGATCGTGGGTGAGGAGGGCGTATGGATCCGGTGGCCGATGCCATGGTCGGGCTGCCGGACCTCGGCGGCCAGAGCAGTCTGCGCGGTCAGGTGGCCGAGGCGCTGCGCAAGGCGCTGGCGACGGGCACGCTGCGCTCGGGCGTCGTGTACTCCGCCCCCGCCCTGGCGGACGAGTTCGGGATCTCCCCCACTCCGGTCCGCGAAGCCATGATCGACCTGGTCCGGGACGGCCTGTTCGAGGCCGTGCGCAACCGGGGCTTCCGCGTCGTGCGGCCGTCCGCCCGCGACCTCGCCGAACTCACCGAGATCAGGGAACTGGTCGAGGTCCCCGCCGTCGCCCGGCTGGCCGGCGCCGTTCCCGAGGCGGCCCGCCCGCGGCTGCGCGCCCTCGCCGAGGAGGCCCTCGCGGCCGCGCGGGAAGGCGACCCGATCGGCTTCCTCGACGCCGACCACCGGTTCCACTCGGGACTGCTCGAACTCACCGGCAACCGGACGCTGGTCCAGACGATCCTCGACCTGCGCGGCCGCTCGCAGATGCACGGCCTCATCCGTCCGGCCTCGACGGAGACCCTGGTGGCGTCGGCGGAGGAGCACCTCGCCCTGCTGGACGCGCTGGTCGCCGGCGACGCCGAGGAGGCGCGGGAGCTCATGACGCGCCACCTCGACCACGTGCGGGGCGACCACCGCTGACCACGTCCCCCGTCCACCGTCCCCCCTCCACGGGGGCGCTTGGCCGGATCCGGCCGTAACCCGTCCGAGCTGGGCCTTCGCCGGAGCGATCACTCTTGGCAAGTGACGTTTCACATTTTACAGTGCAATTTCACATTGCATTAGCGGACGCCGCGGCCGGACGCCGCGGCACCCCCGTCCGCGAAGGAGGAACCCCCGTATGGTCCGCCCGAAGCGCAGAAGGGCCGCCGCGGCCGTCGCCGTGGCCGCCGCTCTGACCGCGGCCTCACTGACCGCGCCGGCCCGCGCCGACGCCCCCGGTGACCGTGGCGCGCCCCCCGCCCCCTCCCCCGACCGCAGGTCCCAGACCCAGATCCAGCAGGAGGCCAAGGAGACACTCGTCAAGCAGATCGCCAAGGACCAGGGCGTCCCGGCGGCCGAGGCGCGCCGCCGGGCCGACCGGCAGCCCGCGCAGTTCAAGCTGGCCGCGCGGCTCGGCAAGGATCTCGGCGCGGCGTACGGCGGCGCCTGGATCGACCAGGCGCACGGCGGCGAACTCACCGTCGGCGTGACCGGTGCCAGTGCGTCGGCCAAGGTGCGGTCGAAGGCGAAGACCGCCGGACTGAGCGCCACCAGGACGAAGAAGGTCCGGTACGGCTTCGGGCATCTCCAGCAGGTGTCGGCCTCGCTCGCCAAGCGGGTCGCCGAGGCCAACAAGGGCGCGAAGAACGGCCTGCAGACCGGCATCGTCACGTCCGGGAACGTGGTCAAGCTGAGCAGCCTCAAGGGCGCTCCGCTCACCCCGGCCCAGCGCGACGTCGTCGGCTGGGCGCGGCGGACGTTCGGCGGCGCCGTGCGGGTGTCTACCTACGCCCACAAGTCGGTGCCCCGGTACTGCCAGGACGACTACGCCTGCGACCCGCCGCTGCGGTCCGGCCTCGCCATCTTCACCGGCGGGGCGCGCTGCACCAGCGCGTTCATGACGTACTCGGGCAGCCGGTACTACATGCTGACCGCGGGCCACTGCGCCGAGATCGGCTACTGGTGGGACGTGTCCACCTACAGCTACGGCTACCAGAACGTCGGCGGCGCCGCCGACTACACCTTCGGCTGGTACGGCGACTACGCGGCCGTGTCGGTCGACGATCCGGGCTGGTGGCAGCCCAGGGGCTGGGTGCTCCCCCAGACGTCCATCTACGGAAGCGAGAGCGACTACGTCGGCGGATACGTCTGCAAGCAGGGCTCGACCACCGGCTACACGTGCGGGTCGATCACCGAGGTCGACGCCACCGTCTCCTACCCGGACCGGACGCTGTCCGGCATGACCTGGAGCACCGCGTGCGACGGCCCCGGTGACAGCGGCAGCGGCGTCTTCGACGGCAACTACGCCCACGGCATCCTGAGCGGCGGACCGAACTCGGGATGCGGAATGATCCACGAGCCCATCGGCCGGGCCCTGTCCGGCCTGGGGGTGTCACTGCTCAGCGGCTGACCTCGTCGGCGCTGCGCACAGGGGCGGTGCCGTGCCCGGAGATCCGGGCACGGCACCGCCCCACACGCGCGCCGGCCTGTCAGTCGTTGAGGGACTGCATCCAGCTCTCGATCTCCTCGGGGTGGCGCGGCAGGGCGGAGGACATCAGGCGGGCGCCGGTCTCGGTGACGAGGATGTCGTCCTCGATGCGGACGCCGATGCCGCGCAGTTCCGGGGGCAGCGTCAGGTCGTCGGGCTGAAGGTAGAGGCCCGGCTCCACGGTCAGGACGTGCCCGGGGCGCAGTTCCCCGTCGAGGTACTGGGACGCCCGCGCCGCCGCGCAGTCGTGGACGTCCATACCGAGCATGTGCCCGCTGCTGCAGAGGGTGTAGCGGCGGTAGATGCCCGACTCGGGATCGAGCGCGTCCTCCGCGCTGCGCAGCACGCCCCAGTCCTGGAGCCCCTCGGCGATGACGCGCATCGCGGCCATGTGGAAGTCGCGGAAGCTCGCGCCCGGGCGGACGGCCGCCAGACCCGCCTCCTGCGCGTGGTAGACGAGGTCGTAGACCTGCCGCTGCCGCGGGGTGAACCACCCGCTCATCGGGAGGGTGCGGGTGATGTCGGCCGTGTAGAGGGTGTCGGTCTCCACCCCGGCGTCGAGCAGGAGCATCTCGCCGAGGCGCAGCGTGCCGTCGTTGCGCGTCCAGTGCAGGACGCACCCGTGCGCGCCGGCCGCGGCGATGGTCTCGTATCCGACGCCGTTGCCCTTGATGCGCGCGACGCGCTCGAAGGTGCCCTCCACCCACCGCTCGCCGCGCGGCATCCCGGTGACGCGCTTCAGCCCGGCGGCGACCGCGGTGAAGCCGTCCACCGTGTGGTCGACGGCGGCCTGGAGCTGGGCGATCTCCCAGTCGTCCTTGACCAGCCGGAGCTCGGCTGCGCAGGCGGCCAGTTCGGCGTCGGCCTCGAGGGCGCGCGCCGGGACGGCCCGGTCGACCTCGGGGTCCACTGCGCGGATCACCCGGGTCGGCACCGAGCCGCGGAGCGCGTCGGCCAGGTCGTCCAGCGGCGCGCAGGCGAGCCCGAGCTTCTCCTCGGTCTCGGCGAGGGCGGCGCGGGGGCCGACCCAGAACTCCCCGTGCCGGCGGTCGCGGAAGAAGCCGGCGTCGTCGCGTGGGGACCGGGGCCGGTGGTAGAGGACGGCGTCGTGCCCGCTTCCCGTCGGCTCCATCACCAGGACGGCGCCGGTGCCGGTGTCCTTGGCGGTGTCCCCGGTGAGATGGGCGTAGGCGGTGTGCGGGCGGTAGCGGTAGTCGCAGTCGTTGCTGCGCACCTTCGGCGGACCGGCGGGCAGGACGAGCCGCTCGCCGGGGAAGAGGGCCGACAGCGCCGCGCGGCGCTTCTCCGCGTACGGCGCCACGGACTGGCGCACCGGGAGCGGTTTCCCGCTCGGGGCCCAGTCACGGGTCATGAAGGAGGCGAGGGTCTCGGAGACGGGCAGGTCGTGGCTGCCCGTCGCGAAACGGCCGGCTGCAGGGTCGTCCATGTGAAAGTCCTGGAGGTGGAGATTCGATAACGGGGCTTGTAGTGCAATTGCACTGTACTATTTTATATGGCACTCCGCCCGACGATGCACGGAGACGCCATGAAACGTCCGGCCAGGACCTGCCTCGCCCTCTCCCTCTCCCTCGCGGCCGCCGCAGGCGGCGCGTCCGCCTGCGGCTCGGGCGACGACTCCTCCGCCGCCAGGTCCGGGGGCACCCTCACCGTCCTCTACACGCAGGACTTCGCCCATCTCGACCCGCAGCGCAACTACGTCATGTTCGCGATGGACTTCGGCACGCGGCTCCTCTACCGGACGCTCACCACCTACGCCGCGAAGGAGGGCCAGGAGGGCACGAAGGTCGTCCCGGACCTCGCGGCCGACACCGGCACCACCTCCGACAACGGCAGGACGTGGACCTTCCGCCTCAAGCCGGGCCTGAAGTTCGAGGACGGGACGCCCATCACCAGCGCCGACGTCAAGTACGGGGTCGAGCGCTCGTTCGCGCCCGACCTGCCGGAAGGCCCCGGGTACGCCCGGACGATGCTGAAGGGCGGCGACGCCTACAAGGGGCCGTACAAGGACAAGGGCGGCCTCGACTCCATCGCGACGCCGGACGCGCGGACGATCGTGTTCCGGCTGAAGGAACCGTCGATGGACTGGCCGAAGGTCACCACGCTGCCGACCTTCGCCCCCGTCCCCAAGGCCAAGGACACCGGCGTCAACTTCGACAAGCGCCCCTTCTCCTCCGGTCCCTACAAGGTCGAGTCCTACGACCGCGGCCAGCGGCTGATCCTCGTCAGGAACACGCACTGGGACAGGGCCACCGACGGCGTCCGCCAGGCCAACCCGGACAGGATCGTGGTGGAGGAGGGCCTCGCCCAGGCCACCATCGACCAGCGGCTCATCGCCGACCAGGGCAAGGACCAGCGGGCCGTCACGCTGTACTCGGTCGCCGCGGCGAGCATGCCCCGCATCCTCACCCGCCCGGACGTGAAGAAGCGGTTCGTCAGCGCGACCAGCCTGTGCACCCGGTTCCTGGCGATGAACACCTCCAAGCCGCCGTTCGACGACCCCAAGGTGCGGCAGGCGATGCAGTACGCGGTCGACAAGGAGGCCTACCGCACCGCGCACGGCGGCAGCGGCGTCGGCGAACTGGCCGGCTCCTACCTTCCCCCTGCCATGACCGGCGGGCGGGCCCAGGACGTCTACCAGGCGCCGCCGACCGGAGACCCGGTGAAGGCCAAGCAGATGCTCGCGGCGGCCGGCAAGGGCTCCGGGTTCTCGATCGACCTGACGACCACCAGCAGCGAACTGGGCAAGGCCGAGGCCGAGGCGGTCCAGCAGTCGCTCGCCCGCGTCGGGGTGAAGGTCCAGATCAACTCCGTCGCCAAGAGCGTCTACTACGACACCATCGGCGACACGGCGAAGGAGGACGAACTCGTCTTCTACGGGTGGTGCGCCGACTACCCGTCCGCGGCCTCGTTCATCCCGCCGATCTTCGACGGGCGCAACATCGCGCCCAAGGGCAACACCGTCGTCTCGCAGCTGAACGACGAGGCCGTCAACGAGAAGATCGGCGCGGCCGTGAAGGGGACCGACCCGGGCGCGTGGACGGCGCTCGACCGGGAGCTGATGGGGCTGTCGCCGATGGTCCCGCTGATCCACGACAAGCTGCCGCTGCTGCGCGGCTCCAAGGTCACCGGCACGTTCGGCCACGCCATCTGGGAAGGCGAGTTCGACTTCGCCACCATCGGGGTGATGTAGTGGCCGCCCCGCCCCTCATCGAGGCGGCGGGCGGCGTGCCGGCGCCCGCCGGCCGGTCGCCGTGGGCGCTGGCCGGCGGGCGGCTCCGCCGCGACCCTGCCGCCCTCGCCGGACTGGCGATCGTCGCGCTGTTCGTGCTGCTCGCGCTCGCCGCCCCGCTGCTCACCGCCCTCAACGGGCACGGCCCGAACGAGTTCCACCCGGAGAAGATCGACAAGGCGCTCGCCGGGGCGCCCAAGGGGGCGTTCGGCGGGATCGACGGCGACTTCTGGCTGGGCGTCGAGCCCGGCACCGGCAGGGACGTGTTCAGCCGCATGGTCTACGGCGCCCGGATCTCGCTGCTGATCTCCGTCGCGGCGACCTGCGTCGCCACCGCGGCCGGGACCGCCCTCGGGCTCACCGCGGGCTTCGCCGGCGGCCGGATCGACGCGGCGATCAGCCGCGTCATGGACCTGGTGCTGTCGTTCCCGCAGCTCATCTTCATGATCGCTCTGGTGTCGGTGCTGCCCGAGGGGAACCGGACGCTGGAGCTGGTGTTCGTCATGGGCTTCTTCGGCTGGCCCTACATCGGGCGCATCGTCCGGGGGCAGGCGCTCTCGCTGCGCCACCGGGAGTTCGTGGAGGCCGCGCGCGCCACCGGCATGCCGCGCCACCGGATCGTCTTCCGCGAGGTCATGCCCAACCTGCTGGCGCCGGTCCTGGTGTACGCGACGCTCACCATCCCGGTCAACATCGGCACCGAGGCGGCGCTGTCGTTCCTCGGGATCGGCGTCCGGCCGCCGAACGCGTCGTGGGGGCAGATGATGGCCAAGGCGATCGACTGGTACCAGGTGGACCCGACGTTCTTCGTGGTCCCCGGCGTCTGCCTGCTGCTGACCGTACTGGCGTTCACGCTGCTCGGCGACGCCTTCCGCGACGCCCTCGACCCGAAGGGGGCGGGCCGGTGATCCGGTACGTCGCGGTGCGCCTGGCCGGGGTCGCCGGGGTGCTGCTCGTCATCTGCGCGGTGACCTTCACGATCTTCTACGTGCTCCCCGCCGATCCGGCGCTGCAGGCGTGCGGCAAGTCGTGCACGCCGGAGCGGCTCGCGATGCTCCACCACCAGATGGGGCTGGACCGGCCCCTGTGGCGGCAGTTCGCCGACTACCTCGGCGGCATCTTCGCGGGCCGGAGCTACGGCACCGGGCCGCAGGCCGTCCAGTGCCACTTCCCGTGCCTCGGGTTCTCCTACCAGAACAACATGCCGGTCTGGGACCTGATGATGCGGCGGCTGCCGACCACGGTCTCGATCGGGATCGGCGCGGCGGTCCTGTGGCTCGCCGGCGGCGTGACCGTCGGCGTCGTCTCGGCGCTGCGCAAGGACTCGCTGCTCGACCGGACGCTGATGGTGGGCACGCTCACCTCCGCGTCCCTGCCGATCTACTTCACGGCGATGGCGCTGACCGTCCTGGTCGTCCAGATCGGCGGGCTGCTCCCCTACTCCAGCTACGCGCCGTTCGCGGAGGACCCCGTCACCTGGGCGAAGAACCTCGTCCTGCCGTGGGTCGCGCTCGCGCTCCTGTACGCGGCGATGTACGCGCGGCTGTCCCGGGCGTCGATGGTGGAGACGATGGCGGAGCCCTACATCCGGACGGCACGCGCCAAGGGCCTGCCCGAGCGGACGGTCGTCGGCAAGCACGGGCTGCGCGCCGGGCTCACCCCCGTCCTCACCGTCTTCGGGATGGACCTCGGCGCGCTGCTCGGCGGGGCCGTGATCACCGAGAGCGTGTTCGGGCTGCCGGGCATCGGGCGGCTCACCATCGACTCGATCGACAAGTCCGACCAGCCGGTCGTGATGGGCGTCGCGCTGCTCGCCGCGTTCTTCATCACGTTCGCCAACCTCGTCGTGGATCTGCTGTACGCGGCGATCGACCCGCAGGTGAGATACGCATGAGCGAAGCGAACCCGGGGGGTGTGGGGGGTCGCCCCCCACAAGGAGCACGCATGAGCGAAGCGATTCCGGGGGGTGTGGGGGGTCGCCCCCCACAAGGAGCACGCATGAGTCCCCCACAGAGAGCACGCACGAACCTGTTGAGCGTGCGGGATCTCGCGGTCGAGTTCCCTACCGCCAAGGGGACGATCCGCGCGGTGGACGGGCTGTCGTTCACCCTGGAGGCGGGGCGCACCCTCGGCATCGTCGGCGAGTCGGGGTCGGGCAAGTCCGTGACCAGCCTGGCGGTCATGGGCCTGCTGGACGGCGCGCGGGTGACGGGGTCGATCCGGCTCGCCGGTACCGAGGTCGTCGGAGCGGGACGCGAGCGGGTGCGCGCGCTGCGCGGCCGGAGGGTCGCGATGATCTTCCAGGACCCGCTGTCGTCGCTGCATCCGCAGTACCGCGTGGGCGAGCAGATCGCCGAGGCGCGGCGGCTGCACTTCGGCGCGTCCCGCCGCGCCGCACGCGAGGACGCCGTCCGGCTGCTCGCCGACGTCGGCATCCCCGATCCCCGCGAGCGGGCGGGCGACCACCCGCACCGGTTCTCCGGCGGGATGCGCCAGCGCGTGATGATCGCCATGGCGCTGGCCTGCGAGCCGGACCTGCTGATCGCCGACGAGCCGACCACCGCCCTGGACGTGACCGTGCAGGCGCAGATCCTGGAGCTGATCGCGCGGATCCAGCGCGAGCGCGGGCTGGCGGTCCTGATGATCACGCATGACCTCGGGGTGGTCGCGCGGGTCGCCGACGACGTCCTGGTCATGTACGCGGGACGGGCCGTCGAGCGGGCGTCCGCCGACGCGCTGTTCGCCGTTCCCCGGCATCCCTACACCCGCGGCCTCATCGGCTCCCTCCCCCGGCTCACCGGCCCGCCCGGCGAGCTGGCCCCGATCCCGGGCACCCCGCCGTCTCCGCTGTCTCCGCCGGCGGGGTGCCCGTTCCATCCGCGGTGCGCCGAACGCCTCGCCGTGTGCGAGACCACCCGTCCGGAGTTCCTCGGCACGCCCCATCCGGTGGCCTGCCACCTGTTCACCACCGAGAAGAGGACCACGGGATGACGGCGCTGCTCCGGCTGGAAGGGCTGGCCAGGACGTTCCAGACGCGGCGCGGCACGGTGCGGGCGGTGAACGGCCTGGACCTGGAGGTGCGGGCCGGGGAGACGCTCGGCCTGGTCGGCGAGTCCGGCTGCGGCAAGTCCACGACCGGGCGGATGCTCGTCCGGCTCCTGGACCCCACGGCCGGGCGGATCGTGTTCGACGGCGCGGACATCACGCGGCTGTCCCAGCGCGCGATGCGACCGCTCCGCCGCGACCTGCAGATCGTCTTCCAGGACCCGTTCGCCTCGCTGAACCCGCGGCACACGGTCGGCTCCATCGTGGCCGAGCCGCTGCGCGTGCAGGGCGAGCGGGACCCGCGGCCCCGCGTCCAGGAGATGCTGGAGTACGTCGGGCTCGGCGCCGAGCACATCGACCGGTACCCGCATGAGTTCTCCGGCGGGCAGGCCCAGCGGATCGGGATCGCCCGCGCCCTGGTCACCGGTCCCCGGCTCGTCGTCGCGGACGAGCCGGTGTCGGCGCTGGACGTGTCGATCCAGGCCCAGATCGTCAACCTGCTGGCCGGCCTCCAGCGCCGGCTCGGCATGGCGTACGTGTTCATCGCCCACGACCTGGCGGTGGTCCGGCACGTGTGCGACCGGATCGCCGTGATGTACCTCGGCCGCGTCGTGGAGACGGGAGCGCGGGACGTGGTCTACGGCTCGCCCGCGCACCCCTACACGAGGGCCCTGCTGTCGGCGGTCCCGCTCCCCGACCCCGTGGCCGAGCGGGCGAGGGAGCGCATCGTGCTCCGCGGCGACCCGCCGAGCCCGTCCTCGCTCCCGCCGGGCTGCCCGTTCCACCCCCGCTGCTTCAAGGCGCGGGAGCGGTGCCGGACCGACCTGCCGTCCCTCACGATGGTCGAGGGCCGCCAGGTCGCCTGCCACTACCCGGAGACCGGCCCGCTCATGGCGTGACGAAACCGGGGCCGGACCTTTCGGTCCGGCCCCGGCGGTCGTGTCGCGGGGGTGTCAGATCAGTACTCGGACTTCACCGTCACTCCGCTGAAGGCCTGCTTGGCGTAGAGGCTGATGTAGTTGTAGCCCGCGGGCGGGTTGGTGATGGTCAGGGTCTCGCCGTTGCCGGTGTTGGCGGAACGCTGGGTGTAGGACGTCGACGTGGCCCAGCTGGTGGGGTTGTAGTAGAGGTCGGCGTCTCCGGTGCCGCCGGACGAGGTGATCTTGATCGACTGCGTGCCGGCCGGCACGTAGAGGTACAGGTAGGCCAGGTTTCCCTGGGTGGCCGACAGGTTGCTGCGCTGGCAGTTCTGGCCGAGCTGGCGGGTGTCGGTCCCGGTGCACTCGGTCGTCCCGCCGCCGCCCCCGGCCGACACCGCCAGCTGCTTGGTCGCGGTGCCCGTGGCGCCCTTGTCGTCGGTGACGGTGAGGGAGACGGTGTAGGTGCCGTCCGCGCCGTAGGTGTGGGACGGGTTGGCCGAGGTCGAGGTGGCGCCGTCGCCGAAGTCCCAGCGCCGGGAGGCGATGGTGCCGTCGGAGTCGGTGGACTGGTCGGTGAAGGAGACCGCCAGGCCGTTCGCCGAGGCGGAGAACGCCGCGGTCGGCGCCTGGTTGCCGCCGCCTCCGCCGCCGCCCGCGCAGGCGCCGGACGCGCACGCGGCGAGCCACGTCCACCAGTCGCCGTCGTAGCGGGTGCCGATCGTGCTGGTCAGGAACGTCCGGGCGGCGTTCCAGTTGCCGGTCCGGTAGTAGCCGAGGACGGTCGAGACGTCGGCCGGGTGCTTCTCGAACATGTACCGCACCGCCAGGTAGCCCCAGCGGTAGATGCGGGTCGTGTCATGGCTGTAGGTGGTGTCGAACAGCGTGCTGAGCGCGTAGGTGTTCCGCCCGGCCTCGGTGATCGCCGCGTCGTACACCTCCTTGCGGTAGGAGTAGGAGACGTACTCGGCGAACCCCTCGATCCACCAGATGGTGGGCGTGGTGACACCGGCGTTGAAGTCGCCGTACATGTCGAAGCGGCCGTCGAGGTAGTGCGTGTACTCGTGGTTGAGGTTCCAGATCTGGAACGCCGGCCGCACCCATTCGGCCTCGTAGGCGATGAACCGCGGCTGGTTGCCCGCGGCGGCGGGGTCGCCCTCCAGGTACATGCCGCCGTTGTTGGTGTCGATGCCGAACATCGCGCCGGCGTAGGTCTGGTAGTCGGTGCTCGAGTCGAAGACGCAGACCTCGATCGTGGTGTTGTTGTCGTTGGCGACGGGCCTGTTCCCGTCCTTCACCAGGCCGTGGAAGTAGGCGTCCTGGTTCTGGAGGCTGGCGCAGCTGTCCGACAGCTGGGCGGCGGTCATGTCCTGCGCTCGGATCTTGATGCTGGAGCTGCAGGTGTAGTTGATGGTCAGGACGTTCTGGGCGAGCCGCTGCGAGAGGTCGCAGGTGTCGTAGTAGGAGCAGTTCGCCTTGTCGTAGCTGTCGGTCATCTCCGCGACGCCGACCCACAGCGGCGCGGTCTTCCCGGTCATGGCGCTCTGCCCGAGCAGCCCCTTGGCCTGGGGCCTGACCTTGGTCTGGAGCGTGGCGTGCTGGAGGAAGCGGCCGAGCTCGCGTCCCGCGTTGGACGCCAGGTAGCTGCGGTCGGTGCCGAGCAGGGACAGGTGGTTCGCGGCGAAGGAGTTGAGCGTGTCGAGCACGCTCTGGTCCGACTGGACGGCGGAGACGAACTCCGGGACCTGGTGGCCGCGGAACAGCACCGTGTAGACGTTGTTCACCGCGTTGAGCATCCACCAGGACGCGTCGTAGGAGCTGTTGTAGCCGTTCAGCAGCCGCTTGACCACGTAGATGTAGCGGGCGTTCTCCTCGGCGCTGTCGATCAGCGTGACCGCCTCGGCGAGGACCTCGCCGTTGGCGTCGCTGACGGTCGAGGACTTGGAGTTGCCGAAGTAGGCGTCCAGGCCCGACTGGATCGCCGTCTTCAGCGAGGGGCCGTAGGTCCCCACGGTCGACTGGTTGTACCAGTGGACGTAGTAGCCGGCGCGAAGGTAAAGGACGAGTTGTGCCGTGCCGGTGCTGTTGTCACCGGGGTAGTAGACCGCGTTGTCGCGCAGTCCATAGGCGACGCTCACCATTTGCGACTCGCGGAACGCGTAGTACGCGTCACTGCCGGTGAGGCTGAACAGCGAGTTGATGCAGTCGGTCGTGGACGACTTGATCTGCTGGACGAGCGCGCTTCCGGAACGGCTCGTGAAATCGCTCGCACTGCACGCCGCGGCGGCGGCCTTGGCGGTCGCCTTCGGGGCGGCCTTCATGGACGGGCGCTTGTGCTCCGCCGGCTTCTTCGGCTGGTCGGGGCTGCTCTTCAGCTCGTTCTTGTCCGCGGAGAGCGGCGGCCGGTCCTTGGCCGGGAGCGGGGCCTTCTGGACGTGGCGCTCGCCGCCGCCGTCCGGGCGCGTGCTGGCGGGCGGGGGCTTCGGGGGAGCCGTCGGGGCGGCGCTCGCGGGCGAGACGAGGAACGTCGTACCGAGGGCGACCGCCATTGACGCCAGCAGGCACCGGGTCGATCTGCGTCTGTTTCTCACGGGGGTTTTTCCTCCAGGGGGCGGGCGTCCGGTAGGGGGTACCGGACGGGATCGCAGGGCTCCGGGGTCCAACTCCCGGAGGGTCGGGAAAGCGTGCGACCGCAGTGTGTGGGGCGGAAACGAGCCGTGGTCATACACCGCACCATCGATCTGCGTTATGGATCTCCCGGGCGGCTCTGAACGGCGCCGCCGAAAGGGACTTCTCCGAGGTGGCGCGCCTTCTTCGGCCGCGAGGCGCTCCTGCTGCCGTTTCCGGACAATGACGAAAGAAAGGTGAAATTGTACACTGCAATGTCACTGATCCTCTGGAGGTGTCTGTGAGACGACCGAGCAAGAGACGCGCGGGCGCGGCGCTCGCCGCGTGCGGCGGCGTGCTGGCGGCGACGGCGCTGGCCGGGCCGCCGCCGGCGACCGCGGCCGGGGACCCGCCGCGCCTCGACTGGAAGTCCTGCGGCGACGCCGCGAACCCGGCGCTGCAGTGCGCGATGCTCGAGGTGCCGCTCGACCACGACCGCCCGGACGGGCGCACCGTCAAGATCGCGCTGAACCGGCTGCCGGCCACCGCTCCCCCGGGCGAGCGGCAGGGGCCGATCCTGCTCAACCCGGGCGGGCCGGGCATCAGCGGGCTGTGGATGGCGAGCTGGATCCCCGCCAAGCTGCCGCCCGACGTCGCCGCCGCCTACGACTGGATCGGCTTCGACCTGCGCGGATCACAGCACAGCGAGCCGCGCATGTCCTGCGACCCGCACTACTTCGACGGCCCGCGGCCCGACTTCCAGGTCAGCCAGGGCACCACGGGGGCGTGGCTGGAGAAGGCCGCCGGCTACGTCGCGAAGTGCACCGAGAAGCACTCCGCGCTGCTGCCGCACCTGTCGACGGTGGACCACGTCCGGGACATGGAGTCGATCCGCCGCGCGCTCGGCGCCGAGAAGATCAACTTCTTCGGCTGGTCGTACGGCACCACGCTCGGCTCGACGTACGCCCAGCTGTACCCGCGGCACGTCCGCCGGTTCGTCCTGGACAGCATCGTCGGGCCGTCCGTCTCCTGGTACGACCACAACGTCCTCCAGGACCTCCAGCACGAGAAGCGGTTCAAGGCGTTCACCCATTGGGTCGCCAAGGCCGACGGCGTCTACCACCTCGGCACCGATCCCGACGAGGTCGAGGCCAAGTGGTACGCGATGCGCACCCGGCTGCGCGAGCACCCCGTCGGCCGGATCGGGCCCGACGAGTTCGACGACACCCAGGTCGCGGGCGGCTACGACGTCCTGCGGTGGCCCCGCCTCGCGACGGTGCTCTCCGCGTACACCAACTCTGGTGACACCGCCCCCCTCGTCACCGCGTACGAGCGCTACGCGGCGCCCGACCCGGCGGACGACTCCTTCGACATCTACAACGCCGTGATGTGCAGCGACAGCAAGTGGCCGCGCGACTTCCGGTACTGGCGGAAGGACCAGGCGAAGGTCAACGAGAAGGCGCCCTTCTACACGTACAACAACATGTGGTTCAACGCGGGCTGCCTGACCTGGCCCGTCAAGGCGGGGCACCGCACCAGGATCACCGGCAAGGGCCTGCCGCCCATGCTGCTGTTCCAGGCGACGGACGACCCGGCGACCCCGTACGAGGGCGGTGTCGCCATGGCGCGGGCCCTGCCGAGCGCACGCCTGGTCGTGGAGAAGGGCGGCGGCAGCCACGCCATCACGTTCTCGGGCAACAAGTGCCTGGACGACCTCCTGGTCGACTATCTCCGCGATGGCACGGTGCCGGCCGACCGCGGCCTGGTCGACCGCACCTGCGCGAAGAACCCTGACCCGGAGCCGGTCTGGGTCGCCCCGGCCCCGGCAGCGGCCACGCGCGCGCAGGCGAACGCCCTACCGCGCCAGTTCGTGAGGTGACGCGGGTACCGGCCGCCGCGCGGCACGACCGTCCCGCTCAGTCGGTGCCGCGGGCGGCCGGTACCTCCAGCAGAAGGCGGACCGGGCCGTAGAGGCCGGAGGCCCGCTGGCCCGGGAAGACGAAGTGGGTCGGGCTCACCTCGTCGAGGTAGGGCGCCAGGGTTCCGCAGACGAGGATGTCGATCTCGTTGTCGCCCTCGCGCAGGGCCGCGCCGACGTCGAAGCGGTACGGGGCGCAGATGCGCACTCCGGCGGGGGTGCCGTTGACGGTGACTTCGGCGGTGCCGCGCACCCGGCCGAGGTCGAGCGTCGCGGCCGGGTGCGCCGGGAGGCGGAGCGTGCGCCGGTAGCGGACGGCGCCGCTGTACCCGGCGAGTCCCGCGTCCTCCCAGTCGCCCAGCTCGATCGTGCCCGGTCCCGCCGTGAAACGCACCGGACCCGCGAGTGCCGCGCCCGCTTGATGGCCTGGGAGCGTTCGGATGCGCAGCTCCGCCGTCCGGCTTGGTGTCGCTCCCGGGCTCGGCAGCGGCATCTCCGGGGCCGGTTGCAGGGGCTCCCCGTCCAGGGTCGCCTCCAGAAGTTCACCGCGAACGTCGACGTGCATGCGTGTCGCGCCGGGCGGGACGGTGAAACGCAGCCTTTCCGTCTGGGGCGCTGCGTCAGGCATGGCGAGCGTTGCCGGGAGCACGGCGTCCGTTTCCGGATCGTCCTCCAGCCACGTCGCGGCGGGGAGCGGGTGGGGACGCCGGCGCAGATGCAGGGACGCGGGGTCGCCGTACTGGGCGCGCCGCGCCGCGACAGGCACGGGGATGCCGTCGCGCGCGGCGGTCCAGCCGGTGCCGGACACGACCGGTCCGTCCACGAGGACCGCGGGGGACGGGCCGCCCTCGGTGAGGACGAGGGCCAGTTCACCGCCCGTCACGCGGTAGCGGCCGACGCGCGGGACCTCCTGCTCGGCGTACGGGTCGAACCCTCCTTGCCGTCCGATCTCCTCGCCGTCGACGAGGACGCGGCAGGACGCCGCCGAGGCGACCTGGAGCACCGCTCCGGCGGTGGACGCCGGGAGGGGGGCGCTGAGCGTGATCTCAGCCCCGGGCCGCGCCGGGCCCGCCGCAGTGATCCACTCCGGCCGCCGGTAGCGGTCGCGGTCGCCGACCACGGCGAGGTGGGCGCGCAGCCGCACGTCCTCGTCGGGGACGAGCCGGACCTCGACGTCATGTTCACCTGCGGGAACGTGGGTCTCGGCAATGGCCAGGTAGCCCTGGTCGTCAAGCGGGGCGGTGGCGCCGTCGATCCGCAGCGTCTTGGCGGCGGCCGCGCCCACGGCCGCGAAGCCGCCTTCGCCGGGCACGGTCAGGCGGGTCCGGAGCACGACCGCGTCCCCGGCCTTGACCTCGCCGAAGTCGAGGAACTCTTCAGGAACGTGCCCCTTCGGCCCGAGGTATGCGCGGTGCAAGGTGTCCTTGCGGATGCCCCGGGAGTCGGAGTACACGAAGGGCCGCCATTCCTCCTCCCCCTCCCTGCTCCACACGCCGTGGGGGCCGAACGTGGCGTGCGCGTCGGACCACTCCGTCTCCTCGTCCGTCCGGTGGCTCATGGTCCAGCACTCCAGCGGGACGTCGTCTCCGGCGGGCCGGGCGAAGTCGCCCCAGGTGTTGTCGAGGGTGGGGACCAGGTCCATCGCCCAGGACGTGCCGAGATCGAGGACGGTCTCCTCGGGCGCGGCGGCCAGTTCTTCGGCTGCGGCTTCCTCGCCGCCGGGGAAGAGGAGCAGCGCGGCGGGCCCGTCGTCGAACGGGACGACCACCTCGACGGACGTCCCGTCCACCGCGCGCGTCTCCAGCGGGCGCGGCGGGCCCCCGAACGGGCTCGCGACGAACGCCGGGCCGGTCACGCCGCGGACCCGCACCCGCATGTCCCGCAGGTACCGGTCGGGGTCGAAGTCGTAGGTCACGTCGAGCCAGCCGAGGTCGGCTCCGCGCTCGTCGGGCCGTCCCACCGAAACGCGGCTGGCCATCGAAGGCGCGGCCGTCAGGAACACCACCGTCGTCCCGTCGACCTCCCGGACGAGCGCGGGGACCGGCGCGTCCACCCGGCCCACCCCGGCGAGAGCCTGGCCGAGAGCGCCGGTGTCGGGCACGATCTCCAGCACGGCGCGGAGCCGCGCCACCGCCTCATCGGCGTTCAGGTCCCCGACCCCGCGGCGGGGCGGCGTGCCGACCGCGACGACACGGCCGCCGTGCTCGGCGAACGCGGTCAGCCTCCGCGCCGTCTCCCCTTCGAGCACGGTGCAGGACGGGAGAACGACGACCCTGTACGACTCGTCGGCGACCTCCAGCCGCCCCTTCGCGACCGTCGCACGCTGCACTGAGTCGTCGTCCACGACGTCGGCGTCGATCCCCAGCCGGTCGAGCGCGCCGGGCACCATCCGGAACCAGGCCATGTCGCCGACCAGGTCCCGGTAGACGTCCTGGGCGCGGGCCGCGTCCGGTTCCACGCCGTCGAGCCGCGTCCCGGCCTGCGCGGTCGCGGTCGGGAACAGCACCGCCACCTCGCACACGTGCCGCCCCAGAGAGAGGGCGGAGCACAATCTCGTGACCGCGTCGGCGAAGACGCGGTGGTGCCGCCAGTAGGGCTGACGCCAGTCGGTGGACGGCGGTGCCCACTCCCACCAGCCCGCCTTGGTCGTGTAGTAGACGGCGTGCGGGTTGTAGAGGGTCGCCCCGGACCGCAGCCACGGCAGCAGCCAGTCGAACGTCTCCTCCAGCGTCCCGCCCCAGCCGCTGGAGTGGAAGGCCTCGATCCAGGTGCGGTCCCGGCCGTACAGGTGCGCGAGCGAGGAGTGGATGCGGGCGTCGCCGTGGTGGTCGGAGCCCGGGGCGCCGAACCAGCGGTGCGTGCGCGCGTAGTCGGCGTACAGCCTGACCCCGTCCACGGGATGCCCCGCCCGCGCCGGATCCTGCTGGTCGCAGCCGTGCAGCAGGCCGAACCGCTCGTGCCATTCGGCCAGCGGCCGGAAGAACGCCTCCTCGGCCAGTTCGGCGCGGGTGAGGTGGTAGTCGCGGCGGATCCGGAAGGCGTCCCCGTCCCCGCTCCCCCACAGCGTCCCGAGGTGCGGTGCCAGGTCGTAGCCGCGGCGCCGCTCGAACTCGCCGGCGAACGCCTCCGACCAGGTCGGCAGCGACGGCAGCTCGTCCTGGAACGACCCGACGATCACATTGCCGAGCCGGTGCCCCAGCCGCCGCGCGAACTCGCCGTGCACGCGGTCGAGGAGTTCCGCGCACGCCTCGCCGGACAGGTAGTCGAAGCCGCGCACCTCCGTCGTCCCGTCCGGGCGGAGCCACCGTCCCGCATACCCCGGGACGTCGCGCACCAGGCGCGCTTGCAGATCGGCGCCGGAGAAGCCGAGCTGGTCGTAGAACCAGAGCGAGACGCCCAGTCCGGCGGCGTCGTCGCAGACGCCGTCCAGCAGGTCCCACCACGCGGAGGAGAAGAACGCCGGATCGTCGGCGTCCGCGCCGAACATCGGGCCGGACGGCGCCAGGTTCAGCACGACCAGGTTGTGGACGCCGCCGTCGACGAACCGTTCGAGTTGCTCGCGCAACCGCCGCCGATCGAGCCGCTCCCCGCTCCACCACCAGATCGGCGCAGGCGAGAACGCCCGCGGCGGAGCATCCAGCACCGCCCGCAACCGCCCCGAAACCCCCAGATCACCCCTGCTTCCTGTGGGGGGACGACCCCCCACACCCCCCGGTTCGCTCCGCTCATCCCTTGAGGCCACTCGCGAACCCCTTGATCACATACCGCTGCAAGACCAGGAAGATCGCGAGGATCGGGAGGGCGGCGAGGACCAGGCCGGCGAAGACCAGGCCGTAGTCCGAGACGTACTGGCCGACGAACGCGAAGATCCGGACCGGGACCGTCTCGCGCGCCGAGCCGCCCAGGTACAGCAGCGGGGTGAAGAAGTCGTTCCAGATGAACACGGCGTTGAGGATCAGCACCGTGCCGGTGATCGGCCGCAGCAGCGGGAACACGACCCGGGTGAAGGCCTGGAGGTGGCCCGCGCCGTCGATCAGCGCAGCGTTGGCGTAGTCGCCCGGCAGCGCCCGGATGAACCCGGTGTACAGGAAGATCGTGAACGGCAGCTGGATGCCGGTGTAGAAGATGACCATTCCCTGGTAGGTGCCGAGCAGGCCCGCCGAGTCGGCGAGCTTGAACAGCGGGATCATCCCGAGCTGGAACGGCAGCACGATGCCGAGCAGGAACAGCACGTACAGCGTGTAGCCGAGCCGCGAGGCGCAGCGGGCGAGGAAGTAGGCGGCGAACGCCCCGATCGCGATGAGCGCCACCAGGCTCGCCACCGTGATCACGGTGCTGTTCAGCAGCGCCGACCCCAGCGACGCCCGCGACCATGCGTCGGAGTAGTTGCCGAACGTCGGCGACGTCGGCGGCGACAGCGGCGCCGACGCGATCTGCTGCTTGTCCTTCATCGACAGCGTGATGAGCGCGTACACCGGGAACAGGAACGCCACCGCGACCGCGATCATCACGATCTCCAGGGCGAACGTGCGTACTCCGTAGCGCAGGCTCATGCCACCTCCCGGCCGCGCAGGTAACGGATCTGGATCAGCGAGACCGCGGCGACGAACAGCGCCAGCACCAGCGCGATCGCGGTGCTGTAGCCGTAGTTGCCGAAGACGAACGCCTGCTTGTACAGGACGGTCGAGAGCGTCTCGCTGGCGTGCCCGGGCCCGCCGCTCGTGGCCGCGTAGACCTGGTCGAACAGCTTGAGCCCCCCGATCGTGGACAGCATCACGTTGATCGTGACGGCGGGGGCGAGCAGCGGCCAGGTCACGCTGCGGAACCGCTGGAACCGTCCCGCGCCGTCGATCATCGCGGCCTCGTGCAGCTCCGCGGGCACCCCCTCCAGCCCGGCCAGGAAGATGACCATGGAGTAGCCGGCGAACTGCCAGATCACCATGCCCGCCACCGACCACAGCGCCAGCGAGGGGTCGCCGAGCCAGTCCTGGCGCAGCGAGCCGAGGCCCACCGCGCCGAGGATGCCGTTGAGCCCCGCGTCCGGCGCCGGGTTGTAGACGTACTTCCACAGGAACGCCACCATCACGGGGCTGACGACGGCGGGCGCGAAGAAGACGACCCGCAGCACGGTGCGCGACTTGATGCGCGCGTGCACGCCCAGGGCGAGCAGCAGTCCGATGCCGTTCTGGACGAACACGATCGCGACCGTCAGCAGCAGCGTGTTGACCAGGGAGCCGCGCGCGGCGTCGTCCCGCAGCAGGCGCTCGAAGTTGTCGACGCCGACGAACGACCGGTCGCCGATGCCGTTCCAGTCGGTGAAGGCGTACACGATCCCGCTCGCGCTCGGGTAGAGGACGATCAGCGCGTACACCAGCAGGGCGGGCGCCGCGAACCACCACGGCGGGGTCAGGAAGCCGCCTCGCCTGCGGCGGCGGGACGGCGCCGGGCGGCGGGCCCCGCGCTCGGGAGGGCCCGCGGCACCGGCCGCCGAGGCGGCCGGTGCCGGACGTGCGGTCGGGGACACGGGCTACTTCTTCCGGTAGGTCTCGTCCAGCTTGGCCAGCCCCGCGGCAACCGTGGTCTTGCCCGCGAGCAGCTCCTGGACCAGCGCGAAGTGGGCGGGCTGCACCTCGGCGTTCGGCCACGCCTGGTCCATGAACGGGTCGGCCTTGTCGCCGTCCAGGTACGGCAGGAACGGCTCCAGCACCGGGTCGATCTTGGAGGAGGAGTCGCGGACGAGCGGGACGCACGCGACGGCCTCGGCCCAGCGGTTGATGTTCTGCTGCTCGCCGAGGAACTCGATGAACTTCTCGGCGGCGTCCTTGTTCTTGCTGCGGGCGCTGACGCCGAGCCCGACGACGACCCCCGCGGGGATCCGCACCTGCGCCGGGTCGTCCGCCGCGGGCACCGGGAACATCGACAGGTCGGCGGCGTCCGGTGCGGCCTTGCGGAAGTCGGGCAGGACGGCCGAGACCTGGATCGCCATGGCGGCCTTGCCGGTCGCGACCATGGACGTCGCCTGCTCGAAGGTGGTGCCGTTGGGGTTGTCGTTGAAGTACCCGCGCTTCTGCAGGTCCAGGTACATGTTCAGCGCGTCCACCCAGCCGGACTTGGCGAAGGACGCCGTGCCCGCCTGCATCTGGGCGTCGAACTGCGGGTTCTTGGCGTACACGGTGGACGGCACCAGCGCGTAGGTGATCAGCTGCGTGATCCAGGGGGTCTGCGCGCCGAGCGCGATCGGGACCGTGCCCTTCTTCTTGAGCTTCTCGCAGACGTCGAGGAACTCGCTCCAGGTCTTCGGCGGCTCCACTCCGGCCTTGGCGAAGGCCTTCTTGTTGTAGATCGCGCCGATGACGCTCGACCCGGCCGAGTAGATGAAGGTCTTGCCGTCCTTCTGGAACGCCGGCTTCAGGCTCGCCGGGATCTTCTTCGTCCACGCCTGGTCGCTCAGGTCGGCGAGCAGCCCCGCCTGCGCGATCTGCGCCATGCTCATGGCGCTGCCGTTGCCAGGGTAGACCACGTGCAGGTCGGGGGCGTTGCCCGCGCCGAGCTGGGTGCGCACCGAGGTCTGCACCTGGTCGGTCGGCGCGAACGACGTGCTGAACTTGGCCTTGGTGTAGGCCTTGGTGAGCAGGTCGAGCGCCTTCTGCTGGTCGGCGACGCCCACCAGGCGCAGGGTTCCCGAGCCGCCCGACGACCCTCCGCAGGCGGCGAGGCCCAGCGGCAGCGCGGCCGCGGCGGCGGCGCCGCCGGACAGCCGCAGGAATCCGCGGCGGCTGAGGGCCGCCCTCTCGAACGACGATGTCATCTTTCCTCCTAGCGTTCGCGGCGCGGACCGCCGGGGTGGTGGCGGTCCCGGCCGCGGCCGTCCCGCGCGGGAACGGACGTCATTGAAGGGCCGCCGTGAAGCGGTAGTCTCCGGAGCCGATCCGGCAGCGCAGCTCCCGCGGCCCCGTCCCGGCGACCGACACTCCGGGGGCGTCCGCCACCGGTGTCCCGCCCTCCCGCACGCCGGCCGGGTCGTCGGTGGGGATGTGGACGGTGGCGGTCGCCCCCGGCGGTACCGCCACCCGCAGCTCGAACACGCCGTCGCGGCGGGTCCAGCCGGTGGAGACGAGCCCGCGCACCGACTCGTACCGCGCGCTCGCCCCGCTGAGGGCGCCGGGCCTCGGCCGGATCAGCAGCTCGCGGTAGCCGGTCGAGCCGGGCGCCTGGTCGAGGCCGGCGACGCCCCGGTACAGCCACTCGCCGACCGAGCCGAGCGCGTAGTGGTTGAAGGAGTTCATCGCCGCTGCCTGGAACCCGCGCTCGGGGGTGTAGCCGTCCCAGCGCTCCCACACGGTGGTCGCGCCGTGCCGCAGCGGGTACAGCCAGGACGGCGGGTCGGTGCGGCGCAGCAGCGCGTGCGCGAGGTCAGCGCGGCCGTGCGCGTCGAGGACCGGCGCGATCAGCCCCACGCCGAGGAACCCGGTGGTGAGTCCGGGCCCGGCCTCCTCGACCAGCTCGGCGAGGCGCCGCACCGCGCCCGGGACCAGGTCGTCCGGGAGGAGCTCGAACGCGAGGGCCAGCAGGTAGGCGGTCTGGGTGTCGCCGTGGACCCGCCCGTCCGCCGACACGAACCGCTCGGTGAACGTCTTGCGGACGTGGGCGGCGAGCGCGCCGTACCGCGCCGCGGCCTCCTCCGAGCCGACGACCTCGGCGGCGCGCGCCGTCAGCGCGGCGCTGCGGGCGAAGTAGGCGGTGGCGAGGACGTCGCGCGGCGTGGGTGTGGGCGCGAGCCAGTCGGCGAAGTGCGGACCCGTGCGGTTGCTCCACACGAGGTCGGGGTTGTGCCGGTGGACGTGGTCGACCCACGCGCACATGGCGTCGAGGTTGCGCTCCAGGAAGCGCTCGTCCCCGTAGACGCGGTAGAGATGCCAGGGAACGAGGACGCCCGCGTCTCCCCAGCCGGGCGCACCCTCGTCGGACACCCCCGCGAGCCTCGGCGCCACGTTGCCGAACGCCCCGTCCGGCGACTGCGCGCCCCGCACCTCGCGCAGCCAGCCGTCGAAGAAGGCGGCCACGTCGGCGTTGAGGCAGGCGGTCGGCAGGAAGACCTGCGCGTCGGCCAGCCAGCCGAGCCGCTCGTCGCGCTGCGGGCAGTCGGTCGGGACGCCGACGAAGTTGGAGCGCTGCCCCCAGGAGATCGCCTCGTGGAGGCGGTCGACGCCGGGGTCGGAGCAGGTGAACTCCCCCGCCCAGGGCGTGTCGCTGTGCAGCACCACGCCGGTGATGTCGCCCGCGTCGAGCGCGCTCAGGCCGGTCACCTCCGCGTACCGGAACCCGTGGTAGGTGAAGCGCGGTTCGAAGACGGTCTCGGCTTCCCCGCCCGCGATCAGCACGTCCGTCGCGTCGGCGGTGCGCAGGTTGGCGGTGTAGAGCGCGCCCGCCTCGTCCAGGGCCTCGCCGTGCCTGATGACGACCCGGTCGCCGGGCGCCAGGCCGCGCGCGGTGAGCCGTACGCGGCCGGCGAAGTTCTGCCCGAAGTCGACCAGGAACCCCCCGCCCGCGAGCGGGGTGACCGTCCGCGTCGGCAGCTCGCGGACGGCGCGGACCGGCGGCGCGACAGACGCCGTGAGCCGGCTCCGGTCGGTGGCGGCGACCCACGCCGTCCGCCATCCCTCGCCGTCGTGCCCCGCGTCCGGCAGGTCCCAGCCGGGGGTCTCGCGGCGCAGGTCGTGGCACTCCCCCATCAGCAGGTCGGCGTACCGGACGGGCGACCGCGCGCTCTGCCAGTCGCCGCCGGTCGCGACGACGTCGGTGGAGCCGTCGGCGTGCACGAGGTGGAGCTCGGCCAGCAGTTGCGGGAACGTTCCGTAATGCGCGCCCGAGCGGCGCTCGTCGAAGCCGACGAACCCGCTCCACCAGCCGTCCGCGATCGTGGCGGCCAGCATGTTCGCGCCGGTCCGGACGAGGCCGGTGACGTCGTACGCCTGGTAGTCGATGCGGTCGCGGTAGTCCGTCCAGCCGGGAGCGAGTTCGGCGTCCCCGACCCGCGTCCCGTTGACGCGGATCTCGTACAGGCCGCGGGCGGTGACGTAGAGCCGCGCGGCGACCGGTGCGGCGGGGGCCTCGAACGCCCTGCGCAGCCGGACGGCCGGCTGGAGGCCGTGGTCGGCGAGGGCGACCTCGCCCTCCTCCGGCGCGTCCAGCACGTCCTGGACGGACGGGTCGTGCGTGATCCAGGCGGCGGACCATGCGGACGGGCTCAGCATCCCGGTCTCGAACCAGGACTCCTCCCGCGCGGTGGCGCCGTCCGTGCCGGTGACCTCGACCGTCCAGCGGTAGCGGGTGCGGGGCCGCAGCGCGGGGCCTCCGTAGCGGACGGAGACGGCGGACGGATCGTCCACGGGGCCCGAGTCCCAGACCTGGGCGCCGTCCTCGGCGCGGACCCGTACCCGGAACCCGCCGGGCGCGTCCCCGCGCCGGCCGGAGGACAGCCGCCATGACAGCAGCGGCTCGGGCTCGTCGATCCCGAGCGGCTCCGCCCGGTGCTCGCAGCGAAGGCCGTACGGCACCGGGCCTCGGCTCGGGGAACCCGCCACTCGCCCACTCCGATCGCAATCCCAACAAGGTGGACTGTGAAGATAACGGTGAAAAATGTGAGCTTGAGAGTAGAAGGGCCCTGATCAGGGTGTCAAGGTCCTGGATCCGCCCGTTTCGGCACCGCCGATGCGGGCGATGTGCGCATGCGGCGGCAGGCCCGCGGGCGCCCCGCGGCGCCCGTCACCGGCGGGCGCCGGTCAGGTCGCCGCCAGCTCGTAGGCAACCTTGTGCTCGTCGAGCCCGCGCAGCGCGTCCGCGTCGGCGCCGTCGTCGACGATGACGCGGTCGAACGCCGACAGCGGCGCGACCCGGTGGAGCGCCACCCGGCTGAGCTTCGAGTGGTCGATCAGCAGCACGCTGCGGGCGGCCGCGCCGAGCATGGCGCGCTTCACCGAGACGATGCGCTGCTCCTGGTGGTAGGCGAATCCGCCGGAGACCGCGGACGTCGACACGAAGCACAGGTCGACGTTGAGCGCCTCGATCGCGTCCACGCACGAGACCCCGAGGAACGAGTCGTGCAGCGGGTCGTAGTCGCCGCCGAGCGCCATCAGCCGGATGTCGCGCTCACCGGACAGCAGGTTGATGGCCTGCAGGAAGTTGGTGACGACCGTCAGCGGGGCCGCCCCGGCCAGCCGGCGCGCCAGCGCCAGGGCCGTGGTGGAGTCGTCGAGCATGACCGCCATGCCCGGCTCGACCATCTCGGCGGCCCGCGCGGCGATGGCGTCCTTGGCGGGCCGCATCGACTTCATCCGGTAGGCGACGTTGCTCTCGAACACCCCGGACGGCTGCGCGGTCACCCCGCCGCGGTGCTTGCGGACGACGCCCTGCCGCTCCAGTTCGTCGAGGTCGCGGTGGATCGTCATGAGGCTGACGCCGAAGCGCTCGGCGAGCCCCGCGGCGGAGACCGAGCCCGCGGACAGGACGATGTCGGCGATGTCCTGGCGGCGCCGCTCAGGTCCGCGCGCGTCCGCGCTCTGCCTGCCCATGCCGGAACCTCCCGCTGGCCGGCGCGCGCGACGGGGGGCTGTCGGCGGAGGCCGGGCGCCACACAAGGTAACACGTTCCGATGGTTTGTTAACACGAGGGTCAGTCGGGTTGACCCGCCTCGTCGGATCGCCGCACCGTGAGCGGCCTTTTCGCGGCCGGGCCTCCTCCGGTCAGCACCCTCCGGCGGCCGTCCCGCGGGTCCCATGCGGCGCAGCGCCCACAAGAACACCTGCGAATACCGCAAATACCATACGAAGCAGCTTATGGCCTAATTTCCGATTGTCTTGCCGGGCGATGATCAGAAGGGATATTGATAAGCCATCTGTCACTTGCCTCTCTTCGAATGGGACGGAATGACGACGACCCTGCCCTCCTTCCCCGCCGCGGACGAAACGCCGCTCGACACCTGCATACGGCTGCGGGAGATCGCTCCGGTGGTCGAAGTGGAGTTCCCCGGCGGCGTCCCCGCCTACCTGGCATTGACCCACAATGCCGTCCGGGAGATCCTCGCCGGCGACAACAGGACCTTCCTGCGGGATCCGCGGCACTGGCCCGCCCTGCACGACGGATCGATCCCCGAGGACTGGCCGCTGCGCGCGATCGTCCAGGGCGGCCACCTGTCCACCAAGGACGGCGACGACCACCGGCGGCTGCGCGGGCTGGTCGGCAAGGCGTTCACGCCCGCGCGGGTGCAGGCGCTGGAGCCGCGCGTCCGGCAGATCGTGGAGGGCCTCCTCGACGACGTCGTGGCCGCGGGCGACGGCGTCGACCTGGTCCCCGCGTTCACCGAGGCGCTGCCGATGTGGGTGATCTGCGAGCTGTTCGGCGTCCCCGCCGAGGACCGGCCCCGGGTGCGCGAGTGGACCGCGGCGCTGCTCGCCCACACCACCCCGCCCGAGGAGGCGTTCGCGACGCAGAACGCCCTCCAGGCCTACCTGCACGGGCTGGTGGAGAAGAAGCGCGCGGAGCCCGGGAACGACCTCACCACCGGGCTGGTCCAGGCCAGCGATGAGGGCGACCGGCTCACCACCGACGAGCTGGTCGGCGTGCTGTGGCTGATGCTCGTCGCCGGCCACGAGACCACCGTCCACCTGCTCGGCCACGCCATCGTGGCGTTGTCCCAGCACCCCGACCAGCTCGAACTGGCCAGGGCCGAGGACCGGTGGGACGACGTGGTCGAGGAGACCCTGCGCTACCGGCACTCGGTGATGATGACCAGCTTCCGTTTCACCGCGCGGGAGGTGACCGTCGCCGGGGTCCGCATCCCCGAGGGGCGGGCGGTCGGCGTGGTCTACCAGGCGAGCGGCCTCGACCCGGCAGAGCACGGCGAGAGCGCGGACCGGTTCGACATCACCCGGGAGCGCGGCGCGCGGCTCGGCTTCGGCCACGGCCCCCGCTACTGCATCGGCGCGTCCCTGGCGCGCCTGGAAGGCCGGCTGGCGCTCGCCTCGCTGTACCGGCGGCTGCCGGAGCTCACCCTCACCATCGACCCGGACGACATCCCCTACTCGCCCTCGTTCTTCACGGTCGGGCCCCTCAGCCTGCCGGTCGCGCTCGGCCCCGTCCGGCCCTGACGCCCCGCCCCCGGTCCGGCGGCCCGCCCCGCCGGACCGGAAGCCCGCGGGCGCGGCCGGTCGAGAATCCGCCGCAACGCGCTCACCTGCCGCGCCGCCATCAAAGATCATCGGGTTTTGGCGATCCCCTGTGCGCCGGGGCGATTTGATGCATCCTTATCACGCCTTATACCGATATGGCCGCCGTGCGACGGGTCGAGGAGTCCTGCGCGCCAGTCACCGACGCTCACGAGGACACGAGGATGGCAACAGAAGCGAATCGAGCCCGCATGGAGCGCGCCCCGCTGGAACGCGCGTTCTGGGTCTGGTTGATCGCAGCCATCGTCACCGGCGGCGCATGGCTGGGCGCACTTCTGGCGGTGGACGAGAAGTCGCGCGCCGTCGTCGGGATGGGCGGCGGCGCGGGAGCGCTCCTGGTGAGCCTCGCCGCCGGGGTCGCCGCCTACCACGCCGAGTGCGCGCGGGCCGCCCGCGAGCGGCTGGCCCGGGTGGAGGCCGAGAGCGGCGTCCTGGAGCGCAGGCTCCAGGAGCTGGTCGACGGACCGCTCCCGGCACTGATCGGGCGGCTGCACGCCGGAGCCTCGCCGGACGAGACCCTCGCCGAGCTCCAGACCGTCCCGAACCACCTGCTGGGCCGCCTGGTGCGCATGGTGGCCGAGGGCGTGGCGGAGAGCGAGCGGCGCGCGGCCCGCGCCGGGACCGAGCTGGCCGCCCTGGAGGACGAGGTCGTCCGGCTGGCCGACTCGACGCTGCCGGTCCTGGTCGAGCGGATCCGGAGCGACCGCGCCTCGGCCGCGTCCGTGCTGGCCGAGTTCCCGGCGCCCGCGCACCCGGCGCTCGACCGGCTCCTCCGCTCGGTCGCCGACGACGTGGCCGGCGGGGAGCGCACCCGGGCGGCGGCCATGGCGGCCTCCGCCAGCGCGGCGGCGCGGATCCAGGCGCAGACGACCCGCATGCTCGCCGGGCTCCGGGAACTGGAGGACCGCTACAGCGAGGACGAGGTCTTCGGCGACCTGCTCGACCTCGACCACCACGTCTCCCAGATGGGGCGCCTGGCCGACAGCATCGCGCTGCTCAGCGGCGGGCGCTCGGGGCGGCGCTGGACCAAGCCCATCAAGCTGGAGAGCGTCATCCGCGGCGCCATGGGGCGGATCGCCTCCTACCAGCGCGTCCAGTACCACTCGACCAGCACCGCCGCCATCGCCGGGTTCGCCGCCGAGGGCGTCATGCACGCGCTTGCCGAGCTGATGGACAACGCCGCCAACTTCTCCCCGCACGGCTCGGCCGTGCACGTCTACGCCGAGGAGGAGGACGCCGGGGTCGTCATCACCGTCGAGGACAGCGGGCTCGGGATGCGCCAGCGCGAGCGGGAGCGCGCCGAGCGGCTGGTCTCCGAGACCGCCGACCTGACCTCGCTGCCCGGCACGCGGCTGGGCCTCGCGGTGGTCGGGCGGCTGGCGGGCAAGCACGGCCTGCGGGTGAGCTTCCGGCCGTCCTCGCGCGGCGGCGTCGGCGTGGTCATGCTGATCCCGCGGCAGCTCGTCACCCACTCCCCCGGCGGAACCGCGGCGGGCACCCTGGCGGAGTCCATCGGCGGCACGCCGAGGACCGCCGGCGGGCCCGCCCGCGAACCCGTGCCGGCCCTGTCCGCCGCACCGGCGGCATCCGGCGCGGACGCCTCCGAAGGGGCGTCCTACCTGCCGAAACGCCGACGCGGCGCCACCCTCGCCGGGACGGTCGAGCAGCCGGAGGCGCCACCTCCGCTGCCCCGCGACCCGGGTGCCCGGTTCGCCGCGTTCCGCGCGTCGACGTCGGGGAGCCACCGGATGCCCGGCGGCGCCGGGTCCGGCGGCGGGCGGAGCGAGACCACGTCCACCGAAGACCCCGACCAGTAGGGCTCATGGTTCGGCGGCCCGTCCCCGGACGGCCGCCGGGCCGACCGGTCCCGGCGCTCGTCCGGACCGCAGGATCGACAGATAGGAGGCAGGGGCGCGCGCCTGCGGCGGACGCCGCCCCGTGATCTCGATGAGCACCGATGAGCACCGACTCGACTGGCTCCTGACGTCCCTCGCGGAGCGTGCCCCCGGCGTCCAGCACGTCCTGGTGCTGTCCCGGGACGGGCTGAGGATCTGCCACACCCCCGGCCTGGACGACGACAGGGCCGACCAGCTCGCGGCCATCGCCTCGGGCATCCAGAGCCTGTCCATGACCGCCTCCCACGAGTTCGGCCGGGGCGTCGGCGCCGGCCAGTCGATGGTGGAGTTCGCCGGCGGGCTGCTGCTGATCATCCCGGCCGGGGAGGGCGCGCACCTGGCCGTCGTGGCCCGCGAGGACGCCGACGTCGGCCTGGTCGGGCACAGCATGAACGAGCTGGTGGAGCAGATCGGCGGCTACCTGACCGCGGCTCCGCGCACGTCCGCGTCGAGATGAAACCGCGCCCCCTGGATCTCGACGACCCCGACCGGCTCTACACCGTGACCGGCGGCCGCAGCCGGGTCGACGACGCGGCCCTCGACCTGGTCACGCTGGTCGTCGCCGAGAACGACCCGGCGCCGGGCATGCAGTCCGAGCACGTCGCGATCCTGCGGCTGTGCCGCCGCCAGCCGGTGGCGGTGGTCGAGCTGTCCTCCCATCTGCGGCTGCCGGTCAGCGTCGTGAAGATCCTGGTGCTCGACCTGCGCGACGCCGGCCACCTCACCGTCCGCCACCCGACGTCGGCCACCGCGACGACGCGACTCGCCGACCTGGAGACCCTGAAGGAGGTGCTCGTTGGACTCAAAGCCCTCTGACCGCGCACCGGACCCCGCGGGCGGCGTGCCGCTGCGCCGCAGCGTCCGGGACGCGCTGAAGATCGTGATCGTGGGCGGGTTCGGCGTCGGGAAGACCACCATGGTCGGCTCGATCTCCGAGATCCGCCCGCTGAGCACCGAGGAGATCATGACGAAGGCCGGCGTCGGCATCGACGACCCGAGCCGCGTCGCCGACAAGCGCACCACCACGGTCGCCTTCGACTTCGGCCGGATCTCCCTGGACGCCCACCGCGTGCTCTACCTGTTCGGCGCCCCGGGCCAGCAGCGGTTCTGGTTCATCTGGGACCAGCTGTTCGCCGGCAGCCTGGGCGCCGTCGTGCTGGTGGACACGCGCCGCCTGGAGGACTCCTTCTACCCGCTCGACCGGCTGGAGCACCACAAGATGCCGTTCGTGGTGGCGGTCAACCGGTTCGACGGCCCCGAGCCGCGCCCCCCGCTGGACCTGGTGCGCGACGCGCTGTCGCTTTCCGCGGACGTTCCGCTGGTCGACTGCGACGCCCGGAGCCGCGACTCCTGCAAGAGCGTGCTGGTCACGCTCGTCCGGCACCTCACCACCCTCCACGACCCCGCCGCGCTCCAGGAGGCCGCGCAGTGACCGACGAGACCGAGCAGACCGACGAGACCGAGCCGAGCGGGCAGTCCGAGGAGAGCACCCGGGCGCCCGCCGACGAGAACGCCGTCCGCCTGTACGGGGAGGAGTTCGACCAGCGGCCGAAGGACTTCTTCGCAAGGATGCGGCGCGAGCACGGCCCGGTCGTGCCCGTCCTGCTCGAAGGCGACATCCCCGCCTGGTACGTCATCGGGTACCGGGAGGTCAACCACGTCACCGGCAACCCCGCCCTGTTCGCCCGCGACACCCGCCGCTGGAACGCCTGGGACATGGTCCCCGAGAACTGGTCGCTGCTGCCGTTCGTCGGCTGGAACCCCTCGGTGATGCTCGCCGAGGGCGAGGAGCACCACCGGCGCAGCGCGGCGATCAGCGACGCGCTGGACGCCGTCGACCGCACCGAGCTCGCGGGCATCTGCGAGCGCGTCGCCGACCACCTGATCGACGAGTTCGCCGGGGACGGCGAGGCCGACCTCGGCGCCCAGTACGCCGACCGGCTCCCGCCGCTGGTCATGGTCGGGCTGTTCGGCGTCCCCGACGCCGAGGTGCCGGACATGATCCGCGACATCCAGGACGTCGCGGGCTCCGACGAGAACGCCGTCGCGGCCTACGGGCGGCTCCAGGAGACCATGCGGCGGCTGGCCGAGACCCGCAGGGCGCGCCCCGGCGCGGACGTCACGTCCCGCCTGCTGCGCCACCCCGCCGGCTACACCGACGACGAGCTGGTCAGCGACCTGATCCCGATGATCAGCGCGGGGCACCTGCCGACCGGCCACTGGATCGGCAACACGCTGCGGCTGATGCTGGTGGACGAGCAGTTCGCCGTGACGCTCCAGGGCGGCCGCGGCAGCGTCTCGCAGGCCCTCAACCAGGTGCTGTGGGAGGACACGCCGTCCCAGAACAACATCGGCCGCTTCGCCGTGCGCTCCTGCGAGCTGGCCGGACGCAAGATCCGTCCGGGCGACATGCTGATCCTGGGCTGGGCCGCGGCGAACGCCGACCCCCAGGTCGCGCCGCCCGCGCACGGCGCCGGCGCGGGCAACCGCGCCCACCTGTCGTTCGGCCACGGCGACCACGGATGCCCCTACCCCGCCCCGGAACTCGCCGAGGTCGTCGCCAGGACGGCGGTCGAGGTGCTGCTCGACCGGCTGCCCGACATGGAGCTCGCGGTGAAGCCGGACGAGCTCATGTGGCTCCCGTCCTTCTGGGTCCGCCGCCTGGCCGCCCTCCCCGTCCGCTTCACCCCGGCCCTGACCCCCCACCGCCCCCTCTGACACGCCGCCTTCCAGCCGGCGAAAACGGTTTGCCCGGCTCTCGCGACTCGATGAATCCTGAGCCGATGGACCTCAAGGACGCCGCGCGGGCCTGGCAGACCGACGGCTTCGTCATCCTCCCGGCGTTTCTCCAGGGAGACGAGCTGAGCGCGGCGGTGGACGAGTTACCCCTGCTGTTCCCGACGGCCGCGGGCTTCCACGACCGCACCGACCCGCGAGCGGAGCGTTTCGTCGGCGACGAGTTCGCGGGGATCGACGCCTTCCCCTTCGCGAGCACCGCGATCAGCCTCCTGGCCGTCCACCACCGCGTCCTCGATCTGGCCGAGGCGCTTCTTGGCGGCGGCGACTTCCACGTCTACACGGCGGAGGCCTGGGCGAAGTACACCGGCGCCTGCGACTACGACCAGGACCTGCATCGCGACTACCTCAACCACACGCTCCTGGTGCCGAGCACAGCGGCCGAGTTTCGGCAGTTGGAGATGTTCGTCTTCCTCAGCGACGTGCCCGAGGAGCTCGGGCCGCCGCATCTGGTCTCCCGCAGGCACACCGCGGCGCTGCCTTCGGTGCCCAACTGGTTCCTGCGGCCTGGGCGGGCGGGCTCCGGGCGCTTCCTCGACGCCGGTGGCGGGCCGGACCTCTACGAGGCCGAGGTGTCGGGTGCCGGGCCCGCCGGAACGGTCATCGCGTTCGAGGCGGGGACCTTCCATCGCGGCACCGGGCTGACCGCGCCGCGCGGCGTCCGGTACAGCATGCATCTGGGGTTCCGGCCGTCCGGCGTCGGTTGGGGGCAGCGGATGGGATGGGCCATGCGCGGCTACGAACGGGCGTGGGTCGACTTCGTCCACCGCGCCGATCCGCGGCAGCTCCAGGCCTTCGGGTTCCCGCCGCCCGGCCATCCTTACTGGACGCCCGAGACATTGGCCGGGACGGCGCTCCGGTACCCGGAGCTCGACCTGGCGCCGTGGCGGGGCGGGTTCAGCGGCGGCCGTGCGTGCGGTAGGGCTCCGCGTCGCTCCACTTGACGTCCAGGCCCAGGCCGGGACGGTCGGAAGCGGGGACGAGGGCGCCGTCCTCCGGGGTGAGCGTTCCGTCGAAGAGCAGCCCCTCGACGCGGACGTGGTCGTGGAAGTACTCCAGGTGGCGCAGGCGGTCGACCGCGCAGAACGCGTGCGCCGAGACCGCCGGGGCGCAGTGGGCGGACAGGTCGATCTGCCGCGCGGCGGACAGCCCCGCGACCTGGAGCAGGCCCGTGATGCCGCCGCACCGGGTGACGTCGGCCTGGAGGCAGTCCACGGCGGGGCCGTCCAGAAGGTCGGCGAAGTCCTTCAGGACGAACCCGTACTCCCCCGCGGCGACCTCCAGCCGCCCCGGCCCCTCGTCGCGGACGAGGCGCAGGCCCACGACGTCGTCGGAGCTCACCGGCTCCTCGAACCACCGGACGTCCCACTCCTCGGCGAACCGCCGCGCCCAGTACAGGGCGTCCTTGCGCGTCAGGGCCCCGTTGGCGTCGGCGTACAGTTCGGCGTCCCCGATCGCGTCCCGGACGGCCGCGAGCCGCCGCGGGTCCTCCTCCGGCCGCCGCGACACCTTCAGCTTGACCCGCGGTATGCCCTGCCCGACCCAGCCGGAGAGCTGGTCCGCGAGGCGGTCCAGGGGGTAGTTCGTGAAGCCGCCGCTGCCGTAGACGGGCACCCGGTCGTGAAAGGCCGGCAGCGCCTTGAACAGCGGAAGCCCGAGCAGCTTCGCCTTGAGGTCCCAAAGCGCGACGTCGACGGCGGACACCGCCATCGCCCCGACCCCGGGGCGTCCGGCGTTGCGGATCCCGGCGAACATCCGCTCCCAGGCCGCAGGCGGGGCGAGCGCGTCGGCGCCTCGCACCGCGGACGCCAGCTTGGACTCCACGAACGCGGCGACCGACACGTCCCCGTAGGTGTAGCCGATCCCGGTCTGCCCGCCGGCGCTCACCTCGACGAGGACGAGGGTCGTCGAATCCCAGCGGAGCGTGCCGTCCTCCTCGCTGCCGCCGGGCCCGTCGGTGGGCGCCTCGAAGGCGTGCACTCCGACATCGTCAACCTCCACCTCGCCGCGCGGACGCATCGCTCCTCCCTTCGTCGGCGTCTACCTAACCCTGGGGCCGGACCTAAACCGGAGAGGGCCTCGGCACCGCACCATACTTAGGAGTATGGTTCCGTACCATGGAGTATGGAGATGAGATCACGCACCGCGTGCGGGCCCTCGCGCCGACGCTCGCCGAACGCGCGCGGGCCGCCGAGGACGCGCGCCGGCTGCCCGACGAGACCATCGCCGACCTGGCCGGGACCGGGCTGTTCGACATGCTGGTGCCGAAGCGGTTCGGCGGCGCCGAGCTCGGGTTCGAGGCGATGGCGGCGGCGTGCCGCGAGGCGGGCGCCGGATGCGCCTCCACGGGCTGGCTTTCGGTCATCTACACGCTGCACAACTGGATGGTCGCGCTGTTCCCCGAGCAGGCGCAGGCCGAGGTCTGGGCCGACCGGCCGTACGCGCTTATCCCCTGCGTCCTGTCGCCGGGCGGGACGGCGGCGCCGGCGGACGGCGGGCACCGGGTCACCGGGCGCTGGTCGTGGGGCAGCGGGGTGATGCACGCCGGGCACGTGATGGTCATGGCGCTGGTCACCGATGGCGACGCGATCGAGCCGCGGCTGTTCCTGCTGCCGCGCGAGGAGGTGGCGGTGCACGACGTCTGGCACACCAGCGGGATGCGGGGCACCGGCAGCAACGACATCGAGGTGCCGGACGTCTTCGTCCCGGCGCACCGGTCGGTGCCGCTCGCCGACCTGGCGGAGGGGCGCTCGCCCGGCTCCCTCGTCCACCCCGGGCCGCTCTACCGGACGCCGCTCGTGCCCGTCTTCGCGCTGACCGGCGCGGCGCCCGTCCTCGGCGTGGCCGAGGGGGTGCTGGCGCGGTTCGCCGAGCGGACGCGGGGCCGGGTGATGGCCTACTCCGGCGAGCGGCAGCGCGAGACCACGGGCGCGCAGGTCCGGCTCGCGGCGGCGACCGCGGACCTGGCCGCCGCCCGGCTGCTGCTGGAGGACGCGCTGCGCGGCGTCGTCCGCGCCGTGGCGGACGGGGACTGCGATATGCGGCGCCGCGCCAGGGCCCGGCTCGTGGCGGCGCACGTCGCCGGGACCGCCCGGCGGGTCGTCAACGACCTGTGCTCGGCCGCCGGGGCGAGCGCGCAGTTCAGCGACTCCCCGTTCCAGCGGGCGCAGCGGGACGTCAATACGATCTCCGGGCACGTGGTGTTCGAACCGGACGCGGCGTACGCCCTCTACGGCAGGATCGAGCTGGGACTGGACCCCGGCCCGGTGACCCTGGTGTGACGGCGGCCCGGCGGCGGAGGCAGGGGATCGGATGACGGGCGGCACGGGAACGGCCGGCACAGGAGCGGGCGTCGAGGGGACGGGCGGCGAGAGGGCGGCCCGGCCCAGGGTGGCGCGCCGCGACTGGATCGAGGCGGCCTACGGGGAGCTGGCCCGCGCGGGCGAGCGCGGCGTGGCGATCACCACGCTGGCGGCCCGGCTCGGCGTCACCAAGGGCAGCTTCTACTGGCACTTCCGGGACCGCCCCGAGCTGATGCGGGCGCTGCTGGACCGGTGGGCGCACGAGCGGACCGACGAGATGCTGGGGCTCGCGCTCGGCAGCACCGCCGACCCGCGCGAGCGGCTGCGCCGCATCCAGGCGCTCGGCCGCGAGGTCGCGCCGATCGACCGGGCGATGCGGCTGTGGGCGCAGCACGAGCCGGCGGCGGAGGAGGCGGTGCGGCACGCCGACCGGGCCCTGCTCGGGCACATCGTCGCCTGCCTGGAAGGCCTCGGGTTCGATGAGCAGGAGGCACGTCTTCGGGCGCAGCTGATGCTGCGCGTCTGGGCGGGCGGCTACCTCGTCCCCGAGTCCGGACCCGACCCGGGGGAACGCATGCTGGAGATCCTCCTCGCTCCCTAGCCTCCGTCCCACTCCCGCCGGACGAAGCCGTGCCGCGCGAGCATCTCGGCGAGCTGCCGCCCGGCCGGGGTGAGCTCCCTGCCGAGCCCCCGGCACGCGGCGCAGCGCTCCTTCTCCGGCTCGGACGGGCGGGCCTTCATGTGGTCGTCGATAGCGCGTTCCACGGCGGTCACGATGGCGGGTTCGGCGGCGGCGGGCCGTTCGGGCGCGGCGACGGGCGCGGCCCCGGGCGGGGCCCCGGGCGGGGCGCCCGGAGCCGGACGCCACTCGTGGGCGCGGCGGGCGGCCTGCGCGACCGCGATCAGCTCGCCGGCCCGCCGGTGCCAGGCGAGCCACCGCTCGTTCGGCGTGCTCCCCGTCCCCCCGCACTCCGCGCAGTCGTCCTCCAGCGCCTCCAGGAGCCGCGACACCAGTCCGGCGCTCGCCGCCCGGTCACCCACTCCGGTCACCCACTCCGGTCACCTCGCGCAGGCTTCACGATCCCTGTCCATCCACGCTCTCGCCGTCCCGGGCCCGCGGGCCCCCCTCACGTCGTACGCGCGGCGGGGCCGCCGGGTTCGGATGCGCGCCGGTCGTCGCGCCGCCCCGTCCGCCGCCGCGACGCCTCCGTATCGCGTACGCTCCCGGCGGCGGGGCAGGTCCGGTGAGGGGGCCACCGCCCGCGCGCGGGCACGGGCGTCGCGCCGTGACGGTCCGACCCCCTATCGTGGTAGGGCCCGCGACCGTACCGTCCGGTCCCGACCGGAGGCGGCGCGGCGGGGCCGCCGGGGGCCGGAGGGAAGGGCCGCCGAAGGGGACTCCGTGCGAAAGGCTGGGGTGTGAGTCAGCGACGACCGCGGCCGTCAGGCGAAGAGCAGGCGGGCGACGTGGCCGGCGCCGTGCCGGACGACGTCGCGGCCGCCGTGGAGCGCGTGCTGAGCGCGACCACGCTGCTCTGGAACCGCGCGGACCAGGGCCTCGAACCCGCCATCTCGCCGATCCAGCTGCGCGCCGTGGAGGTGATCGCGCGGTTCGGCCGGCTGAACCTCGGCGGGCTCGCCGAGGAGCTCGGCGCGATCCCCTCGTCCACGAGCCGGCTGTGCGACAGGCTGGAGGCGGCCGGGCTGCTGGTGCGGGAGTCCGCCCGCACCGACCGGCGCGAGATCGTGCTGCGGCTGAGCGACCAGGGCGAGCGGCTGCACGCCGAGCTGGTCCGGCGGCGCCGCGCGGCGGTGCGCGACGTGCTGGCGCAGATGTCCCCCGCGTCCCGGGCCCGGCTGCTCGACGCGCTCACGGAGTTCGGTCAGGCGGGCGAGCGGCGCGAGCGCGGCGGTGGGGTCCTCGGGTCCCGGACGGCCTGACCGGCGCCCGGTTCCGGCCAGTTCGTACCTGCTTCTTCCGCAGCTCGATATCAAGTATTTGCCATACGGCAAACTCTTTGGCAGTCTTCCCGTGCGGTCCTGCGTCCGACACGGGGCGGACCCGATGACAGAGCCGCGTTCCCGCGGTCGAACGGCCGGTCGAGGGGGACGGCCGCTCCTGCGGTCCGGTCACCGTACGCGGACCGGCCGCACCGGGACGCGGCCGCGTCCGGCGCGTCGGCAGGCAGTATGAGATGGGGTCTCGATGAGCACGCACGGCCGCCCGGCCGGGGATGAGCACGGCCGCCCGGCCGAGAGTGGCCGGGGCCGCCCGGCCGAAGGGGACGGCAGCCCCCCGGCCAGGGTCGAACGGGCGCTGCGCGCCGCTCCCGCGTACGCGCTGCCCGAGGTGCTGGCCGCGACGCTCTCGCGGGAGTACCCCCGCGTCTCCACCGCCCGGCTCCTGGTCTCCGACTACCACTCGCGCGCCCTGATGCCGGTCGCGCCCCTGCTGGCCGCGCCGCGCCCCGGCGGCCCGGCGGCCCCGGCCGGCGAGGCGCGGGCCGCGGTGGCGGCCGCCGAGGAGGCCGTCGAGCCGCCCGAGGAGGCCACCGAGCCGATCGGGATCCGGCAGAGCCCCGCCGGGCGCTCGTTCGCCACCGGCCGCGTCCTGGTGGCCCCCGCGGAGGACGGCGACGGGTCCGGCGAAACCGGGACCTATATACCGGTCAGCGCGCGGGGCGAGCGGATCGGCGTCCTGCAGGTCGGCTCGTCCGCCCCGTGGACCGCGGCCGAGACGGCCGAGCTGGCCGAGATCGGCGAGCTGCTGGGCAGCGCGCTGAAGGTCGCGTGGACCCGGACCGACCGGTACGAGCGGGCCAGGCGGCGGCACCGCCTCACGCTCGCCGCCGAACTGCAGTGGCAGCTCCTCCCCGGCCACGCGCACGCGGACACCTCGTTCAGCCTCGCGGGGCACCTGGAGCCGGCCTACTCGATCGGCGGCGACAACTTCGACTGGTCCGTCGAGCACGACCACCTGGCGCTGACCGTCACCAACGGCGCGGGCACCGGCATCAAGGCGGCGCTGCTGACGTCGCTGACCGTCGGCGCGCTGCGCAACGCCCGGCGGTCGGGCGCCGACCTCGGCGAGCAGGCGAGCCTGGCGAACGACATGGTGCACGTGCGCTACGGCGGCCGGGAGTTCACCGAGACCCTCGTCATGCGGATCGACCTCGTCGACGGGACCGTGCACGTCATCGACGCGGGCTCCCCGCGGCTCCTGCTGATGCGCGGCTCCGAGGTGACGCGGGTGCCGCTGGAGCAGCAGCTCCCGCTCGGCATGTTCCCCGACACCGAGTACCGGCCCCAGCGGTTCGGGCTCGAACCCGGCGACCGGCTGGTGATCGTCAGCGACGGGGTCTTCGGCGCGAAGGCCAAGGGCGGCGAGTACGGGACGCACCTGCTGGAGCAGGCCACCCGGCGCAGCCGCCTGCAGCCCGCGGCCGAGGTCCCGCTGACCGTCATCGACGAGCTCATCGAGTTCCACGAGGGCGCCGACCTCGCCGACGACGCCGTCGTGGTGTGCTTCGACTGGCACAGCCCGTCCGGCGGCACTTCCCCGGTTCCGCCCCACGTGGCCCTGCACGGCGAGTCCGCGGTCTAGGCGGGAGCCGCCCGCGGGCGGCTCCCGGCCGGCGGCCTTCCGGTCACTCGGCCGGCGGGCTCGGCCGGTCGTCGGGGACGAGGCCGAGGGCCACCTCGAGGGCGGCGGCGTGCAACTCGTCCTCGCTGAAGGCGGTGTCGCGCATGGCGAAGTGGGTCATGTGCAGCGTGAGGAGGGCCAGGCGGGCGCGGATCTGGTCGGGCAGGCCCGCCTTCTCGTCGACCATGAACTCGGCGTACGACTTCATGCGCTCGCGCAGGTCCGAGGCGGCCTTCAGCTCTCGGACGGCCGGTTCGTTCATCTGCATGAAGCGGATCATCTCCTTGCCGGGGCCCTCGATGATCTCGGCATAGCGGCGCACGAACTCCCGCCGCGACGCCGGGGTGGGCTGCTGCCCGCGCGCCCACTCCAGGAGTTCCTCGCCCTCGGCGCGGAAGTCCTCGAAGAGGCTGCCGACGATGTCCTCTTTGGTCTTGAAGTGGTAGTAGAGCGCCGCCTTCGTCACATCGAGGCGTTCGGCGATCTCGCGCAGCGAGGTCTTCTCGTACCCCTGCTCGGCGAACAGCTCCAGCGCGACACTGCGGATCCGTGCGCGGGTGTCGCCTCGACGGCGGGTCATCGCGTCCTCCCCCTCAACTTACTTGACGACCGGCTAGTTCCGAGTCTACCGTACGGCAGGTACGAACTAGCCGGGCGGCAGGTAAGTCGGACGGAGCGGGGACAGGGATGAGCACATCACTCACGAAGAGCGGGACGGCGGAGCCGTCTCGGAGCAAGCGCCAGGTGTACATCGTGATGAGCGGGCTGATGATCGGCATGCTGCTCGCCATGCTCGACAACATGGTGGTCGGCACCGCGATGCCCACGATCGTCGGCGAGCTGGGCGGGGTGGCGCACCTGTCCTGGGTGGTCACCGCCTACACGCTGGCCACCGCCGCGGCGACGCCGATCTGGGGCAAGCTCGGCGACATGTACGGCCGCAAGGGCATGTTCATGGCCGCCGTCGTGGTGTTCCTGGCCGGGTCGGCGCTGGCCGGCATGGCGCACAGCATGACGCAGCTGATCGCCTTCCGCGGCGTCCAGGGCCTCGGCGCCGGCGGCCTCATGGTCGGCGCCATGGCCATCATCGGCGACCTGGTGCCGCCCCGTGAGCGCGGCCGCTACCAGGGGTTGATGGCCGCGGTCATGCCGCTGGCCTTCATCGGCGGCCCGCTGCTGGGCGGCCTGGTGACCGACCACCTCAGCTGGCGGTGGGCCTTCTACGTCAACCTTCCGCTGGGCGCCCTCGCCCTGGTGGTCACCGCGCTGACCATGCACCTGCCGAAGCGTCCCCGCAGCACGGCCCGCATCGACTACATCGGCGCGGTCCTGCTGACCGCCGGCATCGTCTGCCTCTCGCTCATGACCAGCTGGGGCGGCACGGAGTACGCCTGGGCCTCCGCCGTGATCATCGGCCTCGGCGCCGGCGCCGCCGTCCTGCTGGTCCTGTTCGTGCTGTGGGAGATGCGCGCGGAGTCCCCGATCCTGCCGATGAGCCTGTTCCGCAGCCGCAACTTCACGCTGGCCTCGGTGCTGGGCTTCCTGGTCGGCTTCGGGATGTTCGGCGCGGTGACCTTCCTGCCGCAGTTCCAGCAGCTGGTGCAGGGCGCCTCGGCCACCAACAGCGGCCTGCTCCTGCTGCCGATGATGATGGGCATGCTCGTCACCACCATGACCGTCGGGCAGCTGGTGACCCGCACCGGGCGCTACCGCGTCTACCCCATCGTGGGCGGGGTCGTCATGACCGCGGGCATGCTGCTGCTGTCCCGGCTCACCGTGGACTCCACCCAGCTCACCACCGGTCTGTTCATGCTCGTGCTGGGCGCCGGCATGGGCTTCCTGATGCAGAACACGATGCTCATCGCGCAGAACAGCGTGGAGTTGAAGGACATGGGCGCGGCCAGCGGCGCGGCCACCCTGTTCCGGACGATCGGCGGCTCGCTCGGCGTGTCGATCCTCGGCGCGATCTACAGCAGCCGCCTGACCGGCGGGCTGAGCGACCGGCTGGGCGAGAAGGCCGGCGAGTCGATCTCCGGCAGCGGCGGCCGGCTCACCCCGGCGCTGCTCAAGCGGATGCCGACCGAGGTGCGCGACGCCGTGGAGCACGCGGTGGCCTCCGGTGTCCACAACGTCTTCCTCTGGGCTTCCGCGTTCACCCTGCTGGCCATCGTCGCCGCCTGGTTCATCCGCGAGACCCCGCTGCGCGGCGGTCCCGCGGAGCGGCCCGCCGCGGAGGACCGCACGGTCACCGAACCCGTCGCGATCTGACCCGGCGCGGCACCGGGCAGGGGCCGTCCTCGTCGAGGACGGCCCCTGCCGCGCTTTGCGGCGGCGGCTTCGACGTCCGCGGTCCAGGCGGGCCCCGGGCCGATCCCCTTGCGGGACCGCCCCGACCGGGCAGTAACCTTTCGCTTACTTGATCAGCGAGAAAGCGGGAGAGCAGCGATGGGCGAGCTGAGCGCCGCGGAGACCGTCCGCGCCGCCGACAAGATCATCCACGACGTCGGGTCGCGGTGGATGCTGTCGCGCGGCACGGCGGAGCACGGCAAGGAGCAGGGGTACGACAACCCGTTCGCGTACTACTTCGCCGGACGGGGCGGGGTGATGGGCGACGTCGACGCCGACGTGGTCTCGGCGGCGCTCGGCTGGTTCGAGCCCGGTTTCGTCCGCGCCCAGTGGGACGAGGGGGTCGCGGTCGCCGGGGCGCGCGAGGCGACGCGGCGGTACATCCTCGGCTGCGCGGCCTGGGGCGAGGCCCACCTGCCGGAGGACCCGCGCCTCTGCGAGCTGGCGGAGCGCGTCGTGCGCGCGGCCGAGGGATCGGGGCTGCCGCTCTTCTGCGGCTGGCGCGCCGAAACGCTGCCGGACGCCACCCGGGCCCGGCTGATGCAGCTGGTGCAGGTGCTGCGGGAACTGCGCGGCGGCCTGCATCTCGTCGCGACGACCGCCGTCGGGCTCTCCCCGCTGGAGGCGATCCTGACGCAGGACGGGCCGGACATCGCGCGCTTCTTCGGCTGGCAGGGCGACCTCCCCGACTGCGCGGCGCTCAGGACGCGGCGCGTGGAGGCGGAGGAGATCACCGACCGGCTCTCCGCCGCCGTCTACGAGCGGGCGCTGTCGCCCTCCGAGCGGGCCGAGTTCGCCGAGCGGATCGGCGCGGTCGGCGCGGCCGTCCTCGGCTGAGCGGTTCCGCGGAGCGCGCCGGGGCCGGTCTTGTCGCGGAGGCACAAGCGCCGGGCGGAGATTGCGCAAGCGCGGGACTGTCGCAGAGGGGCCGACAGGTCCATTGTCGGACCAGAACCGATCACGCTCGGAAGGAGCACGTGATGGGACGGTCCCCTCTCCCCCTCGGCGCGTTCGCGGCACTGCCGCGTGTGGGGGGCGGCCCCCCGCACTCCCCGGTTCGCTTCGCTCTCGCCGTGGCCGCGTCGGCTGCTTCCTTGCTGGCCGTCACCGCTGCGGCCGGACCGGTTGGCGCGCGCGAGACCGGCCGGACCGAGGCGCCGGTCGCCTCCAGCTCGCCCGTCACCGACGTCGCCGAGTCGGTCGTGCGGGTCAGGGTGCCGCTGCCCGCGTCGGCCGGTCCGCATCCGGAGGCCTGCGACTGGCTGTCCTACCTGCGGTTCCGGCACAAGGACGGTCCCGCCGCGTCGGCCGACGCCGACCGGATCCTGGTCGCGCAGCCCGGCATCCTGGAGGGCGCGGGCGCGTTCGACAGCGTCGCGCGCAACACGGTCTCGGCCGCGGCCGAGCGCGGGAAGCACATCGAGTTCTGGGCGCTGGACCGGCGGTCCAACTGCCTGGAGGACGGCACCGGGATCCAGGCGGGGCTCCGGGCGGGGAACGCCCATCTCGCCATCGACTACTACTACCGGCAGAAAGAGGTCGACGGCCGGAAGTTCGCCGGGTACCAGACCAACGACCAGGTGAAGTGGCTCCAGAGCGTCGGGCTTGAGCAGACCGTCCGCGACCAGTACGACCTGATGGTCAGGGAGCTTCCCGACCCGGCCGCGCGCAAGCGGAAGATGATGTGCGGGGGGCACTCGCTGGGCGGCGTCCTGACGGCGTTCTTCGCCGAATGGGACTTCGACGGCGACCACTCGACCACGGGCGACGCAGGGTACGAGCAGTGCTCCGGCTACTTCGCGCTCGACACCCGGATCTCGACGGCGCTTCCCGGGTTCGGCGGGGACTTCCCCGAGGACTGGATCCCGCTGCTGAAGTTCGGCGCGGGCGCCGTCCAGGCGGGGCTGGAGAGCGGTGCGATCCCGCGGGCCCTGTCCGCCCCCGCGGTGGTCAACACCGAGACGATGAACCTGCTCGGCATCGCGGGCCTGGCGGCGCGCCTCGACCCGGGCGGCGTCTCCGACCTCGCGACCTACGTGCCGTCGTCGTTCAACACCGACTCCACCTACCGGATCCTGTTCTCCAAGGACTACCCGACGTTCCTCACGGGCTCCCCCACGGTGAAGGACTTCCGGTTCAGCAACGCCGCCGCGCTCGGCGGGCTGCTGGACGACAACTCCCAGCCGCTCGCGTTCATGCAGGCCAGCCTCGGGTTCTGGGACGGCGGGAAGATCGTCGACAAGGAGTTCCCGGCGCCGAACGACCTCGTCGGCATCGGGCTCGGCGGCCTGTCCCGGCTGCTCGGGACCGAGAAGAAGGCGATCCCGGACGAGCCGCGCGGCCCGCTGTACACGTGGCGGAACTTCGACCGCGTCGGCGCCCCGGACGACCCCGTGTACAAGGCCGAGGACGGCACCCCGTTCACGTCCGCGGGCAAGGAGGTCACCGACATCGCCGAACTGGCCCGCAGCCTGTCGGAGCACCCGCTCGACTTCACCGAGCACTACTTCCCGACGCGGATGGTCACCGACATCGCGCTGGCCGCCGCACCGGGGATCGCCGACGACGCCGTCCACGAGGACGGCGTCACGGCGAACCCGACGCTCAACCTGGAGGCGGAGGGCGGCCTCGGCGGCGACCCTCAGCCCGGCGACGTCGTCGCGCCCGGCTACCAGCACATCGACGTGCTGACCGCGTCCGCCGTCCAGAACGGCGGCCGGCCCGAGCCGGTCTCCGCGAACCTCGCCGCGTTCGCCGCCCGCTGACGCGACCCCGCCGCCCGCCGCCCGCCGCCCCGTGTTTCGCGGAACGGGCGGCGGGTAGGTGGGCGGCGGATCAAGCTGAGGAAGGCGGTGGGACGTGGGCGTTCGGAGATGGATCGAGTCGTGGCCCGTCTACCGCCAGTTCAGCGGCGACGACCCCCTCGGGCGGGGCGCCGCGGCCAGGAGCGCCGGAACCGAGCGGATCACGCCGCGGGTGAGCACCGCCGACCGGGTCGTGAAGTCGGTGTGCCCCTACTGCGCCGTCGGCTGCGGGCAGGACGTCTACGTCAAGGACGGCAAGGTCACCCAGATCGAGGGCGACCCCGACTCGCCGGTCAGCCGGGGGCGGCTGTGCCCCAAGGGTTCCGCGAGCCTGCAGCTGACCACCGGGGACGCCCGCGAGCAGCGGGTCCTGTACCGGCGCCCGCACGGCACCGAGTGGGAGTCCCTCGACCTCGACACGGCGATGGACATGATCGCCGACCGGGTGGTCGAGGCGCGCCGGCACGGCTGGCAGTGGGAGCAGGACGGCGTGCCGGTGCGGCGGACGCTGGGCTTCGCGAGCCTCGGCGGCGCCACCCTCGACAACGAGGAGAACTACCTGATCAAGAAGCTGTTCACCGCGCTCGGCGCGGTGCAGATCGAGAATCAGGCCCGCGTTTGACACTCCTCCACCGTTCCCGGTCTGGGAACCTCGTTCGGACGCGGCGGCGCGACCACCTTCCAGCAGGACCTCCAGCACGCCGACTGCATCGTCGTCCAGGGCTCGAACATGGCCGAGTGCCATCCGGTCGGGTTCCAGTGGGTGATGGAGGCCAAGGCGCGCGGGGCGAAGCTGATCCACGTGGACCCGCGGTTCACGCGGACGAGCGCGCTCGCGGACGCCCACGTCCCGCTGCGCGCGGGCAGTGACATCGCGTTCCTCGGCGGGATCATCAACTACGTCCTGCGGAACGAGAAGTACTTCCGCGAGTACGTCCTGTCCTACACGAACGCGTCGGTGATCCTCACCGAGGAGTTCCGCGACACCGAGGACCTGGACGGCGTGTTCTCCGGCCTGGACCCGGAGCAGCGCAGCTACGACAACAGCACGTGGCAGTACGAGGGCATGGAGGTCCAGGCGGCGTCCGGCCAGCGCGACATGGAGTACGAGGACCGCGTCGGAGCCGTCCAGGAGGCCGCGCGCGGCGAGGCGCACGGCTCGGGCGGCGCGGCGATCGGCGTGGGCGACCCGGAGCGGGACCCGACGCTGGAGCACCCGCGGTGCGTGTTCCAGGTCCTCAGGCGGCACTACGCGCGGTACACGCCGGAGATGGTCGAGCGGATCTGCGGCGTCCCCCGGGACCAGTTCCTCAAGGTCTGCGAGATGGTCACGGAGAACTCCGGCCGCGACCGGACGACGGCGTTCGCGTACGCGGTGGGCTGGACCCAGCACACGGTCGGCGTCCAGTACATCCGGGCGGCGTCGGTCCTGCAGTCGCTGCTCGGCAACATCGGCCGTCCCGGCGGCGGCATCCTGGCGCTGCGCGGCCACGCGTCCATCCAGGGCTCGACCGACATCCCGACGCTGTTCAACCTGCTGCCCGGCTACATCCCGATGCCGCACGCCCACAGCAACCAGGACCTGGACACGTTCATCCAGGCGGAGGCGGCGCGCAAGGGCTTCTGGGGCGACATGCGCTCCTACATGGTCAGCCTGCTGAAGGCGTACTGGGGCGACGCGGCGACCGCCGACAACGACTACCGCTTCGACTACCTGCCGCGGCTGACCGGCTCGCACAGCACCTACGAGACGTCCATGGCGCAGATCGACGGGGTGTGCAAGGGCTACTTCCTCATGGGCGAGAACCCGGCCGTCGGATCCGCCAACGCCAAGATCCAGCGCCTCGGGATGGCGAACCTCGACTGGCTCGTGGTCCGCGACTTCTCGCTGATCGAGTCGGCGACGTGGTGGAAGGACGGCCCGGAGATCGAGTCGGGCGAGATGCGCACCGAGGACATCGGCACCGAGGTGTTCTTCCTGCCGGCCGCCGCGCACACCGAGAAGGACGGCAGCTTCACCAACACGCAGCGGATGCTGCAGTGGCACCACAAGGCGGTGGAGCCCGCCGGGGACACGCGCAGCGACCTGTGGTTCATGTACCACCTCGGCCGCCTCGTCAGGGAGAAGCTCGCCGGCTCCACCGACGAGATGGACCGGCCCGTCCTGGACCTGACGTGGGACTACCCGACGCACGGCGAGATCGCCGAGCCGGACGCCGAGGCCGTCCTCGCCGAGATCAACGGCCGGGACGCCGACGGGAACCCGCTGTCCTCCTACACGCAGCTGAAGGACGACGGGTCCACCTCGTGCGGCTGCTGGATCTACTGCGGCTGCTACACCGACGGCGTCAACCAGACCGCGCGCCGCAAGCCCGGCCAGGACCAGAACTGGGTGGCGCCCGAGTGGGGCTGGGCGTGGCCGATGAACCGCCGCATCCTCTACAACCGGGCGTCCGCCGACCCGGACGGCAGGCCGTGGAGCGACCGCAAGGCGCTGATCTGGTGGGACGCCGAGAAGGGCGAGTGGACGGGCCACGACGTGCCCGACTTCGTCGCCGACCGCCCGCCGGACTACAAGCCGCCGCGCGACGCGACGGGACCGGACGCGCTCGCCGGCAACGACCCGTTCATCATGCAGGCGGACGGCAAGGCGTGGCTGTACGTGCCCGCCGGGCTGACGGACGGGCCGCTGCCGACGCACTACGAGCCGCAGGAGTCGCCGTTCCAGAACCCGCTCTACAAGCAGCAGCGCAACCCGGTCCGGCACCTGCCGCCGCCGCACCCCGACAACCGGTACGCGCCGAGCGGCACCGACCCGGGAGCCGGAACCTACCCGTACGTGGTGACGACGTACCGGCTCACCGAGCACCACACGGCGGGCGGCATGTCGCGCTGGCAGCCCTACCTGGCCGAGTTGCAGCCGGAGTTCTTCTGCGAGGTCTCGCCGGAACTGGCGGCCGAGCGGCGCCTGGAGCACGGCGGCTGGGCGACCATCGTCAGCCCGCGCGCCGTCGTGGAGGCGCGTGTGCTGGTGACCGATCGGATGGCGCCGCTGACCGTGGACGGCAGGAAGCTGCACCAGATCGGCCTGCCCTACCACTGGGGCCCGAACGGCTACAGCCGCGGCGACGCGGCGAACGAACTGCTGCACCTGTCCCTGGACCCGAACACGCACATCCAGGAGGCGAAGGCGCTGTCGGTCGACATCCGCCCCGGCCGCCGCCCACGCGGCCCGGCCGCCGGCGCCCTGGTCCGCGAGTACCAGGAGCGCGCCGGCATCACCGACCGGACAGGAACCGAGTTGTAATGCGTTTCTCTCCTCCTTCGGGCCTGGCGGCCCTCCATCGTCGAGAAACGCGGGCGATCGCTGGCATCGCTCCGGCTCGCCTTGCGGCTCGCTGCGCGATCAGGTTCTCGCAAGCTCGAACCTGCCTTCGGACGCGATCGCGACTGTAGGGGTTGTCGCGGGGTGCTCGAAACTCGGGCTTCAGCGGACAATCAGGGGGTGGTCGGCTGCGGGGATGAGTTCGCCTATGACTTGGGCGCCGGGGATCTCGCCGGCGAGCAGGAGGCCGCCGGAGGTCTGGGCGTCGGCGAGCAGGAGCCGGTCGTCCTCGCCGACGGCGCCGAAGTCGGTGTGCGGGGCGACCCAGTCGAGGTTGCGGCGGGTGCCGCCGCTGACGTACCCGTCCCGGAGGGACGCGCGCGCGCCGTCGAGGTAGGGGACGGCGGCGGCGTCGACCACGGCGGTCACCCCGGACGCGCGGGCCATCTTGTAGAGGTGGCCGAGGAGCCCGAAGCCGGTCACGTCGGTGGCGCAGACGATCCCGGCGTCCAGCGCGGCGGCGGACGCGTCGCGGTTCAGCGCGGCCATGGTCTCCACGGCGTGCGCGAAGACCTCGCCCGTCGCCTTGTGCCGGTTGTTCAGGACGCCGAGGCCGAGGGGCTTGGTGAGGCTGAGCGGCGTGCCCGGCTTGCCGGTGTCGTTGCGCAGCAGGCGTGCGGGGTCGGCGACCCCGGTGACGGCCATGCCGTACTTGGGCTCGGGGTCGTCCACGCTGTGGCCGCCGCCGACGTGGCAGCCCGCCTCGGCGGCGATGTCGAGCCCCCCGCGCAGGACCTCGCGCGCCAGGTCGAACGGGAGGACCTCGCGCGGCCAGGCGAGCAGGTTCACCGCCACGATGGGCCGGCCGCCGATCGCGTAGACGTCGGACAGCGCGTTGGCGGCGGCGATGCGCCCCCAGTCGTACGGGTCGTCGACGACGGGCGTGAAGAAGTCGGCGGTGGCGACGGCGGCGAGGCCGTCCTGGAGCCGGACCACGGCCGCGTCGTCCCCGGTCTCCAGCCCCACGAGCAGGTCGGCGTTGGGCGAGGCGGGCGCGGCCCCCAGCCCCGCGACGACCTCCTCCAACTCCCCCGGCGGAATCTTGCAGGCGCACCCGCCGCCATGCGCGTACTGGGTGAGCCGTTTCGGGGGAGCGTCGGTCATGGCTTCCTTTCGGTGCAGCGGCGGCGGAGGTCGTCTACTCGGACCGTGTAGCCCTTGTCGTCGAGGTACTCCAGGAGCGGGACGGCGACGCGGCGGGTGGTGCCGAGGGCGCGGCGCGCCTCGCTCAGGGTGAAGGGGCCGCCGAGTGCGGCTAGCAGCTCGGCGGCGCGGGCGTCGGCGCCGGGGAGCAGGACGACGCCGTCGGCGACCTTGAGGAGTTCGCCGGTCGCGGCTGCGACGGCGAGCATCCTCGGGGTGAGGCCGAGTTCGGCGAGGCGGTTCGCGTCCGGAGCCTGGAACGGGGCCGCGGCCAGATCGCGGCGGACGGCGTCGACGGCCGCGCGCACGGGCGGCGGCAGTTCGGGCGCGGTCGCCCTGCCGTAGATCCTGCCGTCGCGCCTGCCGAGGCCCTCGGCGAGGGCGTCGACGAGGACGCGGTCGGGGAGGCCGAGGGCGCGCCGGGCCGCGTCGGCCGGGAGCCCGGGGTCGGTGGGGTGGGCCTTGGCGTGCTCGTCGACGGCCGCCGCGAGGCGCTCGCGCAGGTCCTTCCAGAGGGCCGGGTCGGCGAGCCACTCCCCCGCGACCGGCTCGAAGGGGACGGGGACGCCCATCGCCACCAGGTCCGAGCGCCTGATCAGGCCCCGGCGCCGGACCTCCTCGGCGCCGTCCGGCCGTCCGGTCATCTCGGCGAGCACGCGGGCCCGTGCCGCCGCCGCACCGCGCCGCGTGAACGGCTCGGGGCGGACGTCCAGGACCGTGACCCCCGCCGGGACGCGGTGCCGCCCGGGGTCGCGCAGCAGGGCGACGTCCCCGACGCGGAGCGGCAGCGGGCGGCGCAGCGACAGCCGGGCCGTGTCGTCCCCGAGGGGGCGGACGTGGACCGGCACGGCCGCCGAGCCCACGTGGAGCGTCAGCTCGCGCGGCAGATCGGGTGCGGCGTCACCGCGCAGCCGGACGTCGACCACGTCGGCGGTGAGCCAGCGCCCGGGGGTGAGCAGGGCGTCGCCCCGGCCCATCTCCCCCGCGTTCCCGTGCAGGTTGACGGCGACGCGGGCGACGGCGCCGATCTCCTGGTGGTCCTCCTTGAGGCTCTGCAACCCGCGCACGCGCAGAAGGGCGTCGCCGAAGGCGAGGCGGTCGCCGACGCTGATCGTCCCGGCGCCGAGCGTGCCGGTCACGACGGTTCCCCTGCCGCGGATGGTGAAGACCCGGTCGATCCAGAGCCGGACGTCGGCGTCCTGGTCAGGGGCCGGGAGGGAGCCGGTGAGCCGCTCCAGGGCCGCGCGCAGCTCGTCGAGGCCGTCGCCGGTGGCGCCGCTGACCGCCACCGACTCGACGCGGCCGAGCGAGGTGGCGGCGAGGTGGGCGAGCGCCTCCTCGCGCACCCGGCCCACGGTCGCCTCGTCGGTGAGGTCGCGGCGCGTCACGACGAGGAGGCCGTGGCGGACGCCGAGCGCGTCCAGCACCGCCAGGTGCTCCTCGGACTGGCGCTGCCAGCCCTGGTCTGCGGCCACCACGAACACGACGGCCGGGACGGGCCCGACCCCGGCGAGCATCGTCGTGACGAGCCGCTCGTGCCCCGGGACGTCCACGAAGGCGATGCGGTCGCCGCCCGGCAGGGCCGTCCAGGCGAAGCCGAGCTCGATGGTGAGGCCGCGCCGCCGCTCCTCCTCCAGCCGGTCGGGCTCCATCCCGGTGAGGGCGCGGACGAGCGTGGACTTGCCGTGGTCGACGTGCCCGGCGATCGCGACGACGTGGGTCATCGCGCCGCCGCCCGGACGGCCCGGGCCAGGACGGCGTCATCGTCCGGCGGCACGGAGCGCAGGTCGAGCAGGCACCGCCCGTCCTCGACCCGCCCCATCACGGCGGGCGTCCCCCGGCGCAGCCGCGCCGCGTACGGCTCGGGGACCGCCACGGCCGCGCTCGGCAGGACGACGCCGGGCGCGCCGCCGCCGCCGACCGCCGCCTCGCTCTCGACGGCCTCGGCCTCCACGCCGTCGTCCCGCAGCCGGGCGGCGAGCCGCTCGGCCCGCTCCCGCAGGGCCCCGGCGCCGGCGTGCAGCGCCTCCCAGGTCGGGGTCCGCGGCCCCCGGAGGGTTGCCTCCAGGGCGGCGAGGGTCAGCTTGTCGACCCGCAGCGCCCGCGCGAGCGGGTGGCGGGCGAGCCGCCGCACCAGGTCGTCCCGGCCGAGAAGGAGTCCGCACTGCGGCCCGCCGAGCAGCTTGTCGCCGCTGGCGGTGACCAGGTCGGCGCCCGCCTTGAGCAAGGACGCGGCGTCGGGCTCGTCCGGCAGGAGGGGCTCGGGGGCGAGCAGCCCGGAGCCGATGTCAGCGACGACCGGCACCCCGAGCCCGGCCAGCTCCGCGACGTCCGCGCCCCGGGTGAAGCCCGTCATGCGGAAGTTCGAGGGGTGCACCTTGAGGATGAAGCCGGTCTCCGCGCCGACGGCCGCCGCGTAGTCGTCCGGCGAGGTCCGGTTCGTGGTGCCGACCTCGCGCAGCCGCGCGCCGGTGGCGGCGAGCAGCTCGGGGATGCGGAACCCGTCGCCGATCTCCACCATCTCGCCGCGGCTGATGACGATCTCCCGGCCGGGCGCGAGCGCGGTGGCGGCCAGCACCAGCGCCGCCGCGCCGTTGTTGACGACGTGCGCGGCCTCCGCCTGCGGCACCCGCTCCAGGAGCGCCGCGAGCACCGAGCGGCCCCGCCCGGCGCGGCGGCCGGTCTCCAGGTCGAGTTCGACGTCGGTGGCGCCGGACGCCACCGCCACGGCCTCGCGGGCCGCCGCCGACAGCGGCGCCCGCCCGAGGTTGGTGTGCAGCAGGACGCCGGTCGCGTTGATCACCGGGCGGAGCCCGGAGGCGCTCGGCGGGAGCGACGCGACGGCGGCGTCGGCCACCGCCTCCGGCGCGATCTCGCCGGCGCGGGCCCGGCGCTGGGCCGCGACGACCGCCGCCTTCACGACGCCGCGCCCGAGCCGTCCGGCCGCGCGCACGAGGCGGGGATCGGCGAGCAGCACGTCCGTGCGGGCGATCCGCCGCCGTTCGTCCTCACCCGCGACGGGCACGGCTCCGCGATCCATCAGGCGACCTCCGAGATGCAGCGCTACCCCGCCAGCATGGCACGCAAACGGTGCCCGGCCGGGCACCGCGCGATCACCGGCTGCTAACATGCATGACTCATGCATGACAGAGTGGCGAACCTGCTGGGCGCCGCCTCGCTGGCGGTGACCGACCTGGTGCTGGCCGGGGCGACGGGCGCGGGACGGGTGAGCGCGAGCGGCGCGGCGGCGCTGGTCGTGCTGGCGCACGCGCCCGGCCTCGGCGTCACCGAACTGGGACGGCGCGTCGGGCTGACCCAGTCCGCCGCCGCGCGCATGGTGGACGGGCTCCAGGCCGCCGGCCTGGTCGACCGGCGCCCCGGCGGGGGGCGCGCCGTCCAGGTGCTGCTGACACCGGAGGGCGAGGAGGCGGTCCGCGGGATGCTCGCCGCGCGGGACGCGCCGCTGGCCGGGGTGCTCGCCGTGCTGGACGACGGCGAGCGCGAGGCGCTCACCGGGCTGCTGTCCAAGCTCCTCGCCCGCCTGTACGAGGAGATCGGCGACTCGGACGTCATCTGCCGGCTCTGCGACCGGGGGTGCTGCACGAGCGGCGGCGTCTGCCCGGTCGGCCAGGCGGAGCGCGACGCGGGACGCGCATGACGGGCGTCCTCCTGGCCCTCGCCTCGGCGGTGCTCTACGGCGTCGCCGACGTCTGGGGCGGGCTGCTGTCGCGGCGCGCCGATCCCGTCGCCGTCGCCCTGCTCGGCCAGGCCGGCGGGCTGGTGTGCTCGGTCGCGGCGGCGCCGGCGGTCCCGTCCCCCGACGTGGCCGCCGGGGATCTGGCGTGGGGCGCGCTCTCGGGAGCCGGGATCGGCGTCCAGTACCTGGCCCTCGCGCAGGCGGGCGAGGACTCCGGGGTCTGGCCCGTCGCGGCGGGACGGGTCGCGGCCGTCCTCGCGATCGCGCCGATGATGTGCTCGCCCGGCCGCCGCCTCCCGAGCGGGACGGTGGGGCTCTGGTCGGCGGTGAACGGGGGCCTCGCGGCGGCGGCGCTCGTCTGCTACCTCCTCGCGACCCGGCAGCAGCTCGTCGTCATCGCGGTCGTGCTGTCCTCGCTGTACCCGGTGGTCCCGGTGCTGCTCGGCGTGACGGCGCTCCGCGAGCGCCTGTCGGGGACGCAGGCCGCGGGACTCGCCGGGGCCGGGGCGGCCGTCGTCCTGCTGACCCTCGCCGCGGCGTGAGCGGACCACTCCTTGTGCGGTGCGACCAGGCGCATCCGCCGGGCGTGACAAGGAATCGGGCGGCCTTGTCACCGAGGTGAGTGTCTTGTGCGACGCGTGCTCCCTAGCCTGGCGATCCGGGTGTCCTCTGACGGAGGTGACACGTTGACGGCGCTGCACGACGGGCCCGCCCGCATCGACGATCTGTCAAGGGAGCCCTGGCGCGACATACCGCGCGAAGAGGCGCAGTGGATGCGCCCGCACCTTCCGGACCTGGTCGACTCCATGGTGGAGGGCGTGCTGCGGCACGTCCCCGAGTACGCGCGGCCGGACGACCCCGTCTACACCGAGGCGATGCGGCTCGCCACGGCACAGGGCATGGGGCACTTCGTCCAGATGATCGCCGACCCGGACGCCTCGTGGCAGGAGGTGCACCAGGTCTACTTCGACATCGGCTACGGGGAGGCGGTCGAGGGGCGCGGGCTGGAGCACCTGCAGAACGCGATGCGGGTCGCGTCCAGGACCGCGTGGCGGTACCTGTCGCGGGAGGCCGGCCGGCTGAACAAGCCGAGCGAGCTGGTGATCGCGCTCACCGAGGCGAACCTCGCGTACCTGGACCTGCTGGCGTCCGCCGCCGCGCAGGGCTACGCCCGGGCGCGGGAGAAGGCCGCGGGCGAGCGGGAGCAGCGCCGCGGCCGGCTGATGAGCCTGCTGCTGTCCGACCCGCCGGCGCCGCGGGACGTCGTCGCCGAGCAGGCCGTCCTGGCCGGGTGGCCGCTGCCGGAGCGGCTGGCCGTGATCGTGCTGGAGCCGCGGCCCGGCAGCGGCGGGGAGGGGCCGGCCGGGCTGCCGCCGTCCCTGCTGAGCGGCCTCGACCGCGGGCGGCCGTGCCTGGTGATGCCCGACCCGGACCGCCCGGGCGGCCCCGACCGGCTGACCGCCACCCTCGGCGGCTGGGCGGGCGCGGTCGGGCCGTCCGTGCCGCTGGACCGGGCCGGGATCTCGCTGCACTGGGCGCACCGGACGCTCGATTCGATGGCGGCCGGGCGCCTCGACCGGCGGGGCCCCGGCACGCTCGTCCACGCCGACCGGTACGTGCCCGACCTGCTGCTGCAGGAGGGCTGGACGCTCGCCGAGGCGGCGGCGCGGCGCCGGCTGGCCCCGCTCACCGCGCTCGGCAGATCCCGCGGCGTCCGGCTGGCGGAGACGCTGCTGGAGTGCCTCAGACACGGCTTCAACGCGACCGACGCGGCGGAGGCGCTGTGCGTGCACCCGCAGACCGTCCGGTACCGGCTGGCGCAGCTCCACGAGCTGTTCGACTACGACTTCGAGGACCCGGCGGTCCGGTTGGAGCTGATGCTGCTGCTCCCCGTCTGGCTGCGCGGCGGCGCCGACGGGGAGCACGCCTGAGCGGCGCGACCGGGCTCACTCGGGCCGGGGCGCCGCCTCGGCGACCGGCAGTGTCCCGTCGAGGTAGGCCTGCCGGCAGGCGGACCGGGCGATCTTCCCGCTGCTGGTGCGCGGCAGGCCGCCCGGCTCGATCAGCACGAAGTCGTGCACGCGCAGGTCGTGCTGCTGCTTCACCGCCGCCCGCACCGCCCGCGCCGCCTCCTCGCGGTCGAGCAGCGCGATCGGCACCCGGCGGTTCCGCTCGGCGACCACGACGAGGCCCTCGGTGTCGCCGGTGTCGACGGCCACCGCGCAGGCGTACTCGCGGCGGATCGCCTTGTGCGCGCCGGAGACGGTGACCTCGATGTCCTGCGGGTAGTGGTTGCGCCCGTCCACGATGACCAGGTCCTTGATCCGGCCGGTGACGAACAGCTCGCCGCCGTGCAGGACGCCGAGGTCCCCGGTGCGCAGCCACGGGCCGCTCGGCAGGTCGCCGGGGTCGGCGAGCTCCGCCTCGAACGTCTCCTTCGTGGCCTCGGGGCGCCCCCAGTAGCCGGCCGCGACGTTCGGGCCGTGCACCCAGATCTCCCCGACCCTGCCGTCCGGGAGCCGGACGCCGGTCTCAGGGTCGGCCACCGCCACGTGCTGGCCGTAGGACGTCCCGCAGGCGATCAGCTGGATCGCGCCCGGCGCGTCCGCGCCGCACGGTTCGGCCACCCCCCGGCGCAGCCCCTCGTGGTCGAACGCGACACGGGTCGGCTTCCGGAACCGGGACGACGCCGACACGTACACGGTCGCCTCGGCCAGCCCGTAGGCGCACACCTGCGCCTCGGGCCGCAGCCCGCAGTCCTTGAACGCCTCGTAGAACCCGGTGAGCGTGCTCTCCCGGATCGGCTCCGCGCCGTTCATGAAGACCTGCACGCCGCTCAGGTCGAGCTTCGCCTTCTCCTCCTCGGTGACCTGCGCGGTGAGGTACTCGTAGGCGAAGTTGGGCCCGCCGGTGAACGCGTGGGTCTGCGCGCTGAGCAGCTCCAGCCAGCGGACGGGCCGCATGACGAACGCCACCGGGTCCATGATCACGCCCGGGTTGCCGTAGACCAGCGGCAGCGCGACGGTCGTGACGAGGCCCATGTCGTGGAAGACGGGCAGCCAGTTCACCCCGGACGACTCGCGCGGGATGCCGTCGAACGTCCGCCACAGCTGCTCGGCGTTCGTGGCGAAGTTCCCGTGCGTGATGATCACGCCCGCGGGGGTGCGGGTCGAGCCGGAGGTGTACTGCAGGTAGGCGACGTCGTCCGGGTCGATCGGCTCGGGCGTCCAGTCGAGGTCCGCGTCCACCTCGTCCGCGACGATGACCTCGGCGGGCCGCCGCACGTCCCCGCCCCCGAGGAACGCGCGGACGTGCGGCAGCGACGCGCTCGTGGTGATCACGACGTCGGGGTCCGCGTCCTGGTAGACGGCCAGGAGGCGGTCCCCGTGGCCGGGCAGGTCCGGGGAGAACAGCGGGACGCCGATGACGCGGGCGTACATGGCGCCGAGGAAGGACGTGACGTAGTGCAGGTCCTGCGGGGCGAGCAGCGCGACCCGCCTCCCGGGTTCGGTGGCCCGGCGGATGGCGGCGGCGATGCCGCGGGCGCGCCGGTCCAGCTCGCCCCAGGTGACGTGGGTGGCGATGCCGTCCGGGTCCGTCATGTAGTCCATGAACGTGTAGGCGCGGTCGCCGGGGAAGTCCTTGGCGAAGCGGGTGAGCCGCTCGATCAGCGGCGTGCGGTCGAGTTCGGGCAGGCCGGTCATGCTCGTTCTCCGGTGCTGGGGGCGGTAGCGCGGCGGGCGGCGAGGCGCTCCTGGTCGGGCCAGCGGACGTCCCAGACCCAGCCGAGCCTCTCGAAGATCCAGATGACGCGGGCGCTGATGTCGATCTGGCCCTTGAGGACGCCGTGCCGCGCGCAGGTGGGGTCGGCGTGGTGCAGGTTGTGCCAGGACTCGCCGAACGACGGGATCGCCAGCCACCACACGTTGCGGGCCCGGTCGCGGGTCCGGAAGTCCTCCTTGCCGAACACGTGGCAGATGGAGTTGATCGAGAAGGTGATGTGGTCGCCGACGAAGACGCGCATCACCCCGCCCCAGAACAGCGCGGTGACGGCGCCGTGCCACGACCAGGTGAGCAGGGCGCCCAGCCCCATCGGGACGAGGAACGTCGACAGGACGATCACGGCGTAGACGGGGTCGAGGGACAGGAACCGGATGTCCCTGTCCTTCAGCAGGTCGGGCGCGTACTTGCTGCGGGACGTGCGCTCCTTGCCGAACAGCCAGCCCATGTGCGCGTGGTAGAGGCCCTTGGTGAGGCCCCACACGCCGGGCCCGTACGCCCACGGCGAGTGGGGGTCGCCCTCCTGGTCGGCGTACTTGTGGTGGCGGCGGTGGTCGGCGACCCAGCGGACCACCGAGCCGTGCATGGCCTGCCCGCCGAGGATCGCGAGGGCGATCCGCAGCCACCGCTTGGCCTTGAAGCCGCCGTGCGTGAAGTGCCGGTGGTAGCCGACGGTGATGCCGATCGCGTTCAGCGGATACAGGAACGCGAAGATGGCGACGTCGGTCCAGCTGATCCCCCAGCCCCACAGGAAGGGGACGGCGCCCAGCAGCCCGGCGATGGGCCCGACCACGAACACCACGACCGCGACGCGCTCGGGGAACGGGACGGTGCCGGAGATGTCCGGCTGCGGGGTGCGGCTGCCGACGTCGGCGACGCCCGCTGTCATGATCACGACTCCCTTGGTCTCGAATCGGGTGTGTCTCGGCGGCGCGGGTCAGCAGTCACCCTGCGCGGGCTCGCCCTCGAAGCGGTCGCCGAGGAAGTTCGTCACGTCCCCGGCGGCCCCCCAGTCGGTGGACAGGTGCTCGGCCGGGTAGGTGTTCTTCCACGTCGTGGTGATGCCGGCCTTGCAGTAGGCCTGGCGGGTGGCGTCCTCGGTCTCGTGCGGGATGATCTCTTCCAGCCAGCCGCGGTACTGGAACACCGGGAAGCCGATCGTGTACCTGGCGCCGGACGAGGGGGTGCCGATGCCGACCCCGAGCTTCTGCCGGTCGACGATGCCGCCCCACGTGGCGCCGCCGGGGCCCTTCAGCGCGTAGATCTGCTCCAGCGACAGGCCGTCCTTGGAGAAGCCCTCGACCTTCGCTCCGAGGAACACGGCGAGCGTCCCGTACAGGCAGTTCGACTTCACGTCCTTGATCGCCTGGGCGCCCCGGGCGTTCATCAGCTCGTCGAACGGCATCTCCGGGTAGGCGGCGTGCAGGCCCACGAGCGCGTCGGCGAGGAAGCCGGCGAACAGGCTGCCGTTCAGCTGCTTGGCCGTCAGCTTGAGGTCGCCGGGCACGCCGCCCGCCGCCGCGCCGGCGACGTCCAGTTCCGGCGCGTAGGACGAGGCGAGTTGCGCGCCCCACAGCGCGGCGGCGCCGCCCTCGGAGTAGCCCGAGATGCCGACCTTCCCGTCCGCGGTGAGGCCTCCCCCTGGGATGCGGCGCGACGCCCGGACGGCGTCGAGCAGCGCGTGCCCGGCGTTCGCGCCGACCATGTACGTGTGGACCTGCCCGTTGAGGTATCCGGCGCCGTCGGTGGCGGCGACCGCGAAGCCCGCCTTGAGGAACAGCGCCAGGTTGGGGCCCTCGTACATGTCGACGTACTCGCCGGCGAGCTGCTTGGAGAACGCGCACTGCGGGCCGGAGCCGAGCGTGCCGGGGTTGAACGCGACGGTCGGGCGGGACCCGCCCTTCGTCCAGGCCGCGTCCGGGACGGCGACCGTCCCGGTCACCACGCTCTTGGCGCCCTTGGCGTCGGTCGAGACGTACCGGACCTTCCACGCCTTCATCGGGATGTCGCCGGGGATGTTGGTCAGCTTCGCCGGGCGGCAGGCGAGCACGTCGCCCGGACTCCCCGCGACCGCCGCTGGCGGCGCCGCGTAGAGCTCCGCGTCGGTGGCGTCGCAGCCGGACGGCGCGGCGGCGGCGTGGGGGGCGGCGACGGGCACTGCGAGGGCCGCGCCGAGGGCCGCGGTGGTGAGCAGGCTGCGATAGCGCATTCTCGCTCCGGGAGGGGGGCTGGAAACCGAATGCTGACGACTGTCCCCCACCCGGCGCGGCGCGCGGAATGAAGTCCTCTCACATGCCTGGGTGCCGTTGTTAGCACTCGACTTAAGGTCGGAGGAGGTCGGCCACCTCAGCGATCCCGTCCCGGATGGCGGTCTCGGTGAGGGCGCCGAAGCCGAGGACGAGCCGCGGCGGCCCGGCCGCGCCGGACGCCCGGTAGGTGCTCATCCCGTACAGGCCGACCGACCGCCTGCGCGCCTCGGCGACGACTCGCCGCTCGTCCGTCCCGTCGGGGAGGTGGGCGACGGCGTGGAACCCGGCGGCCAGTCCCGTCAGGCGCACGCCGGGCGCGTGCTCGGCGAGGGCCGCCACGAGCGCCGCGCGGCGCGCGGCGTAGGCGGGCCGCATCCGGCGCAGGTGCCGCCCGTAGCGGCCGGACTCCAGGAGCGCGGCGAGGGCGAGCTGGTCGAGGACGGGCGAGCCGCGGTCGGCGAGGCGCTTCTCCTCCGCGACCGCCCGGGTCAGCGAGGGCGGGCACAGGATCCAGCCGAGCCGGACGGCCGGGGCCAGCGACTTGCTGACCGTTCCGAGGCCGATGACGCGGCCGGGCGCGAGTCCCTGCACCGACCCGACGGGCTCCCGGTCGTAGCGGAACTCGGCGTCGTAGTCGTCCTCGACGACGATCCCGTTCCGCTCGCACGCCCAGTCGGCGAGGGCGCGGCGCCGCTCGGGCGCGAGCACGACGCCGGTCGGCCACTGGTGCGCCGGGGTGACGAGGACGGCGCGGGCGCCGCTCGCGTCGAGGGCGTCCACGTCCAGGCCGAGGTCGTCGACGGGGACGGGCACCGCCTCGATCCCGGCGCGCTCCGCGGCGGTCATGGTCGCGCCGTCGCCGTAGCCGGGGTCCTCGAACGCCACGCGGCGGACGCCCCGGCGGGCCAGGACGTGCAGGACGATGCCGAGCCCCTGGGCGAATCCGGTGCATACGACGATGTCCTCGGGTTCGGCGACCGCCGCGCGCACCCGCCGGAGGTGGCCGGCGAGCACGTTCCGCAGGACCTCGCTGCCGCGCGGGTCGCCGTAGCCGAGCGCTTCGTTCGGCGCCGTGCGGGCCACCTCCCGTTGCGCCCACACCCAGTCGCCGCGCGGGAAGGACGCCAGGTCGGGCACGCCCGCGGCGAAGTCGACGCGGAGCCGGGAGGCCACCGGCCGCGCGGCGGGCGCCGGTTCGTCGGGGACGACGCGGACGGGCGCCACCCGCGTGGCCGACCCCGTCCGCGCGCACAGGAACCCCTCGGCGTTGAGCCGGCCGTAGCACTCCTGCACGAGGCCGCGGGAGACGCCGAGCTGGCGGGCCAGTTCCCGGGACGACGGCAGCCGCTCCCCCGCCTTCAGCCGTCCGGTGCAGATCGCGTCGCGCAGCGCGGTCTCCAGCTGCGAGCGCAGCGTCCCGGTCGCGTCCCGGTCGAGGTTCAGCAGCAGCTCCGGCGACGAACCGGCCCACTCGATTGCCATGAAATTGGACCATATAGCAGGCCGGATGCTCCCTTACGGTCATCCCCATGAGCGAGATACAGGGGACGCTGCCGCATCCGAGCACCGTCGGCGCCGCACGGCCGCGGCTGGTCGGGCGGCATCTGGCGCTGGTGTTCGCGGGCGCCTTCACCACGCTGACGGGGTTCTTCCTGCTGTTCTCGGTCGTGCCGATGTACGCGGTGGACGGCGGCGCGGGCGGCGTCGGAGCCGGCGTCACCACGGGCGCGCTGATGCTGACGACGGTGCTCGCCGAGCTCTCGCTGCCCCGGCTGCTCGACCGGTTCGGGCACCGGCGGGTGCTCGCGGCGGGGATCCTGCTGCTCGGGGCGCCCACGCTCGCGCTGCCGTTCTCCTCGTCCATGGCGACCATCACCGCGGTGAGCCTGGTCCGCGGACTCGGCTTCGCGGTGACCGTGGTGGTCACGGGCGCGCTGCTCGCGGCGCTCGTCCCGGCGGAGCGGCGCGGCGAGGGGATCGGGCTGTTCGGGGTCGTGGCCGGGGTGCCGTCGCTGCTCGCGCTGCCGCTCGGCGTGTGGCTCGCGGGCAAGGTCGGCTACACGCCGGTGTTCGTCGCGGGCGCCGCCGCCTCGCTCGCCGCGCTGGCGGTGCTGCCCGGCCTGCCGCGCAGGATCACCGGCCCGCCCACCACGTCATCGGAGCCCGAGCGGCCGTTCGGCATCGCCGCGGGCCTGCGGTCGGCGGCGCTGCTGCGCCCGGCCGTCGCGTTCGCCTCGACCGCGATGGCGGCGGGCATCCTGGTCACCTTCCTGCCGGACGCCGTCCCCGCCGGGATCGCGGCGGCGGCGCTGTTCGTCCAGCCGGCCTCCACCACGCTCGCGCGGCTGTGGGCGGGACGGGTCGGGGACCGGCACGGCGCCGGGCGGCTGCTCATGCCCGCCGTGGCCGTCGCCGCGTCCGGCGTCGCGCTGCTGGCCCTGGTGCCGAACACGGTCGCCGTCCTCGCCGCCATGGTGGTGTTCGGCGCCGGCTTCGGCGTCACGCAGAACGCGAGCATGGCGATGATGTTCGAGCGTGCGCCCGCGTCCGGCTACGGCACGGTCAGCGCGCTGTGGAACGTCGGCTACGACGGCGGGATGGGCGTCGGCGGCGCCGCGTTCGGCCTCGCCGCCGCAGCGACCGGCTACCCGGTCGCGTTCGCCCTGACGGCCGCCGTGATCCTGCTGGCCCTCCCACTCGCGTTCTCCCGCCGCTCCTAGCCGAGGCGGGCGGCGATCCGGTCGACGTCGCCGCGCTCCGCCTCGGGCAGCGGCGCGCCGGCCGCCGCCCGGGCCCGTGACGCGGCGGCCAGCGCCTCCGCCGCCTCCGCGCGGCGGCCCGCGAGGGAGAGCGCACCGGCCAGGCCCTCCTGCGCGAGCGCGACCGCGCGCGGGTGGCCGGTGGCGCGGGCCGCGGCCAGGCCCTCGGTGTGCAGGTCGAGCGCCCGGCCCGCGTCGCCCCGCAGTTCGGCGATGAACCCCAGCTCGGCCAGGAGGAAGGCGAGGCCCGGGGCGCCGTCGATGTCGCGGCACCAGCCGAGCCAGCGGCGCAGGATCGCCTCGGCCTCGTCCAGGTTCCCGCGCCTGCGCGCCGCGAGGGCGAGGCCGACCTCGGCGAAGTGCTCCATCCGGCGGTGCGACTCGCGGACGGCCAGCCGCCTGCCGCGCTCGTGCAGGTCGTCGGCGCCGTCGAGGTCGCCTTCGAGCAGCGCGACGCGGCCGAGGCGGGCCAGGCGGCCGGACGCCTCCGCCCAGAGGCCGAGCTCCTCGGCGTCGCGCAGGCCGCTCTCGTGGAGGTCACGGGCGCGGGCGTAGTCGCCGGTCACCTCCGCGAGCAGGCCGAGCGTCTCGGTGGCCTGGAGGCGTCCCCACCGGTCGCCCGCGGCGCCGAACAGCAGCAGGGCCCGCTCGCCGTCGCCTTCGGCGCGGGCGAGGTCGCCGGCCGAGAGCGCCTGCGCGGCCCGCACGGCGAGCGCGGCCGCCTCGCCCCACGCGTCGCCGCGGGCGCGGAACCCGTCGAGCGCGCGGGCGGTGAGACCGCCGATCGGCTCCAGGTCCCCGAACCCGGCCCGGACGAACCCGAGGAACCAGTGCGCCCAGGGGTCGCCGTCGGCTGCGAGTGCCTCCCGGACGCGCTCGTCGCGGTCCGCGCCGTCGCCGTCCAGCATGGCGAACCCGGTGTGCCAGGTCCGGGCCCGGGCCGCGGAGGACCGGTCCGCCGCGCCCGGCACGGCGAGCGCCCGCTCGAACGCCCGGCGCGCCTCACCGGCCCGGCCCCACAGGAACCAGGCCCAGCCCATCGCGTTCACCAGCCTCAGCGCGAGGCCGGCGTCCCCGCCCCGGACGGCGCCGTCGAGGGCGGCCCGCAGGTTGCCGGTCTCCGCGCGCAGCCGCCGCAGGGCGTCGCGCTGGCCGGGGCCGCGCAGGTCGGCGCGGTCGGCCAGGCCGATGTAGTACTTGGCATGGCGGCGGCGCACCCGCTCCTGCTCGCCCGCCTCCCGGAGCCGCTCGGCGCCGTACGCGGCGACCGTCTCGAGCAGCCGGTACCGCGGCCCTTCCCCGGCCACGACCAGCGACCGGTCGACGAGGCTCGCGAGCGTCTCGACGCCGGCGCCGCAGACCGCCTCGGCCGCGTCGAGGGTGCAGCCGCCCGCGTGGACCGCCAGCCGCCGCAGCGCCGCGCGCTCGCGCTCGTCCAGGGGCTCCCAGCTCCAGTCGATGAGGGCGCGGAGCGTCCGCTGCCGGGGCGGGGCATCGCGGGCGCCGGACGACAGCAGCCGGAAGCGGTCGTCCAGCCGTTCGGCCAGGCCGGCGAGGCCGAGCGCCCGCACCCGCGTCGCCGCCAGCTCCAGCGCAAGCGGGACGCCGTCGAGCCGGTCGCACACCGCCGCGATCGCCTTGGCGTTCCCCTGGCCGGGTATTAGGCCCGCCCGCTCGGCGAGCAGCGCGGCGGCGGCGCGGGCGTCCAGCGGCGGGACCGTCCAGAGCCGCTCCCCCGAGATCGCGAGCGGCTCCCGGCTGGTGGCGAGGACCCGCAGGTCCGGGACGTCCCGCAGCAGCGCCGCCGCCAGCCGCGCCACCGGTTCGGCGACGTGCTCGCAGTTGTCGAGGACCAGCAGCGCCCGCCTGCCGCCCAGCGCCTCGCCGAGCCGCGCGGCCGGGCCGCCGCCGGAGCCCGCGTCGTCGCGCAGCCCGAGCACCCCGGCCGCGAACGACGCCGCGTCGTCGGCGGTCGCGCCCGCCTCCAGACCCTCGTCGAGCCGCACGAGCCACGCCTCGCCCCGGTCGCGCACGGCGCGCGCGACCGCCACCGCGAGCCGCGTCTTGCCCACCCCGCCCATCCCGTGCAGCGTCACCAGCCGCGACTCCTCCAGCAGCGCGGCCAGCTCCCGGACGGCCGCGTCCCGGCCGACGAGGGGCGCGACGTCGGCCGGGATGTTGCCCCGCGGCCCGCCGGCCGCCGGATCGCGGCGGAGCATCGACGCGTGCAGGGCCGCCAGCGCGGGAGAGGGGTCCAGGCCCAGGTCGTCGCGCAGCCGGACGCGCAGGTCGTCGTAGGCGGCGAGGGCCTCGGCGGGACGGCCCGCGCGGTACAGGGCGCGCATGTGGGCGGCGCGCAGCCGCTCCCGGAACGGGTGCTCGTCCACCAGCCCGCGCAGCTCGGCCGCCAGTGCCGCGTCCTCGCCCAGTTCGAGGCGGGCCTCGGCGCGCCCCTCCAGCGCCGCGAGGCGCAGTTCGTCCAGGCGGGCGATCTCGGGGGCGGCGAACGGCGCGTCGGCGAAGTCGGCGAACGCCGGGCCGCGCCAGAGCGCCAGCGCCTCGGCGAACCGCGCGGCCCGGGCGGCCGGGCCGGGTTCGTCCGCCGCGCGCCCGGCGAGGTCCGCGAAGTCGAGCGCGTCGGTCCGCGCGGCCAGCCGGTACCCGTGCGGGAGGGTCTCGACCAGCGCGCGAGCGCCCGGTTCGGCGTCCTCCAGCGTCCGGCGCAACTGGGAGACGCGGGCCCGCAGCGTCGCGACCGGATCGGCGGGCAGCGCGTCGCCCCACAGGTCGTCGACGAGGCGGTCGGCGGGGATGGCGCGCCCGGCGTGCGCGAGGAGGTCGGCTAGGAGCGCCCGCACCTTCCGGTCCGGGACCGGGACGAGGCGGCCGTCCTCCGTCCGCACCTCGAGCGGACCGAGGACCCCGAAGCGCATGGACCCACCGTAATGCGGCCCGAACCTTTCCCGAACCCGCCCGCAGCACGCTGGGCCCTACTACCGGAAGGAACCGAAATGACGACATCCGTGACCGTGCTCGGACTGGGGCTGATGGGCAGCGCGCTCGCCGAGGCGCTGCTGAAGGACGGGCGGACGGTGACCGTCTGGAACCGCTCGCGCGCCAAGGCCGGGCCCCTCGCGGCCAAGGGCGCGGTGGAGGCGGAGAGCGCCGCGGCGGCGATCTCCGCGAGCCCGCTGGTGATCGTGTGCCTGTCCGTGTACGCGAACGCCGAGGAGGTCCTCGACACCGGCGCGGCGGCCGGGCGGACGATCGTTCAGCTCACCAACGGGACGCCGCGGCAGGCCCGCGCCATGGCCGACCGCGTCGCCGGGCTCGGCGCCCGGTACGTGGACGGCGGGATCATGGCCGTCCCGCCGATGATCGGACGGCCGGAGGCGCTGATCCTCTACAGCGGCGACGAGGGGGCGTTCGAGGAGCACCGCGAGACGCTCGAGGTGCTGGGCCGGGCGCAATTCCTCGGGGCCGACCCGGGGCTCGCGCCGCTGTTCGACCTGGCCCTGCTGGACGCCATGTACGGCATGTTCGCCGGCTTCCAGCACGCCTTCGCGCTCGTCCGGTCGGAGAAGGTGGCGGCCACGGACTTCGAGCCGATGGCCACCGCTTGGCTGACCGCGATGCTGGGCACGCTCCCCGAACAGGCCCGCGCCGTCGAGGAGGGCGACTTCGCCACCAGCGTCTCCAGCGTCGCGACCAGCCGGGTGGCGTTCCCCGGCCTTGTCGAGATGAGCCGCGACCAGGGTGTGGACCCCGGATACCTGCTCTCCGTGCAGAGCCTCCTCGACCGCGCGGTCGAGGAGGGGTACGGCGAGGACGGCCTGGCCCGCCTGATCACCCTCCTGGAGACCCCCGGCGGCACCCGGGTCTGTTAATCGCGCCGGCCGGAGAGCCGTCCGTTGCGAATTGGTGGAGTCTTCATTAACGGTTCGCTGAGCCGCCGAGGCCCGCCCGTACCCTCCCGGCATGCGCCGAACAGCAGCAGCACTCGCGACCGTCCTGACCGCCGGCCTCGCCGCCGGCGTCCAGGCGGCCGCCGCGGCGGAGCCGCCCACCTGCGGCACCCCCGCCGACCACCAGATCTCCGAGGTCCAGGGCAGCGGCGGCGCGACCCCTCTCGCCGGGCGGACCGTCCGGGTCGAGGGCGTCGTGACCGCGGACTTCCAGCGTTCCGACCAGCTCAAGGGCTTCTTCGTCCAGGACCCGACGCCCGACTCGGACCCCCGGACGTCCGACGGGCTGTTCGTCTACTCGACCACGGACGTCGCGGTCGGCGACCGGGTCCTGGTCACCGGCAAGGCCGTCGAGTACAACGGGCTGACCGAGCTGTCGCCGGTCTCGGCCGTGGACGTGTGCGGGACGGGCGAGGTCGCGCCCGCGGCCGTCCGGCTGCCGCTCAAGGGCGGCGCGGCCATGGAGCAGTACGAGGGCATGCTGCTGCGGTTCGGCCAGCGGCTCACCGCCACCGAGACCTACCAGCTCGGCCGGTACGGGCAGATCACCGTCTCCGCGGGCGGCCGCCTCTTCCAGCCGACCGAGGGCCACGGCTCCACCCAGGCGGGCAACGACGCGCGGCGGCTTCTCGTCGACGACGGGTCGAACGTGCAGAACCCCGCGACGATCCCGTACACCGACCCCCGCGTGCTGCGGATCGGGAACACCACGACCGGGCTGACCGGCGTGCTCACCTACCAGTTCGGCGACTACGCGCTCCAGCCGACCAGGCCGGCCCACTTCGACAACGAGAACCCGCGGCGGAACCGGCCGCGGAACGTCGGCGGTGACGTGCGCGTCGCGAGCTTCAACACACTGAACTGGTTCACGACGCTGGACAAGCGCGGCGCGGACACCGCCGAGGAGCAGGAGCGGCAGCTCACCAAGCTGACCGCCGCGCTGCGGGGCCTGGACGCCGACGTCGTCGGGCTGATGGAGGTCGAGAACAACGGCGACACCGCCGTGGGGGCGATCGTCGACCGGCTGAACCAGGCCGCCGGCGCCGGGACGTACGCGTGGGTGAAGCACCCGTACCCGGGGACCGACGAGATCCACGTCGCGCTCATCTACCGGCCGGCGAAGGTCACGCCGGTCGGCGACGCGCGCTCGTCGCAGGACCCGGTGTTCGACCGCCCGCCGCTGGTGCAGACGTTCCGCCCCCGGGCTGGCGGGACGGCGTTCACCATGATCGTCAACCACTTCAAGTCGAAGGGCTGCGGCGACGCCACGGGCGCCGACAAGGACCAGGGCGACGGCCAGGGCTGCTACAACGCCCGCCGCGTCTCCCAGGCCGAGGCGGTCGCCGCGCTCGCGGCCGGCGTCCCGAACCCGCTCGTCGTCGGCGACCTCAACGCCTACACGGCCGAGGACCCGGTGAAGAAGCTCAAGGGCGCCGGGCTCGTCGGGCAGACGGAGCGGTTCGTCCGCCCGAGCCAGCGTTACAGCTACGTGTTCGACGGCCAGTCGGGCGAGCTGGACCACGCGCTCGCGGGCAGGGCGCTGTCCCGCCGCGTGACGGGCGCGACGATCTGGCACGTCAACAGCGACGAGCCGGTGTTCCTCGACTACAACACCGAGTACAACCCGCCCGCGTTCTACCGGCCGGACGCGTTCCGCTCGTCCGACCACGACCCCGTCCTGCTCGGCCTCGACCTGCGCTGAGCCGCACCCTCGGGCCGGCCGCCGGACGAAGGCGGCCGGCCCCTCGCGCGCCACGGCCCCCGCGGCTATGATCCAGGTCACACCGCCCTAGAGATCGGTGCGCTCTTGACTTCCTCCTCCGCCTGAAAACAGAGGATTCCAGCGGTCGCCCGCTGGGTTTCTGCTTCACCGACGACCGCCCCGTCAGGGAGAAGTCCCGTTGAGGTCTCACACCGTCTCCACAGGCGGACGCCGCCAGCCCGGCGGCCAGGATGTTGCGCGCCGCGTTCACATCGCGGTCATGCACCGCGCCACACTCGCACGTCCACTCCCGGACGGCCAGCAGCAGCTCGGCGCGGACCGTGCCGCAGGTTCCGCACAGCTTGGAGGAGGGGAACCAGCGGTCGACCACGACCAGGTCGCGGCCGTACCAGGCGCACTTGTACTCCAGCATCGAGCGCAGTTCCCGCCAGGCTGCGTCCGAGATGGCGCGCGCGAGCCTGCCGTTCTTGAGCAGGTTGCCGACGGCGAGGTCTTCGATCACGACCGCTTGGTTCTCACGGACGAGACGGGTCGACAGCTTGTGCAGGAAGTCGCGGCGCCGGTCGGCGATCCGCGCATGCACGCGGGCCACCTTGCGGCGGGCCTTGTCCCGGTTCGCCGAACCGGGGGCCTTGCGGGCCAGGTTCCGCTGCGCCTTGGCCAGCCGGGCCCGGTCACGGCGCTCGTGCCGGGGATTGCTGACCTTCTCCCCGGTGGACAGGGTCACCAGCGCCGTGATCCCGGCATCCACGCCGACCGCTGCATCAGTGGCGGGGGCCGGTGTCATGGTGTCCTGGCACTGCAACGAGACGAACCAGCGGCCGGCGCTGTCGCGCGACACCGTAACGGTGCTCGGCTCCGCGCCCTCGGGCAGCGGACGCGACCAGCGGATGTCCAGCGGCGCGTCCATCTTCGCCAGCGTCAGACACCCGGCACGCCAAGTGAAGGCGCTGCGCGTGTACTCGGCCGACGCGCGGGACTTCTTGCGCGACTTGAACCGCGGGTAGGCGGCACGCTTGGCGAAGAAGTTGTTGAACGCCGTCTGAAGATGGCGAAGCGCCTGCTGCAACGGCACGCACGACACCTCCGACAGGAACGCCAGTTCCTCGGTCTTCTTCCACTGCGTCAGCGCGGCGGACGACTGCACGTAGGAGATCCGGCGCCGCTCGCCGCGCCAGGCCCGGGTCCGCTCCTCCAGCGCCTTGTTGTACACCAGCCGCACGCAGCCGAACGTGCGCGACAGCTCAGCCGCCTGCTCGCCCGTGGGATAGAAGCGGAACTTGAACGCCCGCCTGACCTGCCGCGCCATGACCCACGTTCTAGCAGCCTCGGCACGCGCCAACATGGCAGACGCCGAAACGCCCCGGCTCCCCCAACCTGCTCCACAAAAGCCCGTTACCTCCCCGGTCCGAAGGCCGGGGCATCCTTGGAGGCACGCACATGACCGAAGCCGTGTCCGGCGCCGTGCCCGCAGCGGCGCCCGTTCCCCGCCTCGCGTTCGGCATCGGCCCGGACGGGACCTACACCCGGTTCGGGCAGGCGCTCGCGTTCGTCCTCGGCCTCCTCGCGACCTTCGCCTTCCTGCCGCTGGTCGTGGTCGCCGCCCTCCTGTACACCCGGGCCGAGACCCGGTTCGGGGAGGACCCCGCGCGGGCCCGCACGCTGGTGAACTGGTCGTGGCTGAGCATCACGGCCCCCGTCGTGATCGCGATCGCCGCCGCCGCCGCCGTCCTCGCCGCGCTGAAGGGCTAGCGGGAAGAGGACCGGCCCGGCGCGGGTTGGCCACGGTATGACCGTGCGCTTCTCCGTCCTCGATCTCGCCCCCGTCGCCGCCGGCTCCACCTCGGCCCAGGCGCTGCGCAACACCCTCGACCTGGCCCGGCACGCCGAGCGGCTCGGCTTCCACCGGTACTGGCTGGCCGAGCACCACGCGATGCCGGGCATCGCCAGCTCGGCGACCGCCGTGCTGATCGGCCAGGTCGCGGCGGCCACCACCCGGATGCGGGTCGGGTCGGGCGGGGTCATGCTGCCGAACCACGCGCCGATGGTCGTGGCCGAGCAGTTCGGGACGCTGGAGGCGCTCCACCCGGGACGCATCGACCTCGGCCTCGGCCGCGCGCCCGGCACCGACCAGGCGACCGCGCGGGCGCTGCGCCGGTCCCCGGACGCGCTGTCGGTCGACGACTTCCCCGAGCAGGTCGTGGAGCTGCGCAATTACTTCGCCGCGGACAGCAAGGTGACCCCGGCCGCCGGGAACGAGCCGCCGGTGTGGCTGCTCGGCTCCAGCGGCTACAGCGCGCGGCTCGCCGGCCTGCTCGGCCTGCCGTTCGCGTTCGCGCACCACTTCAGCGCCGAGAACACCGTGCCCGCGCTGACGCTGTACCGGCAGTCGTTCCGGCCCGGCGCGCTGGACGAGCCGTACTCGATGATCGGGGTCTCGGTGACGGCCGCCGAGACCGACGAGCGGGCGCGCGAGCTGGCCGCGCCGCAGGCGCTGGCGTTCCTGCGGCTGCGGCAGGGGCGGCCGGGGCCGCTGCCGACGCCGGAGGAGGCCGCGGCCCACCCGTACACGCCGCTGGAGCGGCAGATGATCGACGCGCGGCTGGCCGACCAGGTGGTGGGCGGCCCGGACGGCGTCCGCAAGCAGCTCGACGAGCTGGTCGGCCGGACGGGCGTCGACGAGGTCATGGCGGTCACGCAGGTCTTCGACCACGCCGACCGGCTGCGCTCCTACGACATCCTCGCCGAGCTGTACCCGGAGAGCCTCGGCGCGGCCTGACCCGGATCGCCGGCGGAACCGCCGCGGTCCGGGTGCCGCAGGCCTCCGGGCGGAGGCCTGCGGGCCGCGACGGCGCGGGGTCAGCCCGCGAAGGCCGCCTCCAGGACGTCCAGTCCCTCGATGAGCAGGTCCTCGGGGATGACGAGCGGCGGCAGGAAGCGCATCACGTTCCCGTACGTCCCGGTCGTCAGCACGAGCAGGCCGTTCTCGTGGCAGCGGCGGGCGATCCGCGCGGTCAGCTCGGGGTCGGGCTCCTTCGTCCCCTCCCGCACCAGCTCGATGGCGATCATCGCACCGCGCCCGCGCACGTCACCGATCGCGGGGTGCCGCTCGGCGAGGGCGTGCAGCCGGGGCAGCATGACCTCCCCGATCCGGCGGGCGCGCTCGGTGAGCTTGCCCTCCTCGATCTCCTCCAGGACGGCGAGCGCCGCCTCGCAGGCGAGCGGGTTGCCGCCGTAGGTGCCGCCGAGCCCGCCGCCGTGCACCTTGTCCATGATGTCGGCGCGCCCGGTGACGGCGGCCAGCGGCAGCCCGCCGGCGATGCCCTTCGCCGTCGCGACGAGGTCGGGGACGATCCCCTCGTGCTCGCAGGCGAACAGGTCGCCGGTCCGCGCGAAGCCCGTCTGCACCTCGTCGGCGATGAACAGGATCCCGTTGGCGCGGCAGAACTCGGCGAGCGCGGGCAGGAACCCCGGCGCGGGCTCGATGAACCCGCCCTCGCCCTGGATCGGCTCGATCAGCAGCGCCGCGACGTTCGTCGCGCCGATCTGCTTGGTGATCTGGTCGATCGCCTGCGCCGCCGCCTCCGGGCCGCAGTTGTCCGGGCCGGTCGGCCAGCGGTACGGGTAGGCGAGCGGCATCCGGTGGACCTCGGGCGCGTACGGGCCGAACCCCTGCTTGTAGGGCATGTTCTTCGCGGTCAGCGTCATCGTCAGCAGCGTCCGGCCGTGGTAGCCGTGGTCGAACGCCACGACCGCCTGCCGCCCCGTCGCGTACCGGGCGATCTTGACGGCGTTCTCCACCGCCTCGGCGCCGCTGTTGACCAGCAGGGAGCGCTTCTCGTGGTCGCCGGGCGTGATCCGGTTGAGGTTCTCGCACACCGCGACGTACGACTCGTACGGCGCGACCATGAAGCAGGTGTGGGTGAACCGCTCGGCCTGCGCCTTCACCCGCTCCGCGACGCGGGGGTTGGCGTTGCCGACGTTCGTCACCGCGATGCCGGAGCCGAAGTCGATCAGCGAGTTGCCGTCGGCGTCGACGACCACGCCGCCGCCCGCGTCCGTCACGTACACCGGCAGGACGCTGCCGACGCCCGGCGGCACCGCCGCGAGGCGCCGCTCGTGCAGCGCCCGGGAGCGGGGGCCGGGGATCTCGGTCACGACGCGGCGTTCCTGCGGCAGGCGGAAGCCGCTCGCGCCGAGGGTGCTGTCCAGGCTGGTCATGGCCCGAACATAAGCCGGGCGCCGCCTACGATGAACAGTACGGGACGGCGAAATCCGTCCGGCGAGGTAGACACTTTGCACAGGGATTGACATGCCGCCCACGTTGGCCGCCGTGGCCGCCCTCCCCCAGCTCGGCCTGCGGTCGCTCACCGGACCGCTCCCCGCGACCCCGGTCGTGTGGGTCGCCGTGAGCGAACTGGAGGACCCGACCCCCTTCCTGGAGGGCGGCGAGCTGGTCCTGACCACGGGCATGCGGCTCACCGCCGCCAACGCCGGGGACTACGTGTCCCGGCTGGTCGCGCGGGGCGTGGCCGGGCTCGGCTTCGCGGTCGGCGTCATCCACGACACCGTCCCCGCCGAGCTGCTCGCGGCGGCCCGCGACCAGGGGCTCGTGCTGCTGGAGGTGCCGCGCCCGACCCCGTTCATCGCGATCGGAAAGGCGGTGTCCCGGGTGCTCGCCGCCGAGTGGTACGAGGGTGTGACCCGCGCGTTCCACGCCCAGCGCGAGCTCACCCGCGCCGCCCTCACCGGGCCCGGCGCGCTGGTCTCCCGGCTGGCCCGGCTGCTCGGCGGGTGGGCGCTGCTGCTGGACGCGTCCGGCGACGTGCGGCACGCCGAGCCCGCCCGGGCCCGCGAGCGCGCCGCGGACCTCGCGCCCGAGCTGGCCCGGCTGCGGCGCCGGCCGGGGAAGGGCGGCCCGGCCGCGAGCGTGGCGCTGGCCGTCCCCGACGACCACATCGTGGTGCAGCGCATCGGGCTGGGCGGGCGGCCGCGCGGGTTCCTCGCGGTCGGCGCCGACGCGCCGCTCCCTCCCACCGCGCACACGATCGTGGGCGCCGCGGTCGCCCTGCTGACGCTCCAGTCGGAGACGCCGCGCACCGGGCGCGAGCTGCGGGCGTCGCTGGCGGCGCTGCTGCTCGGGCGCCCGGGCGAGGGCCCGGCGGTCCCGCGCGGGCCCGTCCGGGTCCTGGCCTGCGCGGGCGGCGCCGCCGCCCTGGACGCGCTGGAGTCGGACGCGATCGGAGCGAGGTGCCCGGCACTGCCGCTCGGCGGGCACATCGCCGTGATCGTGCCGGACGAGGCGCTCGAGATGGTCGAGCGTGTTCTCGCCGGAAGCGGGGCGGTCGGCGTCAGCGACCCCGCCTCCGGTGACCTGCGCGCCGCGCTGCGGCAGGCCGAGGAGGCCCTCGCGGCGGCCGGGCGGTCGGGCCGGGACGTCCTCCACTACTCCCGGCTCCCCGGCCAGGGCGTGCTCGGACTGATGGAGCCCGGTGCCGCGCACGCCTTCGCCGATGCCCTCCTCGCCCCCCTGCGCGCCGAGGACCTTGTCGAGACCGTCCGGGCTTATGTCCTGGCCAACGGGCAGGGGGAGGCGGCGGCGCGGGCGCTCGGGGTCCACCGGCACACGCTCCGGTCGCGGATGCGCAAGGCGGCCGAGGTCCTCGGACGCGACCCCGACGATCCGGCCGTCCGCGCCGAGCTGTGGATCGCGCTCGCCATCACGTCCAACGGGGAAGAAAGGATTGGACATGATGGCGACTCCCAATCGGGCTCGCCGTGGCTACCGTGAACAGCATGAACGTGACCCCATTCTGGCTGGCCGGCCGGCCCGAGACCGGTGACGGTGAGCTGACCGTTACGCATCCCTACGACGGCCGCGTGGTCGGGACGGCGGCCGTGCCGACGCCCGTGCAGGTGGAGGAGGCGGTCGCCGCGGCCGACGCCGTCCGCCGGGAGGCCGCGGCGCTGCCGCTGCACGTGCGGGCCGAGGCCCTCGCGCACGTGTCCGCGCGGCTCGTCGAGCGCGCCGAGGAGGTCGCCCGGCTGATCACCGGCGAGAACGGCAAGCCGCTGCTGTGGGCGCGCGGCGAGGTGGCCCGCGCGATCTCCACGTTCCGGTTCGCCGCCGAGGAGGCGCGCCGCATCTCCGCCACGACGCAGCGGCTCGACACCGACCCGGCCGCCGAGGGCCGGATGGCCTACGTCACCCGCGTGCCTAAGGGCCCGGTGCTCGGCATCTCGCCGTTCAACTTCCCGCTGAACCTCGCCGCCCACAAGATCGCGCCGGCGATCGCCGCGGGCGCCCCGATCGTGCTCAAGCCCGCCCCGGCCACGCCGCTGTCGGCGCTGCTGCTCGGCGAGCTGCTCGCCGAGACCGACCTGCCCGCCGGGATGTTCTCGGTCCTGCCGGTGCCGAACGACCGGGCCTCCGCCCTGGTCGACGACCCGCGGCTGCCGATCGTGTCGTTCACCGGGTCCGTGCCCGTCGGCTGGGCGATCAGGGAACGGGCGCCGCGCAAGCACGTCACCCTCGAACTCGGCGGCAACGGCGCGGCGGTCGTGCTGCCCGACGCCGACCTCGACTGGGCCGCCAAGCGGATCGGGCTGTTCGCCAACTACCAGGCGGGGCAGAGCTGCATCGCCGTCCAGCGCGTCTACGTCGACCGGACCGTCCTCGACGAGTTCCTGCCGAAGCTGGTCGACACGGTCGACTCCCTCGTCACCGGCGACCCGTGGGACGACAAGACGCAGGTCGGCCCGCTCGTCAACCAGGAGGCCGCCGAGCGCGTGGAGGCCTGGGTGGACGAGGCCGTCGCGGCGGGCGCGCGCGTCCTCACCGGCGGCACCCGCGAGGGCGCCGCGTACGCGCCGACCGTCCTCGCCGACGTCCCGGCCGACTCCAAGATCTCCCGCGAGGAGGTCTTCGGGCCGGTCATGTTCGTCCAGCCCGTGGACGGCGCCGACGAGGCGTTCGCCCTCGTCAACGACTCCAAGTTCGGCCTCCAGGCGGGCGTGTTCACCCGGAGCCTGGACATCGCGTTCCGCGCCCACCGCGAGCTGGAGGTGGGCGGCGTCGTCATCGGCGACGTCCCGTCCTACCGCGCCGACCAGATGCCCTACGGCGGCGTGAAGGACTCCGGCGTGGGCCGCGAGGGGCTGCGGTCGGCGATCGCCGACTACACCGAGGAGAAGGTCATGGTCCTCACGGGGCTGCCCCTCTAGTCCCGGCCGCTCTCCCGGACCCGGGGCCCCGCGTACAGACCGGTGCGCAGGGCCCCGGCCGCCTCGGACGCCGCCTCCTGGAACCGGCCGCCCAGGGACCACATGTTCGCGAACCCGTGGATGAGGTCCTCCTGGCGCCTCAGCGCGACCGGCACGCCGGCCTCCCGCAGCCGCGCCGCGAACTCCTCGCCCTCGTCCCGCAGCGGATCGAAGCCGGCGGTGACGAGGTACGTGGGCGGGAAGCCCGCGAGGTCCTCGGCCAGCAGCGGCGAGGCCTGCGGTTCGGCGCGCCGCTCCTGCGGGCAGTAGTGGTCGCTGAACCACGTCATGTCGTCGTCGGTCAGGTAGAACCCGTCCGCGAACAGCTCCCGCGACCGCCGCCGGACGGACATGTCGGTCGCCGGGTAGTACAGCAGCGCGAAGTCCGGCGTGCGCCGCGCCAGCACGCCCACGACCGCCGCGAGGTTGCCGCCGGCGCTGTCGCCGCCGACGGCGACGGCCCCGGGATCGGCGCCGAGGTCCCCGGCGTTGGCCACCGCGTACTCGTAGGCGGCGAGGGCGTCCTCGGCCGCCGCCGGGTACGGGTGCTCGGGCGCGAGCCGGTAGTCCACCGACAGCACCCGCACCTCCGCGTGCACGGCGAGGTACCGGCACACGGTGTCGTGGGTGTCGAGGCTCCCGATGACCCATCCGCCGCCGTGGTAGAAGACGAGCAGCGGCGACCCCTCAGCGAGGCCCTTCGGCGTGTAGAGGCGCGCGGGCACGCCGCCCGCGTCCACCTTCCGAGTCCGGACCGGCCGCGCCGGCACCCTGGGCAGGTACGCCTGCCCCCGGGCGATGCCCCGCCGGGCGTCCCCGACCGAACCCCCGGCCAGGCTCTGCTCGCCCTCCAGCCGCATCACCGTCAGCAGGAGCTGCGCGTCCAGCGCCAGCAGCTGGCCGTCCCTGCGCACGGGCGCACCGGCGATGAGCCTCTTCACAGGCCCCGGCAGCGCGAACACGGCGCGGAGCACGGCCCCCGACACTCCCGGCGGCAGCTTCTCGGTCAACGACGCCATACGGCCCTCCCTCGGTCCCGGACACCGTACTCCCCAGTAGCCCCCGTGGCCCATCCCCCGTCCGGGGAGCGCGCACCACCCGGCGGAACCGCTGGAACCCCCGTGCGCAAAGGGCTCTGGCATCCGGACCGGACTGGTTAGGATCGTCGCGGCCCTGTGGCGGTGCGTGACGGGAGCGGTGGATGCAGCGGATCTGGAAGATGCTGACGGCCTATGTCGACGTCGCCGTCGCATTCGCCCTGGCGGTCGTCATCCTCGCCCTGGACATCGCCGGCATCGCCTCGACCAAGCTCGTGCAGAGCGCGACCATGGCGACGCTGGCGGTGGTCGCCATCGTGCTGCTGCGCGACCGCGCCCGCAGCGACACCCGCGGCGTCGAGGTGCAGAAGTCGGTGGAGGCCCTGCAGAAGCAGCTGGACGTGCGCGTCATCAGCGGGACCGAGTGCAACCGGGTCCTGACCGAGGCGCGCCGCACCACCGACCGCTGGGTCTTCCGGGGCGGGACGGGCGCCTACATCCGCGCGGTCACGCTGCCCGAGTGCGTGGCGACCGCCCAGCCGCTGCGGCGCAGGCTGGATTTCCGGCTGGAGATCCTCGACCCGATGAACCCGGACCTGTGCCGCGAGTACGTCCGGCTGCACCAGCGGCTGGCGACCGATCCCGACAGCCCCGAGCACACCTGGACGGTGGAGGAGACCCGCCGCGAGCTGTTCGCGACGATCCTCGCGGCCTCCTGGTACCAGCAGCGGTACGAGCTGCTCGACATCGACGTCCGGCTGGCGTCGGCGTACTCGCTGCTGCGCTACGAGCTGTCGACGAGCTGCCTCATCTTCACCCAGCGGGGCCCCGAGTTCCCCGCCCTGGTGATCAACAGCGGCACCCCGACGTACCTGTCCTGGGAGACGGAGCTGCACGTGAGCTTCCAGCAGGCCAGGCGGCTGCCGCTGCACGCGCTGCGGAGCATGCAACTGGGCCGCGTCCCGAGCGCCGAGGAGATCCGGGGCGTCTTCCGGACCCTCGGCATCGAGCTGCCCCCCGACTACACCGACGACACCCTCGACGACCTCTGCCGCCTGGCCCTCGCCTCCCCCGACCCCTACGCCTGAGCAAAGAACGATGAGCGACAAGAAAGAGATCAAGCCGTTCCGGGGGATGACGCCGGCCGAGGAGGCCGAGCATCACCTGGCCAACGCCGAGCGTTATGCCGAGTACATGGAGACCGCCACACCGATCCGGCTTGACCGCGTCGCCTTCCGGACCGATCAGGACGCGCGGGTGCGGCGGCGGTAGTAGGCGAGGGTGACGGCGGCGAGCAGCGGTCCCCATGCCACCAGCGGCGCGTAGGCGACCACGCCGAGCAAGCCCTGCCAGTTGTCGAAGTTGACGGGGAAGCCCTCCGGCAGCGGGCGTCCCTGGATGGTCTCCTGGAACACCAGGCAGTTCACGATGGAGACCGTCCACATCGCGGTCAGGATCGCGGCGCCCGTGAGGCCGGGGACCACGGCCGCCAGCACCGGCACGCGCCGCCCCCGCAGGCCCGGCACCCACCGCGGGAACACCTCGCCCCACCGGGCGATCAGACCGACGGCGGTGAACGCCACCGCCTCCGAGAAGATCGACAGCAGCACGACGTAGGCCTCCAGCGGCAGCCAGCCGGGCACGTCGCCCCCCGCGTCCCCCGTGTCGAGGCCGCCGTCGCTGAGGATCGGCAGATGGAAGGCGAAGGCCGCGATCCGCCACAGGCCGGACGGCAGGACGGTGAACGGGACGGCCATGGCCGCGATCCGCGCCCAGCGCGGGACGCCCGCGACCGGCTCGTGGGCGGCGTTCCAGCCCGCGCGCAGCCGCGCGAACGGAACCGATGGCGTGCTCGCAAGGGTCATGGCCCCACCCTCACAGCCGCCCCGGCCCGGTTGATCACCCGCGAGCGCGAAACCCCTCCCCCGTACGGGGGAGGGGTGTTGGACCGGGCATGGTCCTCTCGGGCGGCACGCCTCTCGAACCCGCCGCTGATCTGCCGCGCGGCCTCAGGGTTTGCGGGCCAGAAGGCAGCCCGAGGGGATGGGGCGCTCGTTCTCCGCCGGCCGGCGCAGCAGCCGCGCCACCTCCACCAGTCCCGCCCGGGCGGCCAGCTCGGCCATGTCGTCGAGGGGCCTGCGGTAGGCGAGGGCGACCTTGTGGTCGAACGCCTCCGCCTCGCCCTCGTCGGTCGACTGGAACGCGAGCATGACGAGGCCGCCGGGTGCCAGCACCCGGTGGAACTCGGCGAAGGCCAGCGGGAGCTCCTCCGGCGCCAGGTGGATGGTCGAGTACCACGAGAGGACGCCCGCCAGCCCGCCGTCGGGGAGGTCGAGCGCCGTCATGTCGCCCTCGTCGAAACGCAGGTGCGGATGGTCGGCGCGGGCCCGCGCGATCATGCCGGGCGACACGTCGAGCCCGAACGCGTCCACGCCGAGGTCGTGCAGCAGCGCCGTCCCGCGGCCGGGGCCGCAGCCGAGGTCGGCGACCGGCCCCGCCGGGACCATCGCCGCGAACGCGCTGATCATCGCCCGGTCCAGATGGAGCTCGTCGAGCGCGTCGCGGAAGAGGTCGGCGTAGAGGTCGGCGATGGCGTCGTAGGCCTGCGGCACGGTCTCGGTCATGATCCCTGACGTTGGCATCCTCTCCGTCCTAAGGGACGGAGATTCCCTCCACGCTGCGCGTGGACCGCGCGGCGTCCGGGTAGGTTACCGCTTCACTGCGCGGTGCCGGGACGAGTCCCGGTCTTACCCGCGCTCGACGGTCGTTTAGCCTGTCCGCCTGCCCGGCGGCCAGGATGTTGATCGCGGCGTTGACGTCCCGGTCGTGCACCGCCCCGCACGGGCAGGCCCACGACCGGACGTCGAGCGGCATCTTCTGGTTGATCCGGCCGCACCGCGAGCACATGCGTGTGGAGGGGAAGAACCGGTCCACCCGGCCGAAGGTGCGACCGTGCCGGGCGGCTTTGTACTCCAGCATGGCGGTGAAGTCGGCCCACCCGGCGTCAAGGATGCTCTTGGCGAGCCGGGTCCGGGCCAGACCGGCCACGCACAGGTCCTCGACGTACACCGCTTGGTTGTCGCGGATGATCGCCGTGGACAGCTTGTGCTGCCAGTCCCGCCGGGTGTCGGCCACTCGCGCGTGAGCGCGGGCGACCCGCACGACGGCTTTCTTGCGGCGGTTGCTGCCCCTCTGCTTACGCGCCAGGTCTTGCTGCAGCCGCTTGAGTCTGCGGGCGGCGCGGCGCATGAACTTCGGCGCGGTCACCTTCGTGCCGTCCGACAGGACCGCGAAGTGAGTCAACCCCAGATCGATACCGATCTTCGACTCCACCGGCGGCAGGGGCCAGTCGTCGGCCGTGACGACGAACGAGGCGAAATACCGCCCCGCCGCGTCCTTGACCACCGTCACGGAGGTCGGCTCGCACGGCAGGCTCCTGGACCAGCGCACCGGTACATCGCCGATCTTCGGCAGCCGAAGACGGCCGTTGACCAGGACCTTGAACCGGGCGTTCCTGGTGAAACGGATGGCCTGCCGGTTGTCCTTGCGCGAGCGGTACCGGGGCGGAGCGACCGCGCGGCCCTTACGCCTGCCCGACAACGAGGCGAAGAAGTTGCGGTACGCCGTATTCAGGTCCGCCAAGGCCTGCTGCAACACCACGGCCGACACCTCGCCCAGCCACGCCCGGTCCTGGGTCCTCTTGGCCTCGGTGATGACCCGGCGGGACAGCTCCGCGTCGCAAATGTACTCCTCGCCCGCCTCGCGGGCCCGCTGGCGCAGCCTCAGACCGTCGTTGAAAACCACACGGGCACACCCGAACGCCCGAGCCAGCGCGACGCGCTGAGCAGCGTCCGGGTACACCCGGTAGTTGTACCGCAACTGCACGACCACGAGCGTATCGAGCCGGAGCTGCTTGCGGCAGGAGTTCCCCCACCTGGTGCACCACCACCGGGCCGGCAAGCTCTGGTCAGTTCCAGTACTTCGCCGTGCCCGTCGCCGGCGCACCGCTGAGCGTCGTCAAGCAGTACATCGACCAGCAGAACCGTCCCGGTCAAGGCACTGCCTGGGCCTAGCAGCCCTACCAGCGCGGGCCTTCACCCCGCCTGAAAGCCGGAGTACCGGCCCGCATTCAGGTAGCGGGCCTGGCGGGCGGCCGGGCCGGTCGGCGCGAGGCCGGACAGCCCCCGCTCCACCGCGGCGGCGGCGCGGCGGCAGAACGCCTCCGGCTCGTCGGCGGCGTCCGGGCGCTCGTCGACGAGCGCGTCCGCCAGCCCGCCGCGCAGCAGGTCCGCCGACCGGACGCCCTGCGCCTCGGCCATCTCGCCGGCCCGCGCCGGGGTCCGGTGGACGATCAGCGAGGCGCCCTCGGGCGGCAGCGGCGAGAGCCAGGCGTGCCGGGCCACCAGGACGCGGTCGGCGGGCAGGAGCGCCAGCGCCGCGCCGCCCGTGCCCTCGCCCAGCAGCAGGCAGAGCGTCGGCGCCGGAAGGGTGATCAGGTCGGCCAGGCAGCGGGCGATCTCGCCCGCGAGCCCGCCCTCCTCCGCGTCCGCCGACAGGACGGCGCCGGGCGTGTCGACCACGGTGACCAGCGGCAGGCCCAGCTCGGCGGCCAGCCGCATGCCGCGCCGCGCGACGCGCAGCCCGGCCGGGCCGAGCGGGTGGCCGCCGCGCCGGCCGCGCCGGTCCTGGCCCACCAGGACGCACGGCGCCGCGCCGAAACGGGCCAGGGCGAGCAGGAGGCCGGGTTCCGCCTCCCCCTCGCCGGTGCCGGAGAGCGGCGTCACGTCCGTGGCGCCGTGGCGCAGCAGTTCGCGGACCCCCGGACGGTCCGGGCGGCGCGACCGCTCGATCGAGTCCCACGCCGTCCCCTCCGGGGGAACGCTCTCGGGCAGGGGCGCCGGAGCCGAGGGCGGCCGCCCGCACAGGACGTCCAGGGCGGCGGAGGCGACCTCCGCGAGATCGTCGATGGCCACCACGGCGTCCAGCAGGCCCTTGGCCGCCAAGTTCTCGGCGACCTGCACCCCCGGCGGGAACGGCTCCCCGTGCAGGCCCTCGTAGACGCGCGGCCCGAGGAACCCGATCAGCGCGCCGGGCTCGGCGGCCGTCACATGCCCGAGCGAGCCCCACGAGGCGAACACCCCGCCGGTCGTGGGATGCCTCAGGTAGACGAGGTAGGGCAGGCCGGCGGCGCGGTGCGCCATCACCGCGGCGGTGATGCGCGCCATCTGCACGAAGGCGGCCGTCCCCTCCTGCATGCGGGTGCCGCCGGAGGACGGCGCGGCGAGCAGCGGGAGGCCCTCGGCGGTGGCGCGCTCGACGGCCGCGACGATCCGGTCCGCGGTGGCGAGGCCGATCGAGCCCGCGAGGAACCGGAACTCCGACACGACGAACGCGACCCGGCGCCCCCGCAGCCGGCCCTCCCCGGTCAGGACCGCCTCGTCGCAGCCGCTGCGCTCGCGGGCGGCGGCGAGGTCCCCGGCGTACTCGGAGCCTGGCGGCGGCCCCCCGGCGGGCGGGACGTCCCAGGACGTCCAGGCGCCGCCGTCCAGCACGCGGCGCAGCAGCCCGCGCGCCCCGACCCGCTCCGTCACGGCGCCCCTTCCGTCGGCCTCCCCTGCATGATGACCTCACCCTGTGAACACCCGGCATGCGGGGTGGACACTGGTGGGGACCCCGCGCAGGAGGAGGGCACGTGTCCGAGGAGATCTGTTTCGCGTCCGCCCGCGACCTGGCGCGCAGGATCGCCGCCCGCGACCTGTCTGCGCGCGAGGTCCTGCAGGCCCATCTCGATCAGATCGAGCGGACGAACCCGCAGGTCAACGCCATCGTCACGCTGGTCGCGGAGCGGGCGGAGCGGCAGGCGCGCGAGGCCGACGAGCGGCTGGCCGCCGGGGAGCCGCCGGGCCCGCTGCACGGCCTGCCCGTGGCGCACAAGGACACCCACGCCACCGCCGGCGTCCGCACCACGTCCGGATCGCCGATCTTCGCCGACCACGTCCCGGACCGCGACGAACTGGTCGTCGAGCGGATCCGCGCCGCGGGCGCCGTCACCCTCGGCAAGACCAACACCCCGGAGTTCGCCGCCGGGTCCCACACCTTCAACCCCGTGTTCGGCCTCACCCGCAACCCCTACGACCCGTCCCGGTCGGCGGGCGGCAGCAGCGGCGGCGCCGCGGCCGCGCTGGCGTGCGGGATGCAGGCGCTCGCGGACGGCGGCGACATGGGCGGCTCGCTGCGCAACCCCGCGTCGTTCTGCAACGTCGTCGGGTTCCGCCCGTCGCCGGGCCGGGTGCCGTCCTGGCCGGTGCTCGCGGGCTGGTCGACGCTGGGCGTGCAGGGCCCGATGGCCCGCGACGTCGCCGACGTCGCGCTGCTGCTGTCGGTGCTCGCCGGGCCCGATCCGCGCAGCCCGATCGCGCTGGAGACGCCCGGCTCGGCGTTCGCCGTGCCGCTCGACCGCGACCTCGCCGGGCTGCGGCTCGCCTGGTCCCCCGACCTCGGCGGGACGATCCCCGTCGACCCGGCCGTCACCGCCGCCCTCGAACCGGCCGCCAAGGTGTTCGAGGAGCTGGGCTGCGCGGTCGAGGAGGCCTCGCCCGACCTGGCCGGCGCCGACGAGGTGTTCCGGACCCTGCGGGCCTGGCACTGGGACATCACCCTGCGCCCCCTGCTGGACGAGCGCCGCGCCGACTTCAAGCCCTCCCTCGCCGCGAACATCGACGCAGGCCGCTCGCTCACCGGCGCCGACCTCGGCCGTGCCGAGACGCTCCACACGGCGCTGTTCCACCGCGTCCGGGAGTTCTTCGAGCGCTACGACGCGCTGCTCATGCCGGTCAGCCAGGTCCCGCCCTTCGACGCCGCCGCCGAGTACCCGGAGGAGGTCGCCGGGCGGCCCATGCGCGACTACCTGGAGTGGATGCGGTCGTGCTACCTGATCTCGGCGACCGGGTGCCCCGCGCTGTCGGTGCCCGCCGGGTTCACCTCGGACGGGCTGCCGGTCGGGCTGCAGATCGTCGGCCCCCACCACGCGGACCTCGCCGTCCTGCGGATCGGCCGCGCGTTCGAGCGCGCGACCCGGCACGGCGAACGCCGCCCGCCCCTCGCCCTCCCCTAGGGCTCTTCGCGGGGGATGCGCAGGACGAACCGGGCGCCCCGGTCGCTGTCGGCGGCGACGAGCGTGCCGTCGTGCGCGCGGGCGATGTCGCGGGAGATCGTCAGCCCGAGGCCGGTGCCGCCGCGGTCGCGCTCGCGGCCCTCGGCCAGCCGGTGGAACCGCCAGAAGATCCGCTCGCGGTCCTCCGGCGCGATCCCGGCGCCGTCGTCGCGGACCTCCAGCACCGCGTCCGGGCCGTCCGCGGCCACGGTGATCCAGATCCGCGACTCCGCGTGCCGCTCGGCGTTGTCCAGCAGGTTCGTCAGCAGCCTGATCAGATGGGCCTCGGTGGCGCGGACCGTGACGCCCTCCTCGGCCGCGACCTCGACCGGGACCCGGCGGGGCCGTCGGCTCGCCTCCGCCCGGACCAGCTCGCCGAGGTCGATCCGCTCCCGCGGGACCTGCACGCCCGCGCCCAGCCGCGCCAGGATGAGCAGGTCGCTGACGATGCCCTGCAGCCGGTCGGCGTCGCCGAGGGCCGCCCGCGCGACCGCGGGCCAGTCCTCGTCCAGCGGCCGCTCCAGCGCAGCCTCCAGTTGGGTGCGCAGGCCGGTCAGCGGGCTGCGCAGCTCGTGCGAGACGTCCGCGACGAACGCGCGCTGCCGTGCGAGGACGTCCTCCAGGCGGTCCAGGGTCACGTTCACCGACTCCGCCAGGTCGGACACCTCGTCGTTCGGCTCCGGCACCGTGACCCGGCGGTCGGCGCCGCCGGTGATCTCCGCCAGCTCGGTTCGCATCACCCGCACCGGCCGCAGCGCCCGCCGCACCGACAGCGACACGATCCAGCCCACCGCGGCCGTCGCCACCAGCACCGTCACGGTGAGCAGTCCGACGAACACGCCCCGGTAGCGGGTGAACGTCGTGATGGGCGCGCCCGCGAAGACGATCCGCTCACCGAAACGGGTGTTCACCCGCTCGGAGACGAAGTAGACGTCGGACGTCTCCGTCCAATGCAGGGTGCGGTACTCGGGACGGCCCGGCTGCGGTGAGACCGGCACCCTCACCGGGCCGTGGCCGCGCAGGGGCTCGCTGGCCGCGAGAACGCCGCCCTCGCCGTCCACGACCTGGAGGAGGGGGACGCCGGGATCCTGGACGGGAAGCGTCCCTCTGATGTCGGTCTCGCGCACGTGCGTGGCGAGGTCGTTGACCGCGAGGGTGCCGCGGTCGTGCAGGCCCCCGTAGATGGTGCTGCGTAGGACCTGGTAGAAGAGCGTGACGCCGACGATCAGGAGGGCCGCGACGATCAGGGTCGCGGCGACGGTCACGCGGGTCCGCACCGACCAGCACGACGGCGTCAGCAGGTCCCCGAGTATCCGCACCCGGCGCCCCTCCCCCTTCCCGCTCGCACGCGGCGGCCGGCGCCGCGCCGCGTCGACGCGTCGGGGGGTGACGCAGAACTGGTTCTTACCGGGCCATTGCCCTGCGAAACATCACCACATACCGGACCGGTGCCCGCGCGGGCGGCGCCTCCCACCCCTGGGGAGCCGCCCGCGCGGGCACCGCTTCATTCACTGTGCACGCCCCCGGTGCACTGGGTGCTACATCGACGTGACGATCACGTTTCGACCTTCCTCCGGAAAAGCCGCCATAATTCGCCGCCGAAAGGGGATGGGTGGACGGGAGAGACGGAAGGGGGGTGCTGGAGCACCGTATGGACACTGACTTCAGGCCACTCGAACCCGCCGACCCCCGAGAGGTCGGCGGCCATCGGCTGCTGGGCAGGCTCGGATCCGGCGGCATGGGAACGGTCTACCTCGGGGCCGACCCGGAGTCCGGCGGGCGCGTCGCGGTGAAGACGATCCACCCGCACCTCGCCGACGACCCGTCCTACCGGAGGCGCTTCCACGACGAGGCGAGCCTCGCGAGCCGGGTCGCCTCGTTCTGCACCGCGCGGGTCCTCGCGCAGGGCGAGGACGACGGACTCCCGTACCTCGTCACCGACTACGTGGGGGGCGTGTCCCTGCACGACCGGCTCGCCGCCGGCGGCCCGCTGCCGCCCGCCGACCTGCACGGCGTCGCCGTCGGCGTCGCCTCGGCGCTCGCCGCGATCCACGCCGCCGGCCTCGTGCACCGCGACATCAAGCCCGCCAACGTGATGCTCACCCTGTCCGGATGCCGCGTCATCGACTTCGGCATCGCGGGAAGCCAGGACGCGGTCGAGGAGACCGCCACGACCGGTCAGGTGTTCGGCACCCCTGGGTGGATCGCTCCGGAGGTCCTCGTCGGAGGGCCCGCCTCCCAGGCGGCCGACATCTTCGCCTGGGGCTGCCTCATCGCCCATGCCGGGACGGGGCAGATGCCGATCGGCGGCGACCCCGCGACCCTGCGCACCGCCGCCGGGGACGCCGACCTGTCCGGCCTGCCGGACTCGCTGGTCCCGGCCGTCCGGTGGGCGCTGGCGGAGGACCCGGCGGACCGCCCCACCGCGACCGACCTCCTGCTCGCCCTCGTCGAGCAGCCGCAGCCGCAGGTCGCCGGACGCCTCACGCCGCCGCCCGCGGCGGCGCAGGAGGCGCCCCTGCACACCGCGCCCGCCGCACCGCGGTCCTCCTTGACGCCGCGCTCCCGGCGGCGCCCCGTCCCGGGCGCCCCGACGCCGTTCCGGTCCCGGGATTCCAGCGCCGAGGACACCAGGGCGTACACACCGCTCGGCGTGGCCGACGCCACGACGTCCACCCGGACCCGGCTGCTCGCGGGCGCCGGCGCCGCGGCGGGAACGCTCCTGCTGGGCGCGATCGTCCTCGGGCTCACCGGGGCCAAGGCCGATTCCCCCGCCCGACCGGGCGCACCGGCCCCGTCCGCGCCGGCGGTCACCGACGCGCCCGCGAAGAAGAAGCCGACCGCCATCCGGGTCGGATCCTCCAAGCGGCCCCCCGCGAAGGCGGTCAAGCAGAAGCCCAAGCAGAAACCGCAGGAGAAGAAGCACAAGCCGGTTCCCAAGGCGAAGCACCCGGCGAAGCACGGCAAAGCGAAAAGCAAGCACAAGCACTGAGCAGGTAGGAGCACGGTGCCGGCTCGGCAGGCGCGAACCCGTCAGGTGCGCCAGATCAGGACGAGGGCGCAGTCGTCGTCGCGGGCCGCGGCCATCGTCTCCACCAGTTCCCGCGCGCCGCTGCCGAACCCCTGCGGGACGAGCCGCTCCGCCTCACCGAGGAGCCGGTCGATCCCGGCGTCGAGGTCGCTGCCCGGCGACTCGACCAGGCCGTCGGTGTAGAGCAGCAGCGCGTCGCCCGGCCGCAGCTGCCCCCGCTCGGGGACGCAGTTCAGGTCGGGCACCACGCCGAGCACGACGCCCTTGGCGGAGCTGACCTGCCAGGCGCCGCTGCCCGCGTCGAACTGGACGGCCGGCGGATGCCCCGCCGACTCGACCCTGTACTCGCCCGTGCGCAGGTCGACCACGACGTGCACGGCCGTCACGAAGCCCTCGTCCCACCGCTGGCGCTGGAGATAGGTATTGCAGGCGGGCAGGAAACTCCCGGGCTGGACCGATCCAAGCAGGCCCCCGAAGGCGCCCGACAGCATCAGCGCCCTCGTGCCGGCGTCGGTCCCCTTCCCGGAGACGTCGACCAGCGCGACCTCCAGCGTGTCGCCGTCGGAGGCCGACACCACGAAGTCGCCGCCGAACGACGAGCCCCCGGCCTGCAGCATCACGACCTGCGAGTTCCAGCCGTCCGGCAGCTCGGGCATCTCGCCGTGCCGGCGCAGCCGGTCGCGCAGCTCCAGCAGCATCGAGTCGCCGCGCAGGCCCTGCACGCCGAGCTGCTGGCGCGTCCGGGCCAGGGTGAGCGCGAGCACCGCGGTGATGGCCAGCGTCGCGATCATGCCGGGCCCGATCGCGGCGACGTCCTTCCAGGCGTTGTAGGCGGCCATCGCGACCACGACGCCGAGGAGGGCGACCAGGCTCCGCACCTTCAGCAGCAGCCCGCCGACCACCACGATCAGCACCAGCGCGCCGGACGGGGCCAGCCCCCGCGAGTCGCCGGACGCCAGCCCGATCGCGACCGCGAGCAGCGCCAGCGCGGCGAAGACGTACCGATCCCTGGTGAGAGAGCCCCGTCTCAGCCACCGGTAGAGCACGACCAGGAACGGGATCTTGCGCAGCACGGCACGCACTCGCGGCGGGAGCAGCTGCACCAGACGTTGAAGCATGACTCCGGCACTGTACCGAGCAATGCACCCGGAGGGTCAGTATCCGAGGGCACCAGTGACCCGGTGTAACGATCATGCTACGCGAAAACGGGGTAAATGTGGCCTTGCGACTATCTCGGAAGGAGCGGCCCATGGTGCAGCCGGGCATGCGGATCACGGTGGACGCGGCGATGCGGGCCCGCGACGTCTCGCGCCCGCGCCCCGCGGGCGGGGAGCCGCCCGCCGCCGACCCGGGGACCGCGGCCGCGTCCGGAACGGGCGGGGGGAAGGCCGGCGACACCGCCAGGCGGACCAGGGCGGCGAAGAACGAGCGGCGCCGCCTCGACAAGCGCGGCCCCCGCAAGCCCCCGGAGAACGGGCGCTAGCCGGACGGCTCCGGGCGCTCAGCCCTCGCGCGGCAGCGGGGGCAGCTCGCCGGTGTGCTCGTAGGCGCCGAGCATCCTGATCCGCCGGGTGTGGCGCGGCTCCTTGGAGTAGTGCGTCCCGAGGAACAGCTCCACGAAGCGGGTCGCGGTGTCGAGGTCGTGCTGCCGCGCCCCGAGAGCGATCACGTTCGCGTCGTTGTGCTCGCGGGCGAGCACTGCGGTGTCCTCGTTCCAGACCAGGGCGGCCCGCACCCCCTTGACCTTGTTCGCGGCGATCGCCTCGCCGTTGCCGGAGCCGCCGATCACGACGCCGAGGGTCCCCGGCTCCGCCGCCGTCCGCTCGGCCGCCCGCAGGACGAACGGCGGGTAGTCGTCGACGGCGTCGTACACGAACGCGCCGCAGTCGACGGCCTCATGCCCGTTCTGCTTCAGCCAGGAGACCAGGTGCTCCTTCAGTTCGAAGCCGGCATGGTCGGATCCAAGAAACACGCGCATGGGCCCGATTGTCGCAGGCCCGCGACGTGCACGCGCGAGCGGGTCAGGTGTCGTCGTCCCGCCTGCGGTCGATCATCGTCCGGTCGGCGAGGTCGAGGTCGTCCTCCTCGGGGGCGTCCTCCGGCGCGTCCCCGGCTCCGCCCTCAGGCTCCTCCGGGCCGTTCTCGGCCTTCTCCTGGCCGTCCTTCGGCTCCTCCGGCCCCTTCGGCGCCTCGTCCGGCTTCTCCTGCCGCCCGTCCGGCTCCTCTTGCCCGGCGGGGGCCTCCTGCTCCTGCGGAGGCGCGGAGGGCTGCGGCGGCACGGACGGCACACCGAACCGGCCCGGCTGCGGAGGCTGCCCCGGCTGCGGGGCCTGCTGGCCGGGCCCGGCGCCCCACACGGGCTGCTGCGGCTGCCCCTGCGGCGGGACGTAGGGGACGGCCGAGGGGTGCGGCTGCATCTGCTGCGGATAGGGCTGCTGCGAATACGGCTGCTGCGGCATGCCCTGCGGGCCCGGGTAGGGCTGGGCCGGAGCGTACGGCTGCTGAGGCAGGGCTCCGCCCCCGCGCGAGCGGGCGAGGAAGAACCCGCCCAGGGCGCCGAGCCCGGCCAGCCAGCCGAACGCGAAGCCGAAGGATGCGCCCTGGCCGACCGTGCTGCTGAAGGTGCTGCCGAACGGCGTCTCCCGGAACTCGAACGCCCAGCGGGTGAGCGGCGCGGCCACGATCCCGGACACGCCGCCCGCCACGACCGCCGCCCACCAGCCGATGATCAGCGCGCCGAACGGGCCGCGCTCCGGATCGGCGAGCCGGGCGCCCGCCATCACGAGCGCCACCAGCACGCCGAAGAAGACGAGCAGGCTGAAGTCGTCCAGGACCACCTGCTTCACGTCCAGGCCGCCCGCGGGGGTGATCCGCCAGGCGAGCGTGAACAGCCACGTCACCACGGGCCCGATGCCCTCGTCGTACTTGATGTGGCTCTTGTTGATCTCCTCGACGACCCACTGGTTTCCGAAGACCAGGGCGAGGAGGGCCATGGGGACCACCGCGCCGCCCGTCATCGCGAGCATCCGCCGCATCGTCATGGCGGGCAGGGTAGTGCGGTTTCGTCTCCGCCGGTAGGGCCCGGACTACCCGCGGTAGGCACTACGAGGCGGGGACGGGGAAGCGGAAACCGGGGTCGACCTGGGCTTCGAGGTCCTCCCCCACGGCCCGGCTCGCCCAGCTCCGCGCGTTCTTGACATGGAACTCCACGGCCTGCCGCTGGAACTCGTCCCAGTCCTTGGCGCACCCGTCCACCTCGGCGCGCATGCGGTCGAGGGCCGCGACGTTGCCCTCCTCCAGGTCGACGCCGCGCCGGCCCTGCTCCAGCGCCCGGACGGCGGCGGACTGGCCGAGCCACGTGAGCAGGTCGTCGCCGACGTGCTCGCGCAGGTAGGCGAGGTCCTCCTCGGACTGGACCTTGTTGCCGACGACGCGGATGGCCACGTCGTAGTCGCGGGCGTACTCGGTGTACTGCCGGTAGACGCCGACGCCCTTGCGGGTGGGTTCGGCGACCAGGAACATCAGGTCGAACCGCGTGAACAGCCCGGAGGCGAACGTGTCGGCGCCGGCGGTCATGTCGACGACGACGTACTCGCCGGACCCGTCGACGAGATGGTTGAGGTAGAGCTCCACCGCGCCGGTCTTGGAGTGGTAGCAGGCCACGCCGAGGTCGTCGTCGTTGAACGGGCCGGTGGCGAGCAGCGTGACGCCGTCCACCTCCTGGCCGGCCTCGTGGAACGGGTCGTCGCCGCGGAACCGCAGCAGCCGCGACCCGGCGCCGGGCGGGGTGGTCTTGACCATCGCGGACGCCGAGGAGATGCGCGGGTTGTCGCCGCGCAGGTGCTCCTTGAGCGCGGCGAGCCGGTCGCCCAGCGCGGGGATCTTGGCGGCGCGGCCCTCGTCCAGCCCCAGCGCCACGCCGAGATGCTGGTTGATGTCGGCGTCGATCGCGACCACGGGCAGCCCGAGCCCGGCCAGATGGCGGACGAACAGCGCCGACAGGGTCGTCTTGCCGCTGCCGCCCTTGCCGACGAACGCAACCTTCACGAATGCCCCCATTCTGGGTATGAAAATCGTTTCCACGGTCAGGACAACGAGTCTGGCGGAGCGTCGCCGGGGAGGCAAGCGGAACGGCGGAAGTGCCGGCGCGGGGCCGGCGCGCAGGTCAGGGCGCGGTCAGCGCAGGGCGGCCGCCGGGTCGAACCCGAACGGAAGCTCCAGGCGGTGCGCCGCGAGCAGCTCGGCGTCGGTGAGCAGGTCGCGGGTGGGGCGGTCGGCCGCGATGACGCCGCCGGCGAGGATCACCGAGCGCGGGCACAGCTCCGCCGCGTACGGGAGGTCGTGCGTGACCATCAGGACCGTCACGTCCAGGCTCAGCAGGATCTCGGCGAGCTCGCGGCGGCTCGCCGGGTCCAGGTTGGAGGACGGCTCGTCCAGCACGAGGATCTCCGGCTCCATCGCCAGGACGGTGGCGACCGCGACGCGGCGGCGCTGCCCGAAGCTGAGGTGCTGCGGCGGGCGGTCGGCGGCGTCGAGCATGCCGACGCGGGCCAGCGCGTCGCGCACCCTGCGGTCGAGGTCGGGGCCGCGCAGGCCGAGGTTGGCCGGGCCGAACGCGACGTCCTCCCGGACGGTCGGCATGAACAGCTGGTCGTCGGGGTCCTGGAAGACGATGCCGACGCGGCGGCGGATCTCCCGCAGGGCCTTCCTGTCCTTCGGGTCGACCGCGAGGCCGCCCACCCGGACCTCGCCCAGCCCGCCGTGCAGGATGCCGTTCAGGTGGAGGACGAGCGTGGTCTTGCCGGCGCCGTTCGGTCCGAGCAGCGCGACGCGCTCGCCGCGCCCGACCGTCAGGTCGACGCCGAACAGCGCCTGCGTGCCGTCGGGGTACGCGTAGGCGAGGCCCTTCACCTCAAGCGACGGGGTCAAGGGGCCATCCAAGCAGCCAAAGTGACGATGGCCGCGGCCAAGGGCAGCGCGGCGGCGGCCGTCCACTGCGCGGCGGTCGCGCCCACGGCGTCGACGACCGGCATCCGGCCCTCGTATCCGCGGCTCACCATGGCCAGGTGCACGCGTTCACCGCGCTCGTAGGAGCGCAGGAACAGGGCGCCCACGGACTTGGCGAGCACGCCGGTCGCGCGGATGTCGCGCGCCTCGAAGCCGCGGGACGCCCGCGCGACCCTCATCCGTCCGAGCTCCGCCGCGACGACGTCGCCGTACCGCAGCATGAAGGTGGCGATCTGCGTGATGAGCTGCGGCATCCGCAGCCGCTCGATGCCGAGCAGCAGCAGCCGCGGCTCGGTCGTCGCGGCCAGCAGGATCGAGGCGACGACGCCGAGGGTGCCCTTGGCGAGGATGTTCCAGGCGCCCCACAGCCCGCTCTCGCTCAGCCTCAGCCCCAGGACGGCGACCTTCTCACCGTTCGCGACGAACGGCATGAGGAAGGCGAACGCGACGAACGGCACCTCGATCACGATCCGCCGCGCGACCGTCCCGAACGGGATCCGGGCCGCCGCCGTGACGGCGGCGAGCAGCAGCGCGTACACGCCGAACGCCCAGATCCGCTCGCGGGGGGTGGCGACGACGAGCAGGACGAACGCCAGGACGGCGACGAGCTTGCACTGCGGCGGCAGCCGGTGCACCGGTGAGGCGCCCGGCACGTAGAGCCGGTGCGCATGGCCCGCGCCCATCAGCCCTTCCGGGCCGGCTCGGACGGCGCCGTGTCGTCGTGCTCCGGGGCCGTATCCGCGGTGGCGGGACCGCGCCGCCGGACGGCCCAGAACAGCCCGCCGCCCACGAGGAGCACGGCGCCGACGCCGATCACGCCGGACAGCCCGCCGGACAGCCGCGCGTCGTCGACGCCCTTGACGCCGTAGTCGCCGAGCGGGGAGTCCTCGAGCGAGTGGTCCTTCTCCTTGGCGCTGATGCCCTTGTCCTCGGCGACCTTCTCCAGGCCGTCCGGGCTGGCGCTGGCGTAGTAGCTGACGATCCCGGCCAGGACGAGCGAGACGAGCAGGAACCCGGCGAGGAAGCGCTTGGTGGTCATCGTTTCCTCCTCAGGCCCGGGACGGCTCGGGTTCGGCGGCGTCGCGGCCGGCGGTGCGCAGTTCCAGCGGCTTCATCAGGCCGCGCGCGCCGTGCACGAGGTCGGGCCGGACGGCGAGCACGCTCGACACGGTCACGGCGGTGATCAGCGCCTCGCCGATGCCGATCAGCACATGGACGCCGATCATCGCGGCGGCGACCTTGCCGATCGAGACGTCCGCCGTCCCGCCCGCCGCGTAGATCAGGGTGAAGGCGACGGCCGCGGCGGGCACCGAGACGACGGCCGCGGCGAACGCGGCCCCGGACACCGAGGCGCGCGACTTGGGCAGCACCCGCAGCAGCAGCCGGAACAGCCCGTAGCCCGCGACCACGGTGACCAGCGCCATCGTGGTGATGTTGACGCCCAGCGCGGTGAGGCCGCCGTCCGCGAACAGCAGCGCCTGCATGAGCAGGACGACCGAGACGCAGAGGACGCCGGTATAGGGCCCGACGAGGATCGCGGCGAGCGTCCCGCCGAGCAGGTGGCCGCTCGTCCCCGAGGCGACGGGGAAGTTGAGCATCTGGGCGGCGAACACGAACGCAGCCGTCAGCCCGGCGAGCGGCGCCGTGCGGTCGTCCAGTTCGCGCCGGGCCCCGCGCAGCGCGACCCCGACCCCGGCCACCGCGACGGCGCCCGCCGCGATCGAGACCGGTGCGTCGATGAATCCGTCCGGTACGTGCACGACTTGACCACCCCTACCTCTTCGCAGCTAGCAGGACCAGTTTGTCGGCATTCACGTGGTTGTTGCAACATGCTCGCAATAGCAACCCATGTGTGGCTCGCCGGGAAGGCCGGGGCGCGCGGGGCCGCGGCCGCCCGTCCGCACGGGCGGCCGCGGCCTTCGCTCAGTCGAAGCTGGGGTCCTCGGTCCTCGTGCGCTTGAGCTCGAAGAAGCCGGGGGTGCTCGCGACCGCCAGCACGCCGTCGAAGAGCTTGACCGCGTCCTCGCCGCGCGGGATGGGCGTGACGACCGGGCCGAAGAAGGCGTGGCCCTCGACCTCGATCACCGGGGTGCCGACCTCCTGGCCGACGCGGTCGATCCCGTCCTTGTGGGAGGCCCGCACGGCGCCGTCGTAGTCGGTGGACTCGGCGGCGTCCGCGAGGCCCGGGTCGAGCCCGGCCGCCGTCAGCGACGCCTCGAAGAAGGCGCGGTCGAACTTCTGCCGCTCGTGGTGCCTGCGGGTGCCCATCTCGGTGTAGAGGCGTCCGAGCACCTCGGGGCCGTACTTCTGCTCGGCGGCGATGCACACGCGCACGGGCTTCCACGCGTCGGCGAGCCCCCGGCGGTAGTCCTCCGGGATGTCCTTGTCCTCGTTGAGGACGGCCAGGCTCATCACGTGCCAGCGGACGTCGATCGGCCGCTGCTCCTGCACTTCCAGGATCCAGCGGGAGGTGATCCACGCCCAGGGGCAGAGCGGGTCGAACCAGAAGTCCACCGGTGTGGGAACGTCCTCGGGCAACGTCGCCTCCTAGAAAGTGTCCATGTCTCCCATGCCACAACCCGGGGGTCCCCGTCCCGATTCCCCTCGGCGAGAGGCCGCCGAAGACCGTGGCGGACGGGCCGATCGGCCGTCCGGTTGGTAGACATGAGGGCACCAAGCCTTTAAGCCGACCAAGGAGTTCATGTGGCAGGCAACCTCACGCGCGACGAGGCGCGGGAACGGGCCCGGCTGCTCAGCGTCGCGTCGTACATGGTCGACCTGGACCTCACGACGGGTGAGGAGCGGTTCGGTTCCACCACCGCCGTCAGGTTCGGGTGCGCCGAGCCCGGCGCGTCCACCTTCATCGACCTGCACGGCGCCGTCGTGCGGGAGGTGACGCTGAACGGCAAGGCCCTGGACCCCGGCTCCTACGACGCCGAGAAGGGCCGGATCCCGCTGCCCGGCCTGGAGGCCGACAACGAGCTGCGGGTCGTGGCCGACTGCGCGTACTCACGGTCGGGTGAGGGCCTGCACCGGTTCGTGGACCCGGTCGACGACAGCGTGTACCTGTACTCGCAGTTCGAGACCGCCGACGCGCACCGCATGTTCACCTGCTTCGACCAGCCCGACCTGAAGGCCACCTTCGAGCTGACCGTGAAGGCGCCGCAGGACTGGCAGGTCGTCACCAACGAGGCCGCCGAGACGGCCGAGGGCGGGACGTGGCACTTCCTGCCGACGCCGCAGATCTCCACCTACATCACCGCGCTCGTGGCCGGGCCGTACCACGTCGTCCGGGACGAGTACCGCCGCGAGGACGGCACCGTCATCCCGCTCGGCGTGTACTGCCGCGCCTCGCTGGCCGAGCACCTCGACGCCGACGCGATCGTGGACGTGACCCGCCAGGGCTTCGGCTACTTCGAGAAGGTCTTCGGCCGCCCGTACCCGTTCTCCAAGTACGACCAGCTCTTCGTGCCCGAGTTCAACGCGGGCGCCATGGAGAACGCGGGCTGCGTCACGTTCCTGGAGGACTACGTCTTCCGGTCCCGGGTGACCGACGCGGCCTACGAGCGGCGCGCCGAGACGATCCTGCACGAGATGGCGCACATGTGGTTCGGCGACCTCGTCACCATGCGCTGGTGGGACGACCTGTGGCTGAACGAGTCGTTCGCCACGTACATGAGCGTCCTGTGCCAGGCGGAGGCCACCAAGTGGAAGGGCTCGTGGACGACGTTCGCGAACCTGGAGAAGGCGTGGGCCTACCGGCAGGACCAGCTGCCCTCCACGCATCCGATCTCCGCCGACATCCCCGACATCCGCGCGGTGGAGGTGAACTTCGACGGGATCACCTACGCCAAGGGCGCGTCCGTGCTGAAGCAGCTCGTGGCCTATGTCGGCCTCGAGAACTTCCTGGAGGGCGTGCGGCGCTACTTCGACCGGCACGCGTGGGGCAACACCGTCCTGACCGACCTGCTGGGCGCGCTGGAGGAGACGTCCGGCCGCGACCTGGCGTCCTGGTCGAAGGAGTGGCTGGAGACCGCCGGCGTCAACACGATGCGGCCCGAGTACGAGCTCGACGCCGACGGGAACTTCTCCTCGTTCGCCGTGCTGCAGGAGGCCAAGGCCGACTACCCGACGCTGCGCGCCCACCGCCTCGCCATCGGCCTGTACGACAGGACCGCCGACGGCCTCGTCCGGCGCGACCGGGTCGAGCTGGACGTGGTCGGCGCCCGCACCGAGGTCCCGCAGCTCGTCGGCAAGAAGCGGCCCGACCTCGTCCTGGTCAACGACGACGACCTCACCTTCGCCAAGGTGCGGCTCGACGAGCACTCCTTGAAGACGCTGGTCGAGGACATCGGCGAGATCACCGAGAGCCTGCCGCGCGCGCTGTGCTGGTCGTCGGCGTGGGACATGACGCGCGACGCCGAGATGGCGACGCGCGACTACGTCCGGCTCGTCGTGAAGGGCATCCGCGGCGTCACCGACATCTCGGTCACGCAGACGCTGCTGCGGCAGGCGCGCACCGCCGTCCAGCAGTACGCGGACCCGGCGTGGCGCAAGGAGGGCCTCGCCCTGATGGCGGACACGCTGTCGGAGCTGGCCCGCGAGGCCCGGCCCGGCTCGGACCTCCAGCTCGCCTACACGCAGGCGTTCGCCGCGTCCGCCGTCACCGGTGAGCACCTGGCGTTCGTCCAGGGCCTGCTGGACGGCTCGCAGGTCCTCGACGGCCTCACCGTCGACACCGACCTGCGCTGGGCGCTGCTGCGCCGCCTCGTCGTCACCGGCAAGGCGGGCGAGGCCGAGATCGACGCCGAGCACGAGCGGGACCGGACCGCCGCGGGCGAGCGGCACGCCGCCGCCTGCAAGGCCGCGATCCCGACCGCCGAGGCGAAGGCGGCCGCGTGGGAGCGGATCATCGCGGGCGACCTGCCGAACGCCGTCTACCGCGCGACGCTCGGCGGCTTCGTGGAGCCCGACCAGGCCGAGCTGCTCGTCCCCTACGTCGACGAGTACTTCGCCGAGGTCGGGCGCGTGTGGAAGGAGTGGACCAGCGACATGTCCCAGACGTTCGCCGAGGTCGCCTACCCCTTCCTGGTGATCGAGCAGTCCACGGTCGACCGCACCGACGCCTACATCGCGGAGAGCGACCCGCCGGCGGCGCTGCGCCGGCTGCTGTCGGAGGGGCGCGACGGCGTCGCGCGCGCCCTGCGCGCCCGTGCGAAGGACGCCGCCTCCACCTGACCGGGGGGTGTGGGGGTCGCCCCCCACAAGGCAATCGCCTGACCGGGGGGTGTGGGGGGTCGCCCCCCACAAGGTAATCGCCTGACCGGGGGGTGTGGAGGGTCGCCCCCCACAAGGTAATCGCCTGACCGGAGGGTGAGGCATCGCCCTAACCTGGCCGCCCCTGGCTGTCCCACAGGCCCCGTGACCATGCGATCGTTGCATGGTCACGGGGAGGGGACGCGGTGGAGACGGCTCGGGACGTTCTGGCGGCACTGGCGCGGCGCTACGCCTTCGGCGACCTGGAGGCGCTGGTCGCCGAAGGCGCCCTGGCCGCGGACGGCTCTGCGGCGCGGGTCGCGGACGGCCCTGCGGCGCGGGCCGCGGACGGCTCTGCGGCGCGGCCCGCCGACCGCCCTGCGGCACGGGCCGCGGACGGCTCTGCGGCGCGGGTCGCGGACGGCCGCTCCGCACGGGTCGCGGACGGCCGCGCGGCGCGGGTCGCGGCGCTGTGCGCGTTCGGGCAGCGCGTCCTCGACCTCGACGCCGAGGACTTCGGCATGCCCGAGGAGGCCGGCGAGGTCCCGCGGGACCTCCTCGACCGGGCCCGCGCCAGCCGCATGCCGCAGGCGCCCCGGGAGCGGCCCCGAGGGGCGCTCGCCAGCCTCCGCCCCGCGTACCGCCTCCTGCTGGAGGTCATCGCGATCCGCTGGCACCGCCGCGACATGGCCGCGCTCGTCTCCGCCGTCCACATCGCCGGCGAGTACCTCCCGATGCTGGCCTGGGAGCCCGTCCTCGGCCACGCGGGCGACCCGGCCCTGATCGCGGCGGCCGTGGGCGGCGAGGGCAGCCGCTTCGGCGTCCCCGTCGAGCCGGGCTCGACCCGCGTGTGCGACCACACCCGGCCGGAACGCGCCGCCTGCGAGCGCACCCTGCGCGTCGCCAAGGAGCCGCCGCCCGGCTGGCGCGCCTACCTCGACCGCCACCACAGCCAGGTCGCGTCCGCGCTGGGCGACTGCGCCGCCCGCTGCCGCACCCCCTGCACGGTCATGACCCGCCTGGACGTCCTCGTCCGCGCCGACCTCGGCGACCGCTGCAGGCTCGCCGCCGACTTCACCGACGGCGCCCTGGTGAAGCTCCGGCACGCCGCTCCCGTCGGGCACGGCTTCGGCGTCCCCTCGCCCGAGGAGGTCCAGGCCGCCTGGGCGCGCGCCCGCAAATCCCTCTCCCGCCACCCGCTGGGCAAGGCCGTCCTGGCGGACGACGACTACCCCCTTCCGGGGCTGCCCGCCCTCTTCTCCGCGGTCGCGGCGGCCGACATCGCCCCCGACACGCTTCTCCACGACGTCACGAAGCGCATCACATCGGCGCTCGCCTGAAGAGCCTGAGCGCGTCGCGGGTCTTGAGGTCGTCCAGCAGGACCGGACGGCCCTCCGCGTCCCCCAGCGGGACCCGCCAGTTCGGGTACTCGTCGACGGTGCCCGGCTGGTTCTGGGTGCGGCGCTCGCCCACGGCGTCGGCCAGGGAGATGCCGATCAGACGGGCCGGGGTGCGGGTCAGGAACTCCTGCAGGGCGGTGACGATCTCCTCGTCGTAGGCGGCGGAGCCGTCCGCCAGCGCCCGCATCACCTCGGCCGGCGGGTCGGAGAGCAGCTCCTCGGCGTGCAGCACGGCGAGCCAGTCGGCCAGCTGCCGACGATGGTCGTCCTCCTCCTCGGCGCGGGGGCGGGTCAGCAGCCCCAGGCGGTCGCGGAGGTCGATGTGGTCGCCGTGCACGAACCCGGTGATCGGCGGCATGTCGTGGGTGCCGACGGTCGCGAGGGAGAGCTCCCGCCACCGGCCCGGCGGCTTGGGGCGGCCCTTCCCGTCCCGTTCGAACCAGAGCAGGGACGTGCCGAGGACGCCGCTGTCGGCCAGCGCCTCGCGGACCTCCGGCTCGACGGTGCCGAGGTCCTCGCCGACGACCACGGCGCCGAACCGCTCGGCCTCCCAGGCCAGGGAGCCGAGCAGGGCGTCCCGGTCGTAGCGGACGTAGGTGCCGTCGGCGGGGGACGCCCCCTCGGGCACCCACCACAGGCGCGACACCTGCATGGCGTGGTCCAGGCGGATCCCGCCGGCGTGCCTGAGCGCGGCCGCGGCCATCTCGCGGAACGGCCGGTAGCCGAAGTCGGCGAGCGCGCCCGGCCGCCACGGCTGCTGCCCCCAGTCCTGGCCGCGCTGGTTGAACTCGTCCGGGGGCGCGCCGACGCTCATCCCCGGCGCGCACGAGTCGCGGTAGATCCAGGCGTCGGCGCTGCCGTGCGGCACCCCCACCGCCAGGTCGTGGACGATCCCGACGGGCATGCCGGCGTCGCGAGCCGCGCGCTGCGCCGCCGCGAGCTGCTCGTCAAGCCGCCACTGGAGCCATTCGTGGAAGCCGGCGCGCTCGTGGTACCGCGGGGCGTCCACGACGCCGTGGCCGTGGGGCCGCCGCAGCGTGGACGGCCAGCGCCGCCAGTCCGTCGTCCCCTGCTCCTCGCTGATGGCGCACCACGTCGAGAAGCCCTCCAGTGCCGCACCCTCGCGGCGCCGGAACTCCTCGAACTCCGGGTCGCGCCACCGGCGGTGGCGGTACATCGCCTCCAGCGCCTCCAGCTTGGCCGCCCAGACCGCATCCCTGTCGAGCAGGCCCTGCCGGTCGCGAAGCCCGGCGGCGAGGGCCGCGAACCGCTCCTGGTCCCCGGCGGGCAGCTCCGCGTACTCGGGCATGTCCTCGATCCGCAGGTAGAGCGGCGAGGGGAAGCGGCGGCTCATCGGCGAGTACGGCGACGCCCCGACCGGCGGGACCGGCTCGGTCGCGTGCAGCGGGTTGACCAGGACGAAGCCCGCGCCGAGCTCCCCGCCGCTCCACCGCGCGAGGTCGGCCAGGTCCCCCAGGTCGCCGAGGCCCCACGACGCGGCGGACCGCACCGAGTACAGCTGCGCCGTGAACCCCCACATCCGGGGCGGGGGCTCCAGCGCGTCCGGGGCCACCAGCAGTTGCGTGTACTGCGTCCGCGCCCCGTCCCGGACACGCAGGCCGCGCCAGCCGGGCGGGACGTCGCCGAGGGCGTCCAGCGGCTCGAAGGAGCGCTCGGCGGGGGACGCGTCGGCGGGGCGCGGCGGCGCCAGCACCTCGTCGGCGGCGGACTCGACCTCCACCTCGGCGCCGCCGCCGAGGTGGCCGGCGAGGGCGGCGCGGATCCGGTCGGCCGTGCCGCCGCCGGCCCGGCGGACGACGAGGGTCGGCGGCAGTCCCCGCGCCCGCTCCCGGTGGCGGTCGAGCTCCGTCCGGACGGCGCCGGGGGTGGAGGCGTCCACCCCCAGCGCCGCGAGGACGGCGACGAGCGTGTCGCGCGGGACCGCCGTCTCCCGTCCCCGCCAGTCCTCGTAGCGCGTCGCGACACCGTGGTGCCCGGCCAGTCTGATCAGTTCGTCGTCGCCCACGCCTGCACCATGCCCTTTGCGGGCCGCGTCACGCCGTCCAGACAGGCGGCTTGCGGCCGATCCAGGGGCGCGCCTCCTCCAGCTGGGCGGACAGCGAGATCAGCGTGCCCTCCCCGCCCAGCCGCCCGGCGAGCATGATCCCGATGGGCAGGCCGTCGCCGGTCCAGTGCAGCGGGACGTTCACCGCGGGCTGCCCCGAGATGTTGTACATCGCGCAGAACGGCGTGAAGTGCGTCTGCCGCCGGAAGTTCTCCTCCGGCTCCTGGTCGTGGAAGTACCCGACCGGCACGGGCGGCATGGCCAGCGTGGGGTGCAGGATCGCGTCGAACTCGTCCATCACCGGGAACGCCGCGCGCAGCGCCCCCTGGAGCGCCGCGTGGGCCTGGAACAGCTGCGGCGCCGTCGTCCGCTCGCCGTGCCCGCGCAGCCACCGGGTCAGCGGCTGGAGCAGGTCCTCGCCCCCCTCCGGCACGGGCGTCATCGTCGCCATCACGCCCCACAGCGCCGCGAAGTGGGGGACTAGGTCGGAGCCGAGCACCTGCGGCAGTTCCACGACCTCGTGGCCCAGTTCCTCGAGGAGCGCCGACGCGTCCTCGTAGGCGGCGACGCAGTCGGGGTGGACCTCGACGTCCGGCACCGGCGGCTGGAGGCTCCGCGCGATCCGCAGCCGTCCCGGCGCGCGGTCGGCGCGGGCGAGGAACGGCCCGTCCGCCTCCGGCGCCCGGTAGAGGTCGCCCGGCATGTGGCCCGACATGACGTCGAGCATGAGGGCGGCGTCGCGGACGGTGCGCGCGATCGGCCCGTTGGTGGAGAGCCCGAACAGGTCGGGGATGACCGGCCCCTGGGAGACCCGGCCGCGGGTCGGCTTGATCCCGAAGAGCCCGCAGACGCTGCTCGGGATCCGGATCGAGCCGCCGCCGTCGCTGCCCTGCGCGATCGGCGCCAGCCCGGCCGCGACCGCCGCCGCGGCGCCGCCGCTCGAACCGCCGGCCGACCGGGACGGGTCCCACGGCGTCCTGGCCGGGGGCGACACGGCGCCCTCGGTGTAGCAGGGCAGCCCGAACTCGGGGGACGCGGTCTTGCCGAGGAGCACCGTCCCGGCCGCCGCGAGCTTGGCCACGACGTGGTCGTCGGCGAACCCGTCCAGGTCGGCGTAGACCGCCGAGCCGAACGTCATCCGGACGCCGTTCACCATGTTCAGGTCCTTGATCGGCACCGGGACGCCGAGCAGCGGCGGCAGCTCCGCCGGGTCGTCCGCCTCCAGCACCGCCTTCTCGGCGCGGCGCGCCTCCTCGCGGGCGCGCTCGGCGGTGACCGTCACGTAGGCCCCCACCTGCTCGTCCAGCCGTTCGATGCGGTCCAGGTAATGGTCGGCGAGCTCGACCGGGGATACGTCCCGGTCGCGGACGGCCGCGGCCATCCGGGTGGCGGTGAGGTCATGGGTTTGTGTCACACCGGAACGCTAGACGCCGTGTGCGGGGGCATCAAAGGGGGCACACAGGACAACACCGGCGGAAGGAGATTAGTACTGGCCTACCCATCCGTGCCGTAAGAGAATCACTGACGTGGGGCGACAAAACTATTAACCCGGCATGACTGGTCGCCCACCCTCCCGATGATTACTCTGCGCACGGAGGATCATGCCCCCGATGGGAAAGGAACACGGAGCGTCACAAATGGCGATCATGGAGCGGGGCAACACGCAGAATGCCAGGGCGCGACCCGAGTCCGAAGAGGCGCGTGACGAGCATGACGAGACTCCGGTGAAGGAGCGGCTGGAGGGCAGCGCCGCCGCGGCGGCGCTCGACGACCCCAAGATCCGCCGCTGGCTGTACCGGATCGGCGCGGCCGTCGCCGCCGGCGCGGTCGCGGCCCTCCTGACCAGCTGGCGGCTCGGGCTGACCGTCGCGGTCCTGGTGGTCATCGGCGACGTCGTCCGGCAGTCCCGCAAGAGCTCCACCGTCGCCGCCTGGCAGAAGTCCTCGGCGGCGGAGCGGCGCACCGAGCGGCAGCTGAAGTCCCTGCGGCGCAACGGATACCTCGTGCTGCACGCGCGGGCGGTCCCGCGCGACGACGAGGGCGTCAGCGACGGGCGGATCGACCACCTGGTCATCGGGCCGAGCGGCGTCTACGCCATCGACTCGGAGAAGTGGGACAAGCGTCTCCCCGTGCGCACCATGTCCCACCTCAAGCTCTTCCACGGCCCCTTCAACAAGAAGGACCGGCTGGACGAGGCGCGCTGGGAGGCCCAGATGGCGAGCATCATCCTCGCCGAGCGGGTCGGCTTCGACGTGCCGGTGCAGCCGTCCGTGGCGATCTACGGCCCGTCCATCCCGTGGAAGGTCATGCGGGTCCGGGACGTGGACGTCTACGCCGGCAACCGGGCGCGCTCGTACCTGCGCCGGCGTCCGAAGATCCTCACCGAGAGCGACGTCCAGCGCATCTTCCAGGCGGCGGAGCAGGCCCTGCCGCCGAAGTACCCCGACTGAGGCCGAGGGCGGCCCTCTTCCCCGGGCCGCCCGCGCAAAGCCGGGACACCGCCGTCCCGGCTTTTTTCCTGCCCTCGTCCGGGTTGGTAGCATCGGATCCCACGGGCCGGCCCGGGCGCGACCTCCGCCGAGCCGGCGGCAGCGCCGCGATCCGCCGCTGCGCGTACCACTTCCAGGCGACCCGCCCTGCCGGGCTGGGCCTCCAGTCGCCCGTCGCCCCGCACGCCACAGTTTTGGAGAGGTCACGATGCCACCGCTCAGGTCACGCACGGTCACCCATGGCAGGAACATGGCGGGCGCCCGCGCGCTCATGCGGGCCAGCGGCGTGCAACGCGAGGACTTCGGCAAGCCCATCGTCGCGGTGGCCAACAGCTTCACCCAGTTCGTGCCCGGCCACGTCCACCTGGACGAGGTCGGCAAGGTCGTCGCCGGCGCCGTCCGGGAGGCCGGCGGCGTGCCCCGCGAGTTCAACACCATCGCGGTCGACGACGGCATCGCGATGGGCCACGACGGCATGCTGTACTCGCTGCCGTCCCGCGAGGTGATCGCCGACGCGATCGAGTACATGGTCAACGCGCACTGCGCCGACGCCCTGGTCTGCGTCTCCAACTGCGACAAGATCACTCCGGGGATGCTGCTGGCCGCGCTGCGCCTCAACATCCCGACCGTGTTCGTCTCCGGCGGCCCGATGGAGGCCGGCAAGCCCGTCGAGGGCGTCATGGGCGGCAACAAGCTCGACCTGATCGACCCGATCATCGCCTCCGCCGACGCCTCCCTGCCGGAGGACAAGCTGCTCGAGATGGAGGAGAGCGCCTGCCCGACCTGCGGGTCCTGCTCGGGCATGTTCACCGCCAACTCGATGAACTGCCTCACCGAGGCGATCGGGCTGGCGCTGCCCGGCAACGGCACCGTCCTCGCCACCCACACCGCCCGCCGCCGCCTCTACGAGGACGCGGGCCGCACCGTCGTCGAGGTCGCCAAGCGGTACTACGAAGGCGACGACGAATCCGTCCTGCCGCTGAGCATCGCCACCCGCGAGGCGTTCGAGAACGCCATGGTCCTCGACGTCGCGATGGGCGGGTCCACCAACACGATCCTGCACCTGCTCGCCGCCGCCACCGAGGCCGGCGTCGACTTCGGGCTCTCCGACATCGACGCGGTGTCCCGCCGTGTCCCGTGCATCTGCAAGCTGGCCCCCGCCACCGGCAAGTACCACGTCGAGGACTGCCACCGCGCGGGCGGCATCCCCGCCCTGCTGGGCGAACTGCACCGCGCCGGCCTGCTGAACGCGGCGGCGCACTCGATCCACTCCGCGTCGATCGACGAGCTCGTCGCCAAGTGGGACGTCCGCTCCCCCGACGTCCTGCCGGAGGCCGTCGAGCTGTTCCACGCGGCGCCCGGCGGCGTCCGCAGCACCTCGGCGTTCTCGCAGAGCGCCCGCTGGGAGTCGCTCGACCTCGACCGCGAGAACGGCTGCATCCGCTCCGCCGAGCACGCCTACACCGCCGACGGCGGCCTGGCCGTCCTGCGCGGCAACATCGCCCCCGACGGCGCGATCGTCAAGACCGCCGGCGTGGACGAGGAGCTGTGGACCTTCACCGGGCCCGCCGTCGTCTTCGAGTCCCAGGACCAGGCCGTCGAGGGCATCCTCGGCGGGAAGGTCAAGGCCGGCGACGTCGTCGTGATCCGCTACGAGGGCCCGAAGGGCGGCCCCGGCATGCAGGAGATGCTGTACCCGACGAGCTTCCTCAAGGGCCGCGGGCTCGGCAAGGCGTGCGCGCTGATCACCGACGGGCGGTTCTCCGGCGGCACGTCCGGGCTGTCGATCGGGCACGCCTCCCCCGAGGCCGCGGGCGGCGGCATCATCGCCCTCGTCGAGGACGGCGACCGCATCGTCATCGACATCCCGAACCGCGCGCTGGAGCTGGACGTCCCGGCCGACGAACTGGAGGTCCGCCGCGAGAAGCTGCTCGCCGACCTCGGCGGCTACCGGCCCCGCGACCGGCACCGCCCGGTCAGCGCCGCGCTGCGCGCCTACGCCGCGATGGCCACGTCCGCCTCGACCGGCGCCGCGCGCGACGTCTCCCAGCTCGACCGCCTCAACGGCTGAGCATTACCCGTCAGGTAATCGCACCCATTCCCTGCTCCGGGCAAAGTGGTGGGTGTCGGGCGAACCAGCCCGACCCCACCGCTGAAAAGGGAGCTCGCGATGACCGCCTACGCCCTCGCCTACATGACCCCCCAGCCGCCGCTGCACGACGACGTCTTCGTCTACATGGAGCGCATCCAGGAGACCATGGACCCGTTCGGCGGCCGGTTCCTCGTGCACGGCACCCCGCCCGAGGTGGTCGAAGGACCGCTCGAGGGCATGTACGTGCTGATCGAGTTCCCCGACACGGACAAGGCGCGCGCCTGGTACGCATCGGACGCCTACCAGGAGATCCTGCCGATGCGCGCCGACAACATCCCCGGCACCACCGTGCTGCTCGACGGCGTCCCGCCGAACTACGACGTCGCGGCGACCGGCAGGGCGCTGCGCGCCGCCCAGGCGGCCGGTTGAGCGGTCGGGGACGGACGGCCGGTCAGGAGCAGCAGCCTCCGCCGCAGCAGCCCCCGCCCGCGCTCGGCGGGGGCTGGGGCGCCCCGCCGCGGGAGGTGCCGGTGACGGCGACCGTGGACAGGAGCTTGACCGTGTCGTCGTGGCCGGCCGGGCACGGGGCCGGGTCGGACGCGTTGATCATCGGGCGGGAGACCTCGAAGGTCGATCCGCACGCGCGGCAGCGGTAGTCATAACGAGGCACGCCCCCAGGATACGGCCCTGGGGTGTGCGCGTCAGGCCGCGGGCTCGGTGACGTAGGCGGCCCACTGGGGATCGCCGTCGTGGACGAGGCCGATGAGCCGCCAGTGCGCGCCCCTGGGGACGGCCGGAGTGACGCTCAGCGTCCAGCCCAGTTCGGACAGCAGGCGGTCGGCCTTGCGGTGGTTGCACGTCATGCAGGAGGCCACGCAGTTCTCCCACACGTGCTTGCCGCCGCGGCTGCGCGGATGGACGTGGTCGATCGTCTCGGCTCGGCGGCCGCAGTAGACGCACCGGAAGTTGTCGCGCCGCATGAGGGCCGCGCGGGTGAGGGGCACGCGGGTCCGGAACGGGATGCGGACGTAGCGGCGGAGCCGGATGACGGACGGGACCTCGATCGTCATCGCCGCCGAATGGAGCACCGCGCCCGAGATGTCATGGTGGACGATCTCCGCCTTCTCGCGAAGCACGAGGCAGACCGCCCTCCGGAGAGGGAGCGTGGTGAGAGGTTCGTACGTCGCGTTCAGGAGGAGGACCTGTCGCATCAGACGCCCTCCGCCGGGCCGCACTGCTTGGACGCCCCGGTGGTCGCGGCGCAGCGCGCCTCCCACCGAGGCCCGATTATCGTCTCCGGCACCTGCGCACTCGCCATGAGGACCTCCCCAGGGGCGAACCGACCAGAATCAGTGTGGCGTCTGAGGGAGGTCGTCCGCTACCCCAATAATCCCCAGCCGCACACCGCTCGAACACGGAACCCGTAGGGAGTACTGGGGCGGGCAGCGCTTAACGGCCAATAAAGTGCATCCCATGACGCCGTATCCGCCCGCGCAGCGCCAGGACATCGTCGAGGACATCCACGGTCACCGGGTCGCCGACCCCTACCGCTGGCTGGAGGACGCGGACAGCGCCGAGACCGCCGAGTGGCGCGCCGCGCAGGACCGGCTCTTCCACGAGACCATGGACGCGCTGCCGGGCCGGGACGCGCTGCGGGCCCGCCTCCTCGAACTGCTCGGCGCGGGCAGCGTCGGGTCGCCGGTGTGGCGGGGCGAGCGGCGCTTCTTCACCCGCCGCGGCGCCGACCAGGAGCACCCCGTGCTCTACACCGCGGACCCGGACGGGTCCGAGCGCGTCCTCGTCGACCCGATGGCCCTCGACCCGGACGGGACGACGACGCTGGACGGCTGGCAGCCCGACAAGGAGGGCCGCCTCCTGGCGTACAAGGTGTCCACCGGCGGCGACGAGGAGTCGCTGCTGTACGTCATCGACGTCGCGACGGGCGACCGGGTGGAGGGGCCGATCGACCGGGCCCGGTACTCCTCGGTGGCCTGGCTGCCGGGCGGCGAGGCGTACTACTACGCGCGGCGGCTGCCCGCGCGGGACGTCCCGGAGGGCGAGGAGCAGTACCACCGGCGCGTCTACCTGCACCGGGTCGGCACCGAACCCGACGCCGACGACGTGCTGATCTTCGGCGAGGGCCTGGACAAGACCAACTACTACGGGGTCGGCGTCAGCCGCGACGGCCGCTGGCTCACGGTCTCCGCCTCGCAGGGCACGGCGCCGCGCAACGACCTGTGGATCGCCGACCTGACCGCGTCCTCCGCCGAGGCGCCCGCGCTGCGGCCCGTGCAGGAGGGCGTCGACGCCTCCACCGGCGTCCACGTGGGCCGCGACGGCCGCGCCTACGTCTTCACCGACCGCGACGCGCCCCGCTCCCGGCTGTGCGTCGCCGACCCGTCCGACCTCTCCTACGGGACGTGGCGGGACCTCGTCCCCCAGGACCCCGAGGCCGTGCTCACCGACTTCGCGATCCTCGACGACCTGGAGCGCCCGGTCCTGCTCGCCGGGTGGACGCGCCACGCGATCAGCGAGATCACCGTGCACGACCTGGCGTCCGGGGAGCGGCTCGGCACCGTCCCGACCCCGGGGCTCGGTTCCATCGGCGGGATCATCGAGCGCCCCGAGGGCGGGCACGAGGCCTGGTTCGGCTACACCGACAACGTCACCCCGTCGTCGGTCCTGCGCTACGACGCGCGCACCGGGGAGACGACGCTGTGGGCGTCCGCGCCGGGCACGGTCGACGTCCCCGAGATCGAGACGCGCCAGGTCGCCTACACCTCGCGGGACGGCACCGAGGTGCGGATGATCGTCGCGTCCCGTCCGGGCCTGACCGGGCCGCGCCCCGCGATCCTCTACGGGTACGGCGGGTTCAACATCTCGCTCACGCCGTCCTACTCGGCGAGCATCCTCGCTTGGGTCGAGGCGGGCGGCGTCTACGCGGTCGCCAACCTGCGCGGCGGCTCCGAGGAGGGCGAGGAGTGGCACCGCGCCGGCATGCGGGACCGCAAGCAGAACGTCTTCGACGACTTCCACGCCGCCGCCGAGAAGCTGGTCGCCGACGGTCTCACCACGCCGTCCCAGCTCGCGATCTCCGGCGGCTCCAACGGCGGCCTCCTCGTCGGCGCGGCCCTCACCCAGCGCCCCGACCTGTACCGGGCGGTGGTGTGCTCCGCGCCGCTCCTGGACATGGTCCGCTACGAGCGGTTCGGCCTCGGCCAGACCTGGAACGACGAGTACGGGACGGCCGACGACCCCGAGGAGTTCGGCTGGCTCATCGGCTACTCGCCGTACCACCACGTCCACCCCGGCACCGCGTATCCGGCCGTCCTGTTCACGACGTTCGGCAGCGACACCCGCGTGGACCCGCTGCACGCCCGCAAGTTGTGCGCCGCCCTCCAGCACGCGACCACCTCGGACGCCCCGATCCTCCTGCGCGACGAAGCCGAGGTGGGCCACGCCGCCCGTTCGGTCACCCGTTCAGCAGACCTCATGGCCGACACGCTCACCTTCCTCGCGGCACAAACCGGCCTCACCCTGAACGACGAATTGACGCATGGTCTAATAGCAGGATGACCGAGACGCTGCGCGAGCCCGTGGAACGGGCGCTGGAATTGCTCCGCGAGCCGCCCGGTGAGCCCGACATGTCAGGCGGCTATCTCGACCTGCTCGGGCCGCCCGCGCAGCGTTCGCCCTCCCTCGCCCAGTCGGTGATGGAGTCGACGTTCCTTCCGCGGATCTACGAGAAGGTATGGCGGCCCGTCGGCTTCAACCTCGCGAAGGGCTGGCCGCTCGGCCCCGACACCGCCGAAGAGCACGCCACGGCACGCGACTGGCTCGGCCTGTCGCACCCCGGCTACGCCGCTCGCCCGCCCGCGGCCGTGCTGGACGTGGCGTGCGGCCCCGGCAACGTCACCCGCGCCCTGGCCGCCGGCGTCGGACCGGGCGGCCTGGTCGTCGGCCTCGACGCCTCCGAGACCATGCTGGCCCGCGCCGTCGCCGACACATCACCCGGCGACCCCGTGGCCTACGTCCGGGGCGACGCCGTCGACCTGCCGTTCCGCGACGGCGCCTTCGACGCCGTCTGCTGCTTCGGCGCCCTCTACCTCTTCGACGACCCCTGGGCGGCCCTGGACGGCATGACCCGCGTCCTCAAACCCGGCGGGAAGCTGGTCATCCTCACCTCCCGCCGCCCGCTCACCACCCCGCGCCTAGGCGCCGAACTCCTCCGCCGCACCACCGGCTTCACCGCCTTCGGCGACACCGAGATCACCCGAGCCCTCACCGCCCGCGGGTACACCTCCCTCCGCCACCACCGCTACCCCCTCATGCAGATGGTCGGAGCCAGTCGTGCTTGATGCCTTTCTCTCCTCCTTCGGGCCTGGCGGCCCTGCTGTGCCTATTGCAGTGCCCTCCTCCTTCGGGCCTTGGCGGCCCTCCATCGTCGGGCACTGCGGGCGATCGCTGGCATCGCTCCGGCTCGCCTTGGCGGCTCGCTGCGCGATCAGGTTCTCGCTTCGCTCGAACCTGCCTTCGGACGCGATCGCAACCGTTGAGGTTGTTGCGGGGTACAGCCGAGGGGCGTCGGCCGTGAGGTGATCTTGAGGACGGTGCTCGAAGATCGCGCTACGCTGCCGTGGGAACACGCACGGAGAACCGTGCCCGCGAGCGCCCCCTCCTGGGGTTGGGAAGCCTCCAGGAGGGGGTCGTGCTTATTGCTTTTCCTCCTCCTTCGGGCCTGGCGGCCCTCCATCGTCGGAAAAGCGGGCGATCGCTGGCATCGCTCCGGCTCGCCTTGCGGCTCGCTCCGCGATCAGATTCTCGCTTCGCTCGAATCTGCCTTTGGACGCGATCGCAACCATTGAGGTTGTTGCGTGGTGCTGCGGTGGCTGAGGTTTTTGTCTGGTGTGGTGACTGAAGTTGTTGCGTGGTGGTGGGGTGCGGGGGCCCGCGACGGGCGCGGGGTGGGGGTTCAGCGCAGGTTCTTCTCGATGTAGATGTTGACTATGCCGCCTATGGTCTCGCGGCGGGTCTCCGTCCAGCCGAACTTGCGGTAGAGGGAGAGGGCGGGGGTCTGGAGTTCGGTGGTGTCGGCTCGGAGGATGCGGTAGCCGTACTCCACCGCGCGTTCCTCAAGGGCCTGGACGAGCGCGGTGCCGTAGCCGCGGCGCTGGACGGCGGGCAGGACGCGCAGGCGCACCATCTCGGCGGCGTCGAGGGCCGGTGCGCCGGGGGCGTAGCCGCCGTAGGCGCGGGCGTGGCCGCCGGGGATGAGGTCGGCGCGGCGCAGGCCGCCCATCGCGACGATCCGGTCGCCGAGCTCGCCGACGAGGAACTCGCCGTTGTTGCGGAGGTAGATGGCCTCCATCTGGAAGAAGTCGTGGTCGTAGTAGACGCCGTCGCCGGGGCGCAGGCCCACCTGGGCCAGGCCCTCGCGGTGCAGGGCGAGGACGACGGCGTGGTCGGGAGCGTGGTAGCGGCGGATCCGCAGGTCTCCGTACCGCCATTCGGGGGGATCGTCCTGGAGCCGGACGAGGACGGGGTGGTCTTGCCAAGAGGCGCTGTCGGGCGTGCTCATTCCGCTCAGACCTGCTCCCCGGGGCGGACGGCGGCGGGGGGATCCTGGGTGGGGCTCGTCACCCACGGCCCGGAGAGGGCCTCGTAGAAGTCCTTCAGCTCCGGTATCTCGCCGCACTTGGTCGCGACCGCGGCGCCGATCTGCCGTGCCCGGTGGACGAGGATGTCGGACCGGTGGTCGGCGGGCAGGTCGAAGATGGCCTCCCGGCCGGCCGTCAGCGCGGCCTCGGGGTGGCCGGCGTGCAGCTTGCACATGGCCCGGTCGAGCCGCACCAGGGTCAGGTCGACGCGGTCGGTGGGCGCGTACAGGGTGAGGGCGTGGCTGAGCGCCTCGTCGCCCTGCCGGTGGTCGCCGAGGTTGGTGAACGTGTCGCCCTCGTAGAAGGCCATCTGCCGGTCGGTGAACCCGAACACCAGGTCGGAGGTGTCGGTCTTGGAGAGCTGGTCGAACACCGAGCGCCCGCGCACGAGCGCCCGGCGGGCGCTGGGCGCGGCGTCGCCGCGCCCGCGCATCGCCAGCATGCCGAGGGCGCGCGCCTCCACGGCGGGGGCCATGGCGGCGGCGACGCCGGGCGTCCGGCCGGCGAGGTCCTGCGCCTTGCGGGCCAGGTGGAGCGCCTCGCGCGGGTCGCCGTAGTACATCGGCACGAGCGACTCGCGGACGGTCACCCAGGCGCGCAGCTGGCGGTCGCCGGTCTCGTCGGCGGCGGTCCGCGCGGTGCGGAAGAACGAGCGGGCGAGCCGGTGGTCCCCCAGGTTGATCATGATCAGCCCGGACAGCCCGGACAGCTGGGCGGCGATCCGGCACAACCGCTCCTGCAGCTCGACGGGCTGGCGCTTGTCGCACATGCGCCGCACCTCGCTGAAGTCGAGCAGCACGTCGCACAGCATCCGGAGCGACGGGGTCGCCTGGTACTGCCGGCCGTAGCCGTAGGTGGTCTCCTCCCACTGGTCGAGCATGGTCGGCGAGACGGTCGCACCGACGAGCGTGTCGTCCATCTTGCGGCGCAGGTTGTCGACGGCCCCAAGGAACTGACCGTCGAGCGCCACGCCCGCTCCGGCCAGCAACTGCAGAAGGGTCCTACGAAGCACGATGTCCTCCTCTCCAACATCAATGGTCAGGGGGCCTTCGGCGCGGTCATGGCCCCGTAGTTCGCTGACGGTCGCCCAGGGGCGCTCATCGCTCCTGGGCACGATCGACCCGACGATCGCGTCGGGGTCGGGCACCGGACGGCGGTCCGGCACCCTTGGCTGGGGGACGCTCGCGGCGCCCGCGCGGGCCGCGTGGCCACGCCCGCAGATGCAGGGGCTCTGGTAGTCGAGCGCGTCGGGTTCCACCCGGTAGACGGCGCAGAGGTAGTGCAGGTATTCGGGGCCGGGACGCTTGTACCCGCTCTCGTAGGCGGACAGCAGCGTCTCCCCTAACCGGGGCGGCGGTTTGCCGTCGACCTCGTAGAGCGCCTTGACCTGCGCCACGATGTCGGACAGCGCGACGCCGTGCGCCAGCCGGTGCGCCTTGATCCGGCTGGTGCCGAACAGCGGCCCGCACTGCTCGTGGATCTCCTGCGCGATCTCGACCGGCCCCCGCCCCCGGGCCAGGGCGTGCGCGCGGATCCGGCGAGCCACGTCCGTCTCTTTCCGAGGGGGATCCGACATCCGGCCTCCTCACCGTCGTGCCGGAGCGCCGTCCACTCGGGGGGTGGGCGGTCGTCCGTGCCACGGCGACCGGTCGAAATGGCCACAACAGATAATCTCTTGCGCACGCAGCGTAATCCTGGTCACAGCCACCGCCAAGCGATTCCCGGCAAGTGGTGATGTCCGGGAGGCGCCCGGCACCCCTCGGGTAGAGATTCTTCCTCCGCCGGAGGAGGGACTTCCTCTGAGGTGGGGAAATCCGGTTCTCCGCCGCCCGACCGACCCCTTGACCGGTCACCGTGAGAGTTGCAATTCTCGCATGGTGTGATCGAACGAATCCGGAGAGTCGACCGCCCGGTCGACCGGGCTCCGGGCCCGCGGGCGGACCGCCCGCCGATGGAGGGGGTGCGAAGGTGGTCAGCGACAGACGCGTCGGCTACCTCGAAGAGCTGGAACACGAACTCGACACGCGGGGCCTGGTCGCCCGCGTCGTCAGGACCCGCTCGGGGCCGGCCTTCCTCAGGGTCGTGAACCCCGAGGCCGCGAGCCTCGCCGAGGACGTCACCTGCGCGCCGGCTCCCGAGACCAAGGACCACTACTTCTGGTGGTCGTGGGGCGAGCGCATGCACCGCGTCGACGACGTGGGCGGCGCCGCCCTCAAGCTGGCGCACGTCCTCCAGCCGCTCCGCCGCGAGGTGAGCGGCCGCACCTGAGCTCCCGGGCCCCGGCCCGGTCCGAGCCCCACCACAGACCCGGGCGCCCCGACGGGGCGTCCCGCAAGGCCGGGCGTGTCCCGCGAGGCCGCGGCGAGAAGGGCGCGGCAGCAGCGACCTCGCGGGGCACGTTCGCCCGGCAGGCCCCCTCCCCGGCCGGGCCCCGCCACACGCCCGGCGGTCGTACGAACCGGTCGGAACAGTCCCCTACGATCGGCTCGTGCCCGCCGCGGGTCCACGGCGAGGTGTCGAGGCACCACAATGGCCGGGGAGGGTCTGCCACACCATGTCTCTAGTCGCGTCGATCAGCGTGCCGCTCGCCGCGCCGCTCGCCGTGTCGCCGGTCGCCAAGCCGTTGCTGCCCTGGGCCGAGAAGGGCACCCCCGAGGCGGCCTGCAAGAGCACCGACCCCAGCATCTCCTGCCGGCTGGTCTGGAACATCTCGAAGAACACCGACTTCACCCAGTTCTGGGCCACCTGGCTGGACAAGCCGCTCACCACCCTGCTGTGGATCATCGTGACCTTCGTGGTCGCGCTGATCGTGAAGAACATCGCGCACCGGATGATCACCAAGGTCACGCTGCGGATGGCCGAGGGCACGATGTCGGAGAAGGTCCGGGAGCGGTCCCGGACGGTCTTCGAGGGCAGCCCGGCGCTGCTCAACAAGCGGCGCGCCCAGCGGGCCCAGACGCTCGGCTCGGTGCTGCGCTCCATCGCGTCCGTCATCATCATGGGGACGGCCGCGTTCAGCATCCTCGGCTCGCTCGGCCTCAACCTCGCCCCCATCCTGGCCAGCGCCAGCGTGATCGGCGTCGCGGTCGGCTTCGGCGCGCAGAACATCGTCAAGGACCTCCTCGCCGGGCTGTTCATGCTGCTGGAGGACCAGTACGGCGTCGGCGACGTCATCGACGTGGGCAGCGCAAAGGGGACGGTCGAGGCCGTCACGCTGCGGGTCACCCGCATGCGGGACGTGAACGGCGTCGTCTGGTACGTCCCGAACGGCGAGATCAAGAAGGTCGGGAACGAGTCGCAGAACTGGGGCCGCGCCGTCCTCGACATCCCGGTCGACATCAACGAGGACACCGAGAAGGTCAAGGAGATCCTGCAGGCCACCGCCGACGGGATGGCCGCGGACGCGCCCTGGAGCGACCTCGTCCTGGAGCAGCCGTCGGTGTGGGGCGTGCAGGCCCTCGCCGGAGACGCCATCGTGATCCGCGTCGTGCTGAAGACGGCGCCGGGCAAGCAGGGGGACGTGGCCCGCGAGCTGCGCGAACGCGTCAAGCGCGCGTTCGACGAGGCGGGGGTCACCGTCGCCACCCCCACGCCCTAGCCGTCTTCCGGATGGATCAAGGTGAGGAATGGGACGCCCCTCACATAGGGTGGGACCGCTATGGCTGAACAGGTGACCTTCTACGAAGCGGTCGGCGGCGAGGAGACCTTCCACCGGCTGGTCCACCGCTTCTACCAGGGCGTCGCGGACGACCCCGAGCTACGCGCCCTCTACCCCGAGGAGGACCTCGGTCCGGCCGAGGAGAGGCTGCGGCTGTTCCTGATCCAGTACTGGGGCGGCCCCAACACCTACAGCATGCGGCGGGGCCACCCGAGGCTCCGCATGCGGCACGTGCCGTTCGTCATCGGCTCGGCCGAGCGGGACGCGTGGCTGCGGCACATGCGGGTCGCCGTGGACGAGCTCGGGCTCCCCGAGGACCTCGAGAAGCAGCTCTGGAACTACTTCACGATGGCGGCGCAGAGCATGGTGAACGCCCCGACGTAAGCGGGTAGATCGCCTCGTATGACGCGAATCCCGTGGTGGCGCGACGCCGTCGTGTACGAGGTCTATGTCCGCAGCTTCGCCGACGCCGACGGGAACGGCGAAGGCGACCTCCAGGGGATCCGCTCGCGGCTCGGCCACCTGCGCGACCTCGGCGTGGACGCGCTGTGGCTCACCCCGTTCTACACCTCGCCGCTGGCGGACGGCGGCTACGACGTGGCCGACTACCGCGACGTCGACCCCCGGTTCGGCACGCTGGACGACTTCGACGCCCTCGTGTCGGACGCGCACGACCACGGCCTCCGGATGATCGTCGACATCGTCCCCAACCACTCCTCCGACCGGCACCGCTGGTTCCGGGAGGCGCTGGCGGCGCCGCCCGGGTCGCCCGCACGTTCGCGCTACATCTTCCGGTCCGGCAAGCCAGGGGAACGTCCCGGCGAGGAGGACCCGCCGAACGACTGGCCGTCCGCGTTCGGCGGCCCGGCCTGGACGCGGCTGGACGACGGCGAGTGGTACCTGCACCTTTACGCGCCCGAGCAGCCCGACCTCAACTGGCGCAACCCGGAGGTGCGCCACGAGTTCGAGGACATCCTGCGGTTCTGGCTCGACCGCGGCGTGGACGGCTTCCGCATCGACGTCGCCGCCGGCCTGTTCAAGGACGAGTCGTTCCGCGACCTCCACGGCCAGGACCGGCGCATGCTGAACGGCCCCATGTACAGCCGTCCCGAAGTCCACGACGTGTACCGGAGATGGCGGCAGATCCTCGACGAGTACGACGACCGCATGGCCATCGGCGAGGTGTGGACGGACGGCCCGCAGGACCTCGCGCTCTATCTGCGCCCCGACGAACTGCACCAGGTCTTCCAGTTCGACCTGCAACTGGCTCCGTGGTCGGCCATGGCGTTCCGCGAAGTGATCGACGCCGCGCTGAAGGCCGTCGCGCCGATGGGCGCCGCTCCGACGTGGGTGCTGTCGAGCCACGACTCCGTCCGCCACGTCACCCGCTACGAGCAGCCGGGCGGGCTTCCCGGGATCGGGCACGGCAGGGCCAAGGCGGCGCTGCTCCTGCTCTTGGCGCTTCCCGGGTCGGCCTACCTGTACCAGGGCGAGGAACTGGGCCTGCCCGAGGTGACCGACCTGCCCGACGAGGCCCGGCAGGACCCCATCTTCAAGCGCACGAACGGGCGGACCGCCGGACGCGACGGCTGCCGGGTGCCGCTGCCGTGGTCGGGACCCGCCGAGCCCTACGGCTTCTCCCCCGACGGCGTCCGGCCCTGGCTGCCGATGCCGCGGGGATGGGCGTCCGTGACCGCCGCGGCGCAGGCGTCCGACCCGTCCTCCATGCTGAACTGGTACCGCGAGGCGCTCGCCCTGCGCCGCCGCCTGAAGGACGGCCTCCCCGACGAACTGGAGTGGATCGACTCCCCCGACACGGCCCTCTTCTTCCGCCGCGGGCCGCTCGTCTGCGCGCTCAACTGCGGCGAGAACCCGGTGCGGCTCCCCGCCGGGATCCCGCTGCTGACCAGCACGCCCCTCTACGGCGACCTGCTCCCCGGCAACACCGCCGCCTGGCTGACCGCCCCCTGAAAGCGCGACGCGGTGCGCCGGTCCGTGCGAGGGGTCGACGCACGGTCCGGCACACCGCGGACTTCGCTGGAGGTGCCTCCGGCTACAGCGGCGGGCGCTGGATCTGGAGCGGGTCGTCGGCGACCAGACCCGCCTTGAACGTCTGCATGCCGGCCCCGAGGCCCGCCCACCGCTTGACGTCGGCGATCGCCTTGGACTGCTGGTCACTCGGCAGCTTGGCGATGAGGCGGCCGCTGTGGTTCATGCCCGGGGCGACGTAGACCGCCGAGTCGCGGCTGCCGCGCCCGAGGCGGAACGGCTCGGAGCCCCACGGGTCGTTGGCGCCGTACAGGAACAGCATGTGGTTCGCGTTGCCGCGCACCCAGCTGTCGATGTCGCGCATGGCACGGCCGTTGTCGAACCGCATCGGGATGTCGCGCGGGACGTAGGTGCGCGGCTGGTAGCTGTCCTCGTACCGCAGCAGCGGCCGCAGGTGCTTGAACTTCGGCGTCGGCCAGCCGAGCTGGGTGCCCGCCTGGTAGTAGTACGGGATGTACGGGGCGAGGCCCTGGTCGCTGTAGAACGACAGCCCCGAGATGTTGTCGAGCGTCTCGTAGAGCTGGTCGTCCGTGGCGTCCGCCGCCTTCGGCAGCGTCGCGCAGGCCGACTGGAGGCTGTACTGCCAGAAGCCCCACTCGTAGTCCATCACCGAGTTCTCGAACGCGCGGTCCTGGGTGCGCAGGATGTCGAACGTCCAGCCGTTCTCGTCGGCGGCGGCCTTGAAGCGCTTGAGCATCTCGGTGCGGCGCTCGAGGAACTTGCGCGCGAGCGCCTTGACGTTCGCGCGGCACTCGGGGTCGGTGCCCACCGTCTGGAAGAACTTGTCGTAGGCGCGGTCGTCGTTGTTGTTGACGTCGTTCGGCGCCACGTACACGACGCTGCCGTCGACGTCCCGCGGGTAGAAGCGCTTGTGGTAGACGGCCGTCATGCCGCCCTTGCTGGCCCCCGTCGAGATCCACTTGCCCTGGTAGATGGTCTTGAGGGCGCCGATCAGCCGGTGCTCGTCGGTGGCGGCCTGCCAGATCGTGTCCTTCTTCCAGTCCGTCGGCTCGGGACGGGACGGGGTGAAGTACCGGTACTCGACCGAGATCTGGTTGCCGTCGACCAGCGCCGTCGGCTCGGAGGTGAACATCACCTCGGGCGTGTTGTACCCGCTGGTGTAGAGCACCATGGGACGGTCCGCCGACTTGTGCTGCAACATGATGCGCTGCTCGAACCACTGCCCCCGCGGGTTGCGGTGGTCGACCGGCTGCCGGTACTCGAGCCAGAACCAGCGGTAGCCCGGCAGGGTGGACGGCTTCTCCGTCACCTGCATGCCGGGGATCGCCTTCAGCTGGGCGAGGATGTCGCCCGCCTGGGCGGCGCCGGCCTTCGCCGTGCCCGCCTGGGCCGTGGCCGCGGCCTGCGCCGCGGTGGCGCCCGCCCCGGTCATGCCCGCGGCGAGCAGCAGTGCCATGGCTCCTCGTGAGACGCGCCGCATTGTGCCCCTTTCACGTGGGTTCTCCACATTCGCGTCGCGACCCTAGAGGGAGAAGCCCGGCCAAAACGGATTGCTGTTGGGCTTGTTACCTATCCGTGACGCCCCGGTTGTCACCCGATCAGACCGGAAATCAAGCACAGTAAGCGGCAGAGCATGATCAGGCGGGCAATGGCGGTCACGCTGGAGGAACGCCCGCCGACCGGGTGGACCTCGATCACGTCCGGAACGGCGACCGACGGTGACCGGAGATCAGACCGCCCCCGGGCAGTCGGCCCCGCCGAGTGCGGCGGTCGAGTCGGGCCCCGGCCGAGCGCGGGGCATCGGCAAGCCTGACGGCGGCAGCCCTCACGACGATGACTCGGCCGCCGGGGCCCGGAGGTCGGCGTGCAGGTCGAGAAGCGGGGGAAGGCGGGAGCGAAGGGATCAGGACGGGGGGACGAGGGCGAAGCCGTCGTCCCAGGGGGCCAGGCGCTCGAAGAGGCGCTCGTCGTGCCAGCGCCCGTCCAGGTGGATGTGGCGGCGGGCCGTCCCCACGGGGGTGAAGCCGTTGCGTTCGAGCACGCGCTGGGACGCGAGGTTGTCGACCCGCGTGAACGCCTCGACGCGGTGCAGGCGCAGCTCGCCGAACGCCACGTCCAGTGCCTGCCTGACCGCCTCGGTGGCGACGCCCCTGCCGGCGTGTGCGCGGGCGACCCAGTAGCCGACGAAGCAGCTCTGGAGAGGCCCGCGCAGGATGTTGTTGAGCGTGATGCGTCCGACGACCTCACCGCCGGCGAGGATGACGCCGGGCCACATCTCCCCCGCCGCGTACGCCTCGGTCAGTTCGCGCAGGTTGTCGCGCTGGCCGCCGAGGGTGAAGTACGCCTCGTCGCGTTCCGGCTCCCAGGGGCGCAGGTAGTCGCGGTTCTCCCGGTACAGCGCCGCCAGCGCCTCCGCGTCCGCCATCTGGACGGCGCGCAGGCGGACACCGAGCCTGCGGCCCTCCAGCGCGGGCGGGGGCCCGGCGAGGGCGGTCATGACCCGGGCGCCACGTACCGGCCGATGAACTCCCGTTCCTCGGGGGTGAACCGCCGCAGCCGGTTCGCCTCCACGTCGAACGCGACGAGCGTCGAGGTCGCCTCGGCGTACAGGTGGTCGTCGTCGCGCACCTCGTAGGCCAGCTTGAACGACGCCGCACGGGCCTCGGTCACCCACGTCTCCACCCGGATCGGGTAGACGGTCGGCAGCAGCGGGTGCCGGTAGTCGATCTCGTGCCGCGAGATCACCATGCCGCGGACGGGCTGCTCGCCCTTGCGCACCGGGTCGCCGTGGAACATCTCCAGCCGGGCGTCCTCAAGGTAGCCGAGGAACTTGACGTTGTTCACGTGTCCCTGGGAGTCGATGTCGCCGAACCGGATCTTGAACTCGTAGACGTGCCGGTACTCGGCCGTGGGCAACTGCTGCATGTCCTCGCCTGGGTGAGGGGAACCGGGGTCGGCCCGATGCTACCCGGGTGAGGTGAAGTCCCTGACGAGGCACGGGCGCTTCGGGTCGAACCGCCAGCCCGGCACCAGGTACTCCATCGCGGCGGCGTCGTCGCGGTCGCCCAGCCCGTAACGGACGTAGCGGTCGTGCGCCTCCTCGATCCGCTCCTCGTCGACGTCGACGCCGAGCCCCGGGCCCTCGGGCAGCGCGATCGCGCCGTCCGCGATCCGCGGCGGCTCCCGCGTGAGGCGCTGGCCGTCCTGCCAGATCCAGTGCGTGTCGATCGCGGTGATCTCGCCGGGCGCGGCCGCGGCGACGTGGGTGAACATCGCCAGCGACACGTCGAAGTGGTTGTTGGAGTGCGAGCCCCAGGTCAGCCCCCACGCCTCGCAGAGCTGCGCCACCCGCACCGAGCCGCGCATCGTCCAGAAGTGCGGGTCGGCGAGGGGGATGTCGACCGCGTCCAGCCGGATCGCGTGGCCGAGCTGCCGCCAGTCGACCGCGATCATGTTGGTGGCGGTGCGCAGGCCGGTGGCGCGGCGGAACTCCGCCATCGTCTCCCGGCCCGAGTAGCCGTGCTCGGCGCCGCACGGGTCCTCGGCGTAGGCCAGGACGTCCCGCAGCGCGGTGCCGAGCCGGACGGCCTCCTCCAGCGACCAGGCGCCGTTCGGGTCCAGGTTGACGCGGGCGCCGGGGAACCGCTCGGCGAGCGCCCGCACGGCCTCCGCCTCCTCCTCGCCCCGCAGCACCCCGCCCTTGAGCTTGAAGTCGGCGAACCCGTACCGCTCCTGCGCGGCCTCCGCCTGCCGGACGATCGCCTCGGGCGTCAGCGCCTCCTCCCGGCGCACCCGCTCCCAGCCGTCCGCGCCCTCCGGTGGCGCTTCGTAGGGAAGGTCCGTCTTGTTCCGGTCGCCGACGTAGAAGAGGTAGCCGAGCACCGGGACCGTCCGGCGCTGGACGCCGTCCCCGAGCAGCGCCGCCACCGGCACGCCGAGGAACCGCCCCATCAGGTCGAGCAGCGCCGACTCGATCGCGGTCAGCGCGTGGACGGCGATCCTGGTGTCGTGGGTGAGCGGGCCGCGCCCGCCCGCGTCCAGGTGGCCGAACGCCGCGCGGACCGCGTTGAGGATCTCGTCGGACCGTCCGATGGGCCTGCCGACCACCAGCTCGCGGGCCTCCTCCAGCGTCCGCCGGATGCCCTCGCCGCCCGGCACCTCCCCGACGCCCGTGCTGCCGGACGAGTCGCTGAGCAGCACGATGTTCCGCGTGAAGAACGGCCCGTGGGCGCCGCCCAGGTTGAGCAGCATGCTGTCGCTCCCGGCGACCGGGACGACCCGCATCCCGGTGACGACCGGCGTGCTCACCGCGGAACCCCCTGGTAGGCGATCGGCCGCTGGAACCGCTCGACGGCGAGGCTCCCGACGGACGTCGTCCGCGCGTCGGACGTCGCCGGGTACGGCCCGCCGTGCACCATCGCGTGCCCTACCCGGACGCCCGTGGGCCATCCGCCCCACAGGATCCGTCCGGCGAGCCGTTCCAGGACGGGCAGCAACCGGGCCGCCGCCTCGCCCCCGCCGTGGATCGTCGCGGTCAGCTGGCCCTCCAGCCCGCGCGCCAGGCCGATGGCCTCGTCGAGGTCGCCGCAGCGGACGACGAGGGAGCAGGCGCCGAAGATCTCCTCCTGGAGGTCGGGCCCGAAGTCCCCGGCGTCCACGGCCGCGAGGGCGGCGCGGCATCCGGCCGCCGCTTCGGGCTCCCGGCCGCGTGCGAGGATCTTCACGCCGGGACGCCGGCCGAGCCGTTCGACGCCCTCGGCGTAGGCGCGGGCGATGCCCGGCGTGAGCATCGGGGCCCCGGGTGCGGCCTCGATCGCCGTCGCCGCAGCGTCCAGGAAGGCGTCGCGGCCGGAGCCGCCGACCGCGAAGACGAGGCCCGGGTTGGTGCAGAACTGGCCGGCGCCGAGCGTGACCGACCCGACGTACTCCTCCGCCAGTTCGGCGGGGCGCTCGGCCAGCGCGTCCGGCAGCAGGAAGACCGGGTTGACGCTGCTCATCTCCGCGTAGACCGGGATCGGCCGCGGGCGGGCCGCCGCCGCCCTCGCGATCGCCAGGCCCGCCTTCCGGGAACCGGTGAACCCGACGGCCTGGACCCGCGGGTCGGTGACGAGCGCGATGCCGAGCGTGGGCCCGTCCCCGTACAGCATCGAGAACACCCCCTCGGGCAGCCCGGCCTCCTGGACGGCCTCCGAGACGGCCCGGCCGGCCAGCTCGCAGGTGCCGGGGTGGGCGTCGTGCGCCTTCGCGACCACCGGGCAGCCCGCCGCGAGCGCGGAGGCGGTGTCGCCGCCCGCCACCGAGAACGCCAGCGGGAAGTTGCTCGCGCCGAACACCGCGACGGGCCCGAGCGGCACCCGTCCCTGCCGGATCTCGGGCGCGCCCTCGCCCGGCGGGTCGGTGCTCACGGCCGGGCCGCCCGCTGCTGGTCCGCCGCCCTCCGGCGGATGCGGACCGTAGCGGGCGGTGGCGCCGGGCTTCACGGCCGCGCGCAGGTCGGAGGCGAACAGGCGCAACTGCCCCGAGGTGCGCGCGACCTCCCCGGTCAACCGGGCTTCGAGAAGTCCCGTCTCGGACGCGGCACGCCGGACGAGATCGCCGGCTTGGTCGTCGAGCCTGGCGGCGATCGATTCGAGGAACGCGGCCCGCTCCTCGGGCCCCGTCGCGCGGTAGGCGTCGAACGCCTCCTCCGCGAGGGCGCAGGCCCGGTCCACCTCGGCGTCGCCGCCGTAGCGGTACTCGGGCGCGAGGCGTTCACCGGTGCGGGGATCGACGGCGGTGATCGCCTCCCCCGTCCCGGTGACGTGCTCGGAACCGATCAGCATCTGCCCGGTGAGCCGCGCCAACGTCCCGTCCTCTCGGTCCGGCGGAGTGTCTGAACCCGGACGATAGGAGACGTGATCGATACCTGTCCAACACGAAAAACGCATCGTTCGATGCGCGACCGGTATCGCCGTTTTCGGGCGGGAACCGGACGGCCGCGCGATCGTGATCGCGCGGCCGTCCGGTGGCGACGGGGATGCTCCTATGGATGTCAAGCGGCGAGTTCAAGATCGCTTGATGTGATGATCTGGTAGAGCTCGCGGGCGATGTAGCGCTTGAGGCATCGGA
>NZ_JBEUPD010000027.1:0-63634 GCF_040492135.1 Actinomadura sp. NPDC000600
GCCCCCGTCCGCGACCAGCAGCGAGAGCGCCCGGACGGGGGCGCCGCCGCGGCCGGCGCGGGCGTCGACCTCGGCGCCGGGTTCCGTTCCGCGCGCCTGGAGGGGGCGCGCGGGGACCAGCGGGACGCGGTCCTGGCCGCGCTCCGCGCGGTCGGCCTCGGCGGCGCGCACCGCCTCGGCGACCGGGCCGGGGTGCTGGTCGCGCTCTTCGGCTTCGCGGTCACCAAGCGGGTCGGCGCGGCGGCGGCGCGCGCCATCGAGGACGGGCGGTGGGCGGCGCTGCACCTGGCGTCGGCCGCCAGCGACGTCCTCGGCCCCGAGCAGCTCGAACGGGTGCTCGCCCTGGAGGCGCCCGAAGGCGTCGACCTCACCCCCGGCGGGCCGCCGTCCGTGCTGGCGCGGTATTTGCGGCAGGTGTTCGAAGAACTGCCCCCGCCGCGCAGGCTCGCGCTGCTCCTGGACCTGTGGGAGCGGGTCGCCGAGCGCCGGATCGGGCTCGCCCGGCGGGACGCGCGCCTGGCGACGCAGAGCCGCCGCGACCGGTTCGGCGACCTGCGCGACCGCCGCCGCCACGACGAGGACGAGCGGATCGTGGCGCGGCTGCGAACCTACCTCGGGGTCGCGGAGCCCTCCCTCGCCGACGCCGCGCGCTGGATCCCCGACAAGTGGTACTGGCACGAGAGGCTCGCCCACCTCCTGCAGGACGCTCTCGGCGCCACCGCGCTGCTCCGGACCGCCGCGGCCGTCGCCGACCACGGGCTGGAGGACGGCCTTGAGCGGTCGGCTCCGGTGCTGCGCGCGGCCGCAGCCCTGACGACCGACGGGGCCGCCGGGCAGGCCGCGCGGCGGGTCCCCGGGCTGACCGGCCTCCCGGTGCGTCCCGCCGCCTACGTCCGCGACCTCGTGCGCAAGCTCGACGTGGACGGACCGAAGGACACCAGGTTCGCCGGCTACGTCAGGCCGCGCCTGGCCTGTGCACGCGACTTCGCGCTCGTCGTCGGCGATGACCTCGGACGGCTGATGCGCCAGATGATCGGAGCGCGCGACGACGTGCTGCGCGAGTGGTCGCCCAGCCTGCGGAGCTGGCGGGAGGCGGCCGGGTACGGGCGCCCGCCGGCCGAGTGGGCCGGAATCCCGCGGTGGACGGCGCCGATGCTCGGGGACGCGGAGCAGCTCCACCGCAGGCTCGCGCCCGGGGACGACCCGGCGGACGTGGAGACCGGCGCCGACCTCCTCTGGTACGCCGACCTGCTCGACGCCCTCGCCCGCCTGTACGGGCACGAGTTCGCGCAGCCCACGCCCGGCACCGGCGAGCCGTGGTTCGACCACGACCCGCCGCCGGTGGCCGAGCCGCTGACCCCGCGCCTCGACTCGATCACCGGTGCCGTCTCCGGCGCGGCGCAGCTGGTCGCCCTCGGCGGCGTCCCGCCCCGGGCGCCCCGAACGTGGGCGGCCTTCACCGCGGGCCTGATGTCGGCCACCGCGATCGCCGAGGCGCTCACCGGCGACTTCGCCGTCCCGGCGCCGCTCGCCGCGCTGGACGGCGCGGCCGTCCCCGGGACCGGCGTCCGGCTCAAGATCGCCCGTAGCGCCCGCGATGTCGCCGAATGGGCGGACTACATGGGCAACTGCATCGCCGGGCCGGTATACGTCGAGGAGGCCAGGACGGGCCGGATCGCGCTCGCGGGCCTCTACGACGCCGACGGTCTGCTGGTCGCCAACGCGGAGCTCGCTCCGCTCCGGCCCGCGTCCCGGGGCTGGCGGGTCAGCGAGATCGCCGCGAGGTTCAACGACACGCCGGACGAGGAGCTCGAACAGCGCTTCGGCGAGTGGACGGCCGCGATCCCCGGCGCCGTCGAGGACGAGGCCGCGCCGGTGCCGGACGAGCTCCCGCCGGTGCGTCCCGCCCGGCGGCGCGCCGCGCCCCGCCTCGTCGAGGAGGTCGGCCCAGCCCTCGGCGAGCTCGCGGGCCGGTCGTGGACGCGGGCCGTCCCGGCGCTCGGCGCCGTCGCCGCCGTGGCCGGCACCGGGCCGGACGCCGCGCTCGTCCGGCTGCGCCGCTTCGGCGGCGGTCCGCAGCTGACCGGGGCCGTCCGCCGCGCGCTGGACGAGGGCGCCGTCGATCTCGACGGGCTCTGGACGGCCTCGGGCCACCGCCCCCTGCGCTCCGCGCTCGACGCCCTCGACCCGGCACTGCGCGACCGCTACGACCAGCTTCCGCTCCTGCTCGGCGAGCCCCCGCTGCCGAAGGTGCTGCGCAGGCTCGTCAAGCTCCCCGCCGTCGCCGACGCCTACTCCCTCGACCTGGTCGCGCGCCGCATCCGCCGCGCGCTCGGCGTGCTCGCCCTCCAGGACGATCCGGTCATCGCCCGCGCGCTCGCCAAGCCGACGACCGAGCCGATCCTGTGCGCGCTCGCCGTCGCCGTCACCTGCGCCGCACCGGACGCCGGCCTCGTCCCCGTGATGCCGCCGCGTACCACGAGCGTCCCCGGATACCCGGCCACGGCCCTTGAGGACGAGGAGGGGCCCTGGCAGCGGGCCATGCCCGCGGCGCGCGAACTGGGCGCCGACACCACCGTGTTCTGGGACGAGATCGCCGAGCACGGCCTCCGCGTCCCGGCGTCCTGGCTCGCGCACGGCGGCTGGGCGGCGCTCTGGTCGCGCGCCCACACCCGCCGCCGCTGACCGGCGGGCCGCGGGCTACGGCCCCTGGGCGGACCGGCGGAAGATCGTGATGGAGTGCCCGACCTCGTCGATCGGCTCGCTGGAGCGGACCAGCGGCATCAGCCGGGGGTCGTTCTTCACGAGCCAGCTGTCGGAGACGACGAGCAGGCCGTGCACCCTGCCGGGCGGCGCCGTGAGCGGGTCGCCCGCGCGGATGCCGTAGTAGGACGGGACGCCGCTGCCCTTGTAGACGAGCCAGACCGGCTCGCCCGGATACCGCTCCCGCAGCCGGTCGGCGAGCCGCCCGAGGTCCTGGCCCCAGTCGACGTTGGAGTCGTGCAGGCGCAGGTGGGTCTTCGATGGCCCGCCGAACGCCTCATTGGAGTACGGCAGGTAGTACGGGAAGGTCCGCAGCGAGCTGACCGCGACGAACAGCAGCAGCGCGACCGCCGCGGCCCTGGCCCACCGCCACCGGACGAGGACCGCCCCGCCCGCCGCCACCGCCAGAAAGATCGGGACGAAGATCGCGTAGCGGGCGCCGAGGTCGCGCGACCCCGTCATCGCCGCCGCCAGCAGCACGGCCGTCGGCGCGAGAAGGTACGGCGCGGCCGGGCGCAGCCGGGGCAGCGCCGCCATGGCGGCGACGCCCGCCGCCCACAGCGCCAGCATGCCCAGCGGCGTCTTCACCAGGAGCGCGGCCGGCAGGTAGTACCAGCGGGAGCCGTGGTAGACGTCGCCGAACAGGAAGCCCGTCCAGCGCATCTCCTCGAATCCGAACTGGGCCCGCATCCCGTCCTGGAAGGGCCGGGGGAACGGCAGCCAGCCGGCGGCGAGCCCGCGCAGACCGCCGGCGGTCGGCAGGTCGGCGGGCGCCGCCCAGCGCAGCCGCGGGTCCACCGCGAGGTAGCTCGCCCACACCACCGCGACGGCCAGGACCCCGACCCCGGCCGCCGACAGGACGGCCGTCAGCACTGGGCGGCGCGACGGGCGGAACGTCCAGACCGACACCGCCGCCAGGACCACGAGCACCGGCACGGCGGGCAGCGCGCTCATCTTGGTCGCCACCGCCGCCCCGAGCGCGACTCCGGCGAGCGGCAGGTACGGCCGCGGCTTCAGCCTCGCCCGCCAGAGCAGCCACACCGACGTCAGCAGGAGGCCGGCCGTCGGGACGTCGAGCGTGGCCAGCGACCCGTGCGCGATGACGTCGGGGGAGAAGGCGTACAGGGCCAGGGCCGCGAGGCCGCCGGCGGGGCCGGCGAGGTCGCGGGCGAACGCGAAGACGACCAGCCCGAACAGCAGGGTCAGCGCGATGACGGGCAGGCGCCCGGCGAGCAGCACCCGCTGAGGGTCGTTGCCCCACCGGTACAGGAACTGCCTGCCGAACCTGTAGTCGCTCCCAGTGAAGGACGGGCGGAGGTGCGGAGCGGCGAGCACCGCCCCGGCCCCGATGACCAGCTTGCCCAGCGGCGGATGCTCGGGGTTGCGACTCAGGTCATGGGCGCGCAGGTAGGCGACGCCCGCACTGATGTAGACGGGCTCGTCGACGGTCGGGCTCTGCCGGACCGCGGTGACGGCCATCGCGGCGCCCATCTGGGCCAGCAGCGCCGCCACGACCGCCGCGAGCAGCCATCGCCGGTGCACCGCGCGGAACCGGCCCGGCTCCTTCTCGGCCGCGGACTCCGCGGGCCGTCCGGGCTCCGCGGACAGCGAGGTCACGCCGCCGCCTTCGGGCCGCGCAGGACGTCGGTCATCCTCCTCCCCTCCCCGGAGACCGCCTCCCCGATCCGCCGTCAGCCTCCGAACGCGGTCAAGAAACGGTCGCGGAACGCGCTCATCGGCCACACCGGCGTGCCTCGGCCCGGACGCAGGCCGTCCTGCCAGCCCCAGCCGGAGATCCTGTCCATGACGGCGCGGTCCTTCGCCACGACGGTGATCGGGACGTCCCGGCTAGCGCCCGGCCCGGTGATGAGCGGCGCGGGCTGGTGGTCGCCGAGGAAGACCAGCACGGTGTCGTCGTCTCCGTAGGTCTCCAGGAAGGAGACGAGCGTGTTCAGCGTGTACTCGATGGACTTGCGGTACTCGTCGCGGATCCGGCCGGCCGGCGGCCAGGGCGCGTCGTAGCCCTTGCCCATCCCGTTGAAGACCGAACCGTCCCCGACCCGGTCCCACGGGACGGGCCGCGGGATGGACGCCCACGGGGCGTGGCTCGACACCAGCGCCGTCTCCGCCATCACCGGCGCCCGGTCCTTCTTCGCCAGCTCGGTGCGCTGGAGCGTCGACAGGGTGTACTGGTCGGGCATGGTGGCGAAGCTGAAGCGCGGGCCGCGGTAGCCGAGGTTCCGGTCGTCGTAGACCTTGTCGTAGCCGTAGAAGGAAGCCTCGGGCCAGGCCCGGGTGATCGCCGGCATGAGCGCGACCGTCCGGGAGTCCGCGCGGTGGAAGGCCCCGTTCAGCGTCAGCCGGTCGCTGTTCACCAGCGCGCGGTACCGCTGCTGGTTGTTGACCCACAAGCCGGACAGCAGGGTCGCGTGCGCCAGCCAGCTGCCGCCGCCCGCCGTCGAGGACGTGAGCCACCCGCTGCGCGCGGAGAACCCCGCCTCGCGGAGCCGCCGCGACCCCTGGTCGAGGACCGCGCCGACCTGCGGCGCGTACTGCGGGCTCTCCACCGCCGACCGCCCGTAGCTCTCCACGAACGCCAGGACGACGTCCTTGCCGCGCAGCCCGGTCAGCAGCCTGTCGGGCGGCGTGTCCCGGAACCCGTCCACGGCGGCGGCCTTCGCGAACTCCTTCCGGTCGTTCAGGCTCGTCCGCACCTGCCGCGCGTGGTCGTAGGCGAGGACGGCCGCGCTCCTGGAGGCCACGGGCAGGCCGTGGACGAGCTGCGCGCCGAGCGCGGCGCAGGCGATCCAGACCGTCCCCAGCACCACGGCGGTCCACGACGCCGGACGGCGGTGCCGGACGGCCACCCGGCTCAGGCGCAGCGTCGACAGCGCCGTCAGCACGACCACGCCGACCGCGAGCGCCACCGCGAGGACCACGGCCGCGACCGCCCCCGCCTGCCCGGACGACTCCTTGACGAACTCCACCCCCGGCCCCAGCAGCGGCCAGTCGAGCACCAGGTCGAACGGCCGGACGAGGACCGCGTCGAACCCGATGTCCAGCACCTTCAGCACGAGCAGCAGCCCGAGGACGGCTCCGCCCGCCCCCGCCGCGTACCGCCTGGCCCGGGCCGGGAGCACGAGGATCAGCGCCACGCCGACCACGCCCTCGATCGGGACGCGCGCGAACGCCCCGGGGGTCAGGCGGGCGAACTCGGCCGGCGTGACCAGCGCGACCAGCACGAGCAGGAACGCCGCGCCGGTCACCGCCCGCGCCGCGACCCGCCGCCACCGCGGCCGCCCGCCCGCCTCCGGGGCGCCGCCCGCCTCCGGGGCGCCGGCCGGCACGTCCTCGTCTGTGCTCCGCTCCAAGCGGCTGTCAACGGTCAGCTCGTCCTCCCAGGTCCGGTCCCCCCGCCGCGCACGCGACACCCCAAAGCACGTCCATCCCGTGCCCACGGGTTCAAAAAGATTCCATCTTCGTGCCCCGGGATGTCGAGGACGCGGATCCGGCTCCGATCCACTGGTGAAAGGCGCCGCAGGGGCGCCCGCCAGAGGAGGCACCGGCCATGAGCAAGGTCACCTGTGACATCGGAATCTCCGTCGACGGCTTCGTCGCCGGTCCGAACCAGCGCCTGGAGGAGCCGCTCGGCGACGGCGCCGAGCGGCTGCACCGCTGGATGTTCGAGGAGCCGGAGGCCAACGCCGAGGTGATCGAGAAGATCACCTCGGCCGGGGCCTACATCATGGGGCGCAACATGTTCGGCCCCGACCGCGGCCCGACGTGGAACCCGGACTGGAGCGGCTGGTGGGGCGAGGAGCCGCCCTACCACGCGCCGGTGTTCGTGCTGACCCACCACCCGCGCGAGAGCATTCCGATGAAGGGCGGCACGACGTTCCACTTCGTCGCCGACGGGATCGAGTCGGCGATGGCCCAGGCCCGGCAGGCCGCGGGGGACAGGGACGTCTCGGTCGCCGGGGGAGCGAGCACCGTGAACCAGTACCTCGCGGCGGGCCTGATCGACGAGCTCCGCCTGCACATCGCGCCCCTCGTCCTCGGGGAGGGCGAGCGGCTGTTCGAGGGCGTCGGCGACCTGGCGCTGAAGCCCGTCGAGACGTCCCGGACGCCTCTCGTCACCCACGTGACCTACCGCGTCGGCGGCCCGCGCCGATGACCTCCAGCAGGCGGGCGACCTCGGCGGCGACCGCGTCGCGGCCGGCGGAGACGTAGCGGCGCGGGTCGACCGGAGGGGGGTCCGCGGCGAGCCGCGCGCGCACGGCGGCGGTGCACGCCTTGTTCAGCCGCGTCGCCACGTTGATCTTCGTCATGCCGTGCTCGACGGCGGCGGCGAGCCCCTCGTCCGGTACCCCCGACGAGCCGTGCAGGACCAGCGGCACCGGCACCGCCGCCCGCAGCCGCGCGACGAGCGCGAGATCGAGGACGGTGTCGCGGGCCAGCATCGCGTGGGACGTGCCGACCGCGACCGCCAGGGCGTCCACGCCCGTGGCGGCCACGTATCCGGCCGCCTCGTCCGGATCGACCAGGGCCGGCAGCGCCATTCGCACGCCCAGGTAAGGGTGCCCGCTCAGCCCCCGACCCGGCGTCCTCGACGACGCGCAGGACCCCCCCGTGGGGTGTACCGGGTGGGGCTCTTGGGGCGCGGCGCTTATTTCACGCCATGGTTCAAGGACGAAAATATTCGCGTTCGAGGGCCGTGCGAGCGCCGGATTGACCGCGCTTCCTGACAGTGCCCGAACCGCTCCGGCCGCTCCGGCCCCGATGCCTGTGGAACGTTCCGATCTCTCGACAGCGGGGGCTGACTTCACCGCCGTCCTGACTGGATCCGCGCACGTCAGAGAAGCGAATGACGGACTTCGAGCAGGTTTCCGCCAGGGTGATGACGGATGTCGAGCAGGGGTGTTACGTTCCACCGCGTGACATCGAGCATGCGACGGGCGCAGATCGTTTCGTCCCTGCGCGCCAAGGGGGCCGCCTCGGTCCGGGAACTGGCCGAGACGCTGCAGGTCAGCGAGTCCACGATCCGCCGCGATCTCGACGTGCTCGACCGCAACGGCGAGCTGCTGCGCACCTACGGGGGAGCGGCGCTGTCCCCGCGCCCGGCCGCGCCGGAGATCTCCTTCGCCGCGTCGGCCGAGCACGACAGCGCCGAGAAGGCGGCGGTCGCCGCGCGGGCGGCCGCGCTGGTCGAGGACGACATGGTCGTGGTGCTCGACATCGGCACCAGCACCCGGCTCCTCGCCCGGCACCTGCGCGGCCGGCCCGTCACCGTCATCACCGCCAACATGGCCGTGCTCGACGAGCTGCGCGACGACGAGGCCGTCCGGCTGTGCCTGCTCGGCGGCGTCCTGCGGCGCAACTACCTCTCGCTCGTCGGGTCGCTCACCGAGACCGCGCTCCGCCAGGTCCGCGCGGACCTGGTGTTCCTGAGCTGCACGGGGGTGCGGCCGGACGGCCACGTCATGGACGACATGGAGGTCGAGACGCCGATCAAGCAGGCGATGCTGGAGTCCGCGGACCGGGTGGTGCTGGTCGCCTCCGAGGCCAAGTTCCCCGGCACCGGCTCGCTGCGGGTGTGCTCGCTCGACCGGATCGACGCGCTGGTCACGACGGCGGGGGCCGACCCCCGGACTCTGGAGGTCTGCCGCGAGGCGGGCGGGAAGGTGTACATCGCATGAAGCTGGCCATTCTCGGCGGTGGCGGGTTCCGGGTGCCGTACGTGTACCAGGCCCTGCTGCGCGACCCCGGCTCCCCGCGCATCGAGGAGGTCTGGCTCCAGGACTCCGATCCCGGCCGCCTCGCGGGCATGGCCGCGGTCCTCGCGGCGCTCGCGGACGGCTTCGAGGACGCCCCCCGCGTGTTCACCAGCACCGGGCCGGACGAGGCGCTGGAGGGGTCCGACTTCGTCTTCTCCGCCGTCCGGGTGGGCGGCCTGCGGGGGCGGGTGTGCGACGAGCGCGTCGCGCTGGACCTGAACGTCCTCGGCCAGGAGACCACCGGCCCCGGCGGGATCGCCTACGGGCTGCGCACCATCCCCGTGATGCTCGACATCGCGCATCGCGTGAAGGCCCTCGCGCCGGACGCCTACGTCATCAACTTCACCAACCCCGCCGGGATGATCACCGAGGCGATGCAGGGCGTGCTCGGCGACCGGGTGCTCGGCATCTGCGACACCCCCTCGGGCCTCGGCATGCGGGTCGCGGCCGCGCTCGGCCTCGACCCGGACCGCGTCCAGATGGACTACGTCGGCCTGAACCACCTCGGCTGGATGCGCCGCGTCCTGCACGACGGCGTGGACGTCCTGCCCCGCCTGCTCGCCGACGACGACCTGCTCGGATCGCTGGAGGAGGGCGTGGTCTTCGGCCGCGAGTGGCTGCGCGACCTCGGTCTGATCCCCAACGAGTATCTCTACTACTACTACTTCAACCGGGAGGCGGTCCGCGCCACCCTGGACGCGCCGCAGACGCGCGGCGAGTTCCTGCTCAAGCAGCAGGAGGCGTTCTACGAGCGGATCGCGGCGGCCTCCGGCGGCGCGGCCATGGAGATGTGGCGCGAGACCGTCGCCTCCCGCAGCGCGAGCTACATGGCCGAGATGAAGGGCGCGCCGACCGGCGAGGCGCTCGACGACCACTCCGGGATCGACCCGGCCGACGAGGGCTACGCCAGGGTCGCGCTGAACGTGATGGCCGCGATCAGCCGCGACGAGCCCGCCAGCATGATCCTCAACGTGCGGAACGGCTCGACCGTCGCCGCGCTCCCTCCGGACGCGGTCGTCGAGGTGCCCGTCACCGTCGACGCCGGCGGCGTCCACCCGCACCCCCTCGATCAGCCCGACCTGCACCAGGCCGGACTGATGCAGCAGGTCAAGGCCGTCGAGCGGCTGACCATCGGCGCGGCCGTGACCGGCTCGCGGACCGACGCCGCCAAGGCCTTCGCCCTGCACCCCCTGGTCGACTCGGCGCGGATCGGCCGGCAGCTGCTCGACGGCTACATCGACCGGATCCCCGAGGTCGCCGCCGTCTTCTCCCGTGAGGAGTCGTCGTCATGACAGTGGAAACCCTGGACGGCAGCCCGCCGGTGGACCGCCCGGCGCCCGGCGGCGCCGCGGCCCCGGGGCAGCCGCCCGAGCCGTCCATGGCCGACCCCTGCACCGAGCGCGTCCCGGCGGGCGCGCTGCTGCGCGGCGGCGAGGCACCCGGCCCCGCCCCCGAGCTGGACGTCTTCCTGAGCGGCCAGGTCTTCATGGACATGATCTTCACCGGGCTGCCGGGGCTGCCGCCGCCCGGGACCGAGGTGTTCACCGAGGGGCTCGGCTCGGCGCCAGGCGGCGCCGCCAACATCGCGGTGGCGATGAGCCGGCTCGGCCTGCGGGTCGGGCTCGCGGCCCCGTTCGGCGACGACATGTTCGGCTCCTACCTGTGGCGGACGCTCGCCGAGCAGGAGGGCATCGACCTCGGGCACTCCCGCCGGATCAAAGGCTGGCCGACCCCGGTGACGGTGTCGCTGGCCTACGACTCCGACCGCAGCATGGTCACCTACGCCATGCCCCTGCCGGACCTCGATCCGGGCGAGACGGGCGACGCGGAGGCGGTGCTCGGCTCCCCGCCGCCGGCCGCGCGCGCCTGCTTCATCGACATCGAGCATCCGGTGCCGGGCTGGGCGAAGGAGATGCGGCGGTCGGGCGCCGCGGTGTTCGCCGACATCGGCTGGGACGCCACCGAGACGTGGTCCAGCGAGGTCCTCGACCGGCTGGAGCACGTGGACGTGTTCCTGCCGAACGCGGTGGAGGCCATGGCCTACACCCGCACGAGCACGCCGGAGGACGCGGCCCGCGTCCTGTCCGAGCGGGTCCCCGTCGTCGTCGTGAAGCGCGGCGGCGCGGGCGCCATCGCGATCGACTCCGCGACGGGGGAGGTCGCCGAGACCGACGCGCTGCCGGTGCGGCCGCTCGACGCGACCGGCGCCGGCGACGTGTTCGGCGCCGGGTTCCTGTTCGGCACGCTCGCCGGGCTTCCGCTGCCGGAGCGGCTGCGCTTCGCCAACCTGTGCGCGGGCCTGTCGGTCCGGCACCGCAGCGGATCGCTCGGCGCGCCGTGCTGGGGGGAGATCGCCGCGTTCGGCGAGTCCGGCGAGGTGCCCGAGTCCGTCCTCGAACCGTACGCCTTCGTCGTGGACTTCATCCCCGACTCGGCGACCGACACCGTCGTCAGGGCCGAGCCCACCCTCCGGGCCGACCTCTAGCGCGCCGTCCCCCGACCGGCGCGCACACAGCAGTCCAGGAACGAGTAAGGGAGCCGCAGGAATGCCGACACTGACGAGGCGAGGGGCGGCCGCGGCGGTCGCGGCCCTCGCGACCGTGCTCGCCGCGGCGTGCGCACCGGGCTCGTCCGGCGACGAGCCGGAGAGCAAGGCGCCCGCCGCGGTGAACACCGACGTGGCCAAGGCCGGGAACGTGACCCTGACCGTCTGGGACCAGGAGGTCCAGGGCGGTCAGAAGAAGCAGATCGAGGAACTGAACAAGCGGTTCCAGGCCAAGTACCCCAACGTGAAGATCAACCGGGTGTCGCGGTCGTTCAGCGACCTGCAGAAGACGCTCCGGCTCGCGCTGTCGGGAAGCAACCCGCCCGACGTCGTCGAGGCCAACCAGGGCTACGGGTCCATGGCGCAGTACGTCAAGGCCGGGATGCTCCTCCCGCTCGACTCCTACGACCAGGTCTACGGGTGGCGCAAGCGCTATCCGAAGGGCCTGACGGACCTGAACAGCGTCACCAAGGACGGCAAGCTCATCGGGTCCGGCAACCTGTACGGCATCTCGCTGAACGGTGAGATCGTCGGCCTCTACTACAACAAGGAGAAGCTGGCGAAGCTCGGCGTCCAGCCGCCGAAGACCTGGGCGGAGTTCGACCAGGCGCTCGCCACGGCCAAGGGCAAGGGCGAGGTCCCGATCGCGTTCGGCAACCTGGAGAAGCTGCCCGCGATGCAGCTCTACGGCATCCTCCAGGACGGCGCGACCGACAAGGAGGCCGTCCGCAAGCTCGTGTTCGGCAGCGGCGGCTCCTGGACGGACGCCCCGAACGTCCAGGCGGCGCAGAAGCTCGCCGACTGGTCGAAGAAGGGCTACCTCACCAAGGACGCCAACGCCGTCAAGTGGGACGACACCCCGGTGAACTTCGCCAAGGGCGACGGCGTGTTCATGTTCGGCGGCACGTGGTGGGCGTCCGAGCTGAACGACAAGATGAAGGACAAGGTCGGCTTCATGCTGCCGCCCGCGGCGCAGGCCGGCGCGCCGACGGCCACGATGGGCGGCGAGAGCCTGCCCTGGTCGATCACCTCGAAGAGCAAGAACCCGGACGTCGCCGCCGCCTACATCAACTTCATCACCTCCCCCGAGGCGATGGACGTCTCCGTCGAGACCGGCAACCTCCCGGCGCTCGCGGCGCCCTCCAAGCAGCCGGCCGAGCCGCTGCTGAAGGAGGTGTCGGCGGCCTGGGCCGAGCTGAGCAAGAACGACGGCATCACCCCCTACATCGACTACGCGACGCCGACCTTCGCCGACGCGTTCGGGGGGCCGCTCCAGGAACTCGTCGCCGGACGCAAGCCCGCCGACGAGGTCATGAAGGCGGCGCAGGACGACTACTCCGCCTTCCAGAAGAAGAAGTAGGCGCCGGGCACGCACGCCTCCGGCCGCGCCTCACCCGCGGCGCGGCCGGAGGCGGGCGGCGCCGTGACGCACGACCAAGGAGCCCGCACATGACGACCGTCGCGCGGCGAAAGACCTCGAAGACCGGGCGCGAGGCCTCCGCCTCCCGGGCGGCGCGGCCGGAGGGCCGGTCCGCCTCCGTCCCTCCGGGGGAGCCCGGCCGGATCGGCTGGCTGTACGCCCTCCCGGCCCTGCTGGTCTACGGGATGTTCCTGCTCTGGCCGCTGGCGCGGGGAGCGCAGTTCTCCCTCTACCACTGGGACGGCCTGGGCGAGGCGACGTGGGCGGGGTTGTCCAACTACACCGCCACCTGGTCGGACCCGTCGCTGCGCGGTGCGTTCGGGCACCTGCTCGTCCTCGTGCTCTTCTACTCCGTGCTGCCGTGCTGCATCGCGTTCGTGCTGGTCGGCGCCATGTCGCGGACGAAGATCCGCGGCCTGACGTTCTTCCGGACGGTGCTGTTCCTGCCGCAGGTCGTCGCGATGGTGGCGGTGGCCGTGGCATGGCGGTGGGTGTACTCCACCGACGGGCCGGTCAACACCGTCCTCGGCTGGCTGCACGCCCTCGGCCTCCCGGACTGGCGGCACGGCTGGCTCGGCGACTTCACCTTCGCGCTGCCCGCGATCGGGGTCGTCGGGACGTGGGTCGGGATCGGCCTGGCGATGGTGCTGTTCCTCGCCGGGGTGCAGAAGATCCCGCGGGAGCTGTACGAGGCCGCGCGGATCGACGGCGCCGGGGCCGTCCGGGAGTTCCTCGCCGTCACCCTGCCGGGGCTGCGGCGCGAGCTGGCGGTGGCCCTCACCCTGACCACCATCATGGCGGTCCGCAACTTCGACCTCATCTACATGGCCACCTCGGGCGGGCCCGGCGACGCGACGAAGGTCCCCGCCTACGAGGTCTACAACCGCACGTTCAACACCGGTGAGGTCGGCCTCGGCTGCGCGATCGGCGTCACGCTGGCGGTGCTGGCGTTCGCCGTCACGGCCGGCGTCCGCCGCCTCGTGGAAGGGAAGGGCGCATGAACGTCCGGGCGGAACGGTTCGCCAACCACGCGATCCTGGTCCTCTTCTCGGTCATCGCGGTGTTCCCCATGATCGGGATCGTCGCGCAGGCGCTCCAGCTGCCGCACGCGGACCTGTCCACCTTCGGCACCGCGTGGCGCGAGGGGCACTTCGCGACCTACCTGCGGAACAGCGTCATCGTCACCGCCGTCACCGTCGTCGCGGCCGGGGTGCTGTCGATCATGGCGGGGTACGCGCTCGGCACCATGCGGTTCCGCGGCTCCGGCGCGCTGTTCCTGGTGTTCGTCGCCGGGCTGACCATCCCGACCGAGGCCATCGTCGTGCCGCTGTACTTCGACCTGCGCTCGGCGGGGCTCGACAACACCTACGCCGGCCTCATCCTCCCGCAGGTGGCCATGTCGGTGGCCTTCGGCACGTTCTGGATGCGCGCCTACTTCCGCAGCGTCCCGCGCTCGCTGCTGGAGGCCGCGCGCATCGACGGCGCGTCCAGCTGGACGACGCTGTGGCGCGTGCTGGTGCCGGTCGGCCGCCCGGCCATCCTCACCATGCTGCTGCTCACCACCATGTGGACCTGGAACGAGTTCCTGCTCCCGCTGGTGATCGTCAACTCCGACGAGGCGCTGCGCACCGCACCGCTCGGGCTGTCCTTCTTCCAGGGCACCCACAAGACCGACTACTCGCTGCTCATGGCGGGCGCGCTGATCATCGCCGCGCCCATCGTGATCGTCTATGTCTTCCTGCAGCGCCAGTTCATCGCAGGAATGCTCTCGGGGGCCATCAAGGAGTAGGGAAAGAACAGGAGAGTTCATGCGAAGACTCGCCCTACCCGCAGTCCTGTCCGCCGCACTCGCGGCCATGTCCGTCGCCTTCACGGCCCCGCCCGCACAGGCGGCCGGCCCCGGCGGCACCGATTCGTCCGATGGCCGGCTCGACGTCCTGTTCGTCGGGGCGCACCCCGACGACGAGGCCGGCGCGCTGTCGACCCTCGGCCAGTGGAACGAGTACGACAAGGCGAAGGTCGGCGTCCTCACCGTCACCCGCGGCGAGGGCGGCGGCAACGCCTCCGGCACCGAGGAGGGCCCGGCGCTCGGGCTGCTCCGCGAGAACGAGGAGCGCCGCGCCGTCGGCAAGGCCGGCGTCACCGACATCCACTACCTGGACAAGGTCGACTTCTACTACACGGTGAGCACGCCGCTCACCGCCGAGACCTGGGACCACGACAAGAGCCTGGAGAAGGTCGTCCGGCTCGTCCGCGAAACGCGGCCCAAGGTGATCGTCACCATGGTCCCCGCGCCCCTCCCGGGCCAGCACGGCAACCACCAGCAGGCCGCGCGGCTCGCGACCGAGGCCTACTTCGCCGCCGCCGACCCGAAGGCCTACCCCGCGCAGCTGAGCCGCGAGGGGCTGAGCACCTGGGCGCCGGGACGCCTGTTCCAGACCGGCGGAGCGTCGGGGCCCGCCGGCTCCGGCTGCGCTGCCCAGGGGACGCCGTCCGCCGCGGCGTCGCTCACCTACGGGGTGTGGGGAGGCCGCGCGTCCGCGCGCAACGGGGGCAGGACGTGGGCGCAGGTGGAGCGCGAGGCCCAGCGGACGTACGTCAGCCAGGGCTGGGGCGGCTTCCCGGACGTCCCGTCCGACCCGGCCCAGATCGGGTGCGACTACTACCGGCAGATCCACAGCCGGGTCCCGTTCACGCTCGGGAACACCGACCCGGCCGCGATGCTGGAGGGCGCGCTGATGCCCGCCCAGGGAGGCCTCCCGCTCGGCAGCCGCTTCTCGCTGACGACGGACGCGTTCGGCGTCACCGCGGGGCGGTCCTTCAAGGTGACCGCGCACGCGAGCTCGCCGAAGCGGCTGGGGGCGGCGAAGGCGACGCTCTCGGTGCCGGCCGGTTGGAACGTGACAGGCTCCGGTGACCTGGGGTCGGTCGGCCAGGACGAGCGGACGGCGACCTTCACCGTCACGCCGCCGTCCGGCGTCAAGGCCGGCCGCGCGCAGCTCTCGGCGACACTGTCCGCCGGGGCCGCCAGGGGCCAGACCGCCACGTCGGTGGAGGTCCGGCCCGCCGTCACCGGCGTGCTGGAGCCGCTGCCCCGCGTGTCGGACTTCGACACCTGGGCGGACAAGACGGGCGTCCCGGCACTGACCGGGCAGGTGAAGCGGGTGCTCACGCTGGCGTCCGGCGCGTCCCGCCAGGTGCGCGTGGACCTGTCCAACACGACCGCCTCGGCGCAGACCGGCACGGTCAAGCTGGGCCTCCCCGCGGGCTTCACCGCCGACGCCGCGTCCAAGCCCTACACCCTCGACGCGGGCAAGACCGGTTCGGCCGTCTTCACCGTCACCAACACCGACACGTCGCTGCCCACCTCCAACGAGGGCGGCAACGGCGGCGACTACGACCTGACCATCACCACGACCTCCTCCTCGGGCGAGGACGACGTCCAGAACGGAGCCCTGGAGCTGGTCCCCACGGCCGAGCTCCCGAAGGCGGCGACCGCTCCCGCGGTCGACGGCAAGGAGTCGCCCGGCGAGTACCCGGGGCCCGAGCTGAACCTGTCCCGGCGCTGGGAGGGGTCGGCGTGTGAGTCCGCCGACGACTGCTCGGCCACCGGCAAGGTCACCTGGACCGACAAGGCGCTGCACGTGCTGGTCAAGGTCCGCGACGACAAGCAGGGCACGGTCCTCGGCGCCGACGACTGCAAGCGGCACTGGCGCACCGACTCGGTCGAGATCGGAATCGACCCGCGCGGCGACTCGGAGAACACCTCCACCACGTTCAAGACCGGCATCTTCCCCAAGATGTCGGACGGGAAGCCGTGCTTCGAGCGCGACGCGGACGCGCGCCAAGGCCCGGGTGAGGAGACCGCGCCCGGCATGCGGGTCGCCTCCACGGTCGCCGACCCCTACGACGGGTACGTCATCGAGGCGGAGATCCCCTTCACGGCGCTGCCGACCGCGGTGGACCCGCGGCGCATGGGCCTGAACGTCTTCGTCTACGACTCCGACACCCAGGACAAGACCGGCCAGACCCGGATCGGCTGGTCGACCTGGAACGGCGTCCAGGGCGACCCGTACCGGTGGGGCCTCGTGTCCCTGCCCGGCCACACCCCGCCGGCGGGGATGCCGACCACGCCTCCGCCGCCGGTCATGCCGACGGACGCGACCCGGTCGGTGAACGCCCCCGAGTCGATCATCCAGGCGGTGCGCACGGGCGTCCCGCTGGCCGCGGGGCCCGCGGCGCCGCGCTCGGACACCGCGAGCATCGCCGGGCGGCCGTCGGTCTCCGGCGGCTCGACCACCGTCAAGCTGTTCGCGACGGGGCCCGGCACCGCGCACGTCCACGTGTGGGACGGCAAGCTTCTCGGCACGAAGGAGGTCGAGATCCGCAAGGCCGGGCTCACCACCGTGACCGTGCCGGGCGCATCCGGCACCCTCACGATGGCCTTCGAGGCCGCGAAGGGAGGGACGGCGAGCGGCGCCGTCCGCCTGACGGGCTGAGGTGACACCGCCGGGCCGGGGGAGCGGATCCGCCCCCCGGCCCGGCGGCATTTCCACCGGGCCGCGTTGAACTCCGTCCCGCCGGGGCGCGTACCCCCACGCGTAGATCGACACCCCGGAACCGGGAGGGTTCATGAGGCGCCGGAAGAGCGTGAGGAACAGTCGGCTGCGCACCGCGGTCACCACGACCGCGGTGGCGGCCGGATCCGCCGGCCTCCTGGCCGGCTCGCTGTACGTCGTGCACGCCCAGGGACGGTCCGGCGGGCAGGAGGCGAGACTCGCGGGCGACGCCCAGGCGGGCCGCAGGACCGCCGCGCCCGCCACAGGGCAGGCGGCCGCGCGGGCCGCCAGGATCGCCGACCGGCTCGGCGACCGCACGACCGGCGCCTACGTCGACTCCTCGGGACGCCCCGTCGTCACGGTCACCAACGCCACCGACGCCGCCGCCGTGCGCGCGGCCGGCGCCGTCCCGAAGATGACGCGGCGCAGCCCGGCGACGCTCAGGCGGATGACCGGCGCGCTGCAGCGCGCGGTGGCGGACATCCCCGGCACCGGCTGGGCCGTCGACCCCGCGACGTCCAAGGTCACGGTGTGGACCGACGACACGGTCACCGGCGCGCGGATGGCCGCCGTCCAGCGCACCACCGGCCGGATGGGGGCGGCGGTCCGGATGGTCCGCATCCCGGGCAGGCTGCAGACGTTCGCCCTCGGCGGCGACGCCATCTTCGGCCAGGGCGCGCGCTGCTCGCTCGGCTTCAACGTCAAGCGCGCCCAGCAGGACTTCTTCATCACCGCCGGGCACTGCGGCAACGAGATCCAGAACTGGGCCGCTGACCAGCAGGGCGCCGAGGCCCTCGGCACGACCGTGGAGAGCGACTTCCCCGGCAACGACTTCGCGCTCGTCCAGACCGAGCAGGGCGCCGCGGGGCAGAGCGCGGTGAACCTCTACAACGGCCAGGCCCAGCAGATCACCGAGGCCGGCGAGGCCGTGGTCGGCCAGCGCGTGTTCCGCAGCGGCAGCACGACCGGCGTCCACTCCGGCAGCGTCACCGCCACGAACGCCACCGTGAACTTCGCCGAGGGCACCGTGACCGGCATGATCCAGACGACGGTGTGCGCGGAGCCGGGCGACAGCGGCGGCCCCCTCTTCGCCGGGAGCACCGCCCTCGGCCTCACCTCGGGCGGGTCGGGCGACTGCCAGAGCGGCGGCGTGACCTTCTTCCAGCCCGTCACCGAGGCCCTCCAAGTCTTCGGTGCCCAAATCGGTTGACAGCCGCGTCGAAGAATCCCGGGCCGGATCCGGCCTGGGATTCTTGACGGGTGCAGTTGACGGGGATTAACCACAAGGCGCACGATTTCTCCCTACGTATGGGGGGAATTCATGAAGCGCGCCTTTCTTGTTGTGCTGACATCCGTCGCGCTCCTGCCGCTCGGCGCCTGCGAGGCGAAGGACGCCCCGGTCGAGGCGAGCCCGTCGAAAGCCGCGGCGAGCGCGCCCCCGTCCACCGGCGCGAGCGCGGGCGCCGCGGCCACTCCGACGGCGACGAAACGCACGGTCACGGAAAGACGGAAGATCCCGTTCAAGACGAGAAAGGTGAACGACGCGACCCTGGCCAAAGGGACCACCAAGGTGCGTACTCGCGGGGTCGCCGGTATCAGGACCCTCACCTATGAGGTCACCATCGCCAATGGCGCCGAGACGGACCGGAAACTGATTCGCGCGGTGGTCACCAGGCGCGCGGTCACCCGCGTCGTCGCCGTGGGCACGAAGCGGGCGCGGCGGTGCGACCCCAACTACACCGGCGCGTGCGTGCCGATCGCGAGCGACGTCGACTGCGCGGGCGGCAGCGGCGACGGCCCCGGCTACGTGGCAGGTCCCGTCCGCGTCGTGGGCAGCGACATCTACGACCTCGACCGTGACGGCGACGGCATCGCCTGCGACACCTGAGCCCTGAATCGGATGACAACGAGCGGATCGGCTGAAAGGCTGAGCGCGCACCGTTTTCGGGGTGCCTTCAGGGACAGCGAGGAGGCGACGGTACGTGACCGTCTCAATGGTGAAAGGCCAGCGGATATCGCTGGAGAAGCCCGGCGGTGCGCTCAGCATGGTCCGCATGGGCCTCGGATGGGACGCGGTGAAGAAGAAGGGCTTCTTCGGCTCCCGTGAGCGGGAGATCGACCTCGACGCGTCCTGCGTCCTGTTCGCCGACGGGAACCTCGCCGACGTCGTCTACTTCGGCAAGCTCGTCAGCGACGACGGCTCGGTCCGGCACACCGGCGACAACCTCACCGGGGCGGGCGACGGAGACGACGAGTCGGTCATCGTCGACCTGGCCAGGCTGCCCGTGCACGTCACCTCGCTGGTGTTCACCGTCAGCTCCTTCAACGGGCAGACGTTCAACGAGGTGGAGAACGCCTTCTGCCGGCTGGTCAACGAGATGGACGGCAGTGAGCTGGCCCGCTACACGCTGACCGGCGGCGGCGCGCACACCGCCATGGTGATGGCCCGCCTCTACCGGCACGGCGACGCCTGGAAGATGAACGCGATCGGCGAGCCGTGCCACGGCCGCACCTTCCAGGACATGCTGCCGACGATCATCGGTCTCGCCTGACCGCCGATGGCCGAACTCTCGCCCGGCGCCAACGCCGCGCTGCCCGCCCGCCGCGTGGTCGCCACCGCGTCCTGCGCCGTCCCCGTCGACGTCAGCGCCCTCGTCGTGGGGCCCGACCTGCGGGTGCGCTCCGACGCCGACCTGGTGTTCTACAACGCGCCCGAGGCGCCGGGCGTGCGCTGGACCGGCGACGGCCGCCAGCGCGTCGACGTCGACCTCGACGCGGTCGCCGCCGACGCCGCGGCGGTGCTGATCGCGGTCAGCCTGACCGGCGCGACCACCTTCGGCACGATGCCGCCGCCCCGGCTCGACCTCACCACCGGCACCGGCGAGCCGCTCGTCGCGTTCACCGTCCCGGGCCTGGGCCCGGAGCGGGCCATCATCGGGCTCGAGCTCTACCGCCGCGACGGCCGCTGGAAGGTGCGGGCCGTCGGCCAGGGCTACGCCGGCGGCCTGGCGGAGCTGCTGGAGGCGCACGGCATCGAGGTCGACGACCCCGGCGAACCGGAGCCCGCCCCCGCCGTCGGCCCGCCCCAGCAGCACGCGGGCCCGCCGCCCCCGATACCGCCCTCCACGGTTCCGCCCCCCGCAGGCCCGCCCCCGGCGGATTCGCGCCCCCCGGCCGCGCCGCCCGCCAGCGAGGTCGGCTACGTCGAGCGCTGCTGGCTCGTCTGGGAGGACGCCAGCCGCTCGCTGGCGGCCTTCCACTCGTCCACCGAGCACGCGCTCGTCCTCCGCAACGAGGAGATCGCCGGACGCAAGCCGCCCGGCGGCTTCCAGCGGCTCATGGAGGCGGCCAACGAGCGGCTCCGCGCCGACACCGCGCAGCTCCGCGACGAGCTGGCCCGGGTGGAGCCGCAGGTCACCCCCGAGGTCGCGCCCTTCGACGCGCCGTCCTGGCTCACCTGGCAGCCCCGCGCCGACCTGGCCGAGGGCATGCTGCTGGGCCGCCTGTCCGCCGCCGAGCTGCCCGGCCTCCAGGTGCCGCTCGTCCTGCGGCTGCCGTGGCGGCGCGCCATGTGGATCTCGCAGGGCGTCATGCCGGGCGACTCGGCCGCCTACGCGTGGTCGCTCGTGACGCGGTTCCTGGCGGCCGTCCCGCCGGGCGTCGTGGGCCTGGAGGTCATCGACGCCGCGGGCCTGTCGGGCGCCGGCTGGCTGCACGGCTTCGACCCCGCCACGACCGCCCGCCTGCTGGGCGGCGGCGTGGCGATCGGCACGGGCGCCGCCGAGCGCATGCGCCGCCTCCTCGACCTGGTCGACCTGCGCCGGATCGGCGGCGACGACGGCCCGGCCGCCGGCCCGCCGCTGCGGCTGGTCGTCGTCCTCGACGCGGGCGCCGCGCTCGACGGCGAGCAGTCGCACCACCTCCTGCGCCTGGTCGAGGACGGCCCGCTGGCCGGCGTCCCGGTGATCCTGGTGGAGACCGACACGCCCGCGACGGAGTCCGTGCGCGCGATGCGCGTCCGGCAGTCCTGCAACGACCTCCCGTCGAGCGCGAACTCCATCGCCGACTCGTGGGTGGGCGCCGAATGGACGCTGACCCCCGACGTGCTCCCGGACACCCAAGGCGGCACCAGACCCCCGGCCCTCTTCACCCACGTCCTCGGCGTCCACGCCCGCGCCAGCACCACGCCCTAGTCCGAACCAGGCCGCTCAGATCCAGCCCATCTCGGACGGCTGGGGGAAGCCACGGTAAAGGACGCCGTAGGCGGTGAGCATGGCGAAGGCAGGCGCGAAGGCGGGGAGCAGGACGCGGCCGAGGCAGTGCCGAGTCCGCCAGCCGTAGACGGTGAAGGCGGCGGCAACGACGATGCCCATTAAGCCGGTGGTTCCTTCGATGGAATTGGTCGTCCACGTGAGGGAGACCCCGAGGGCGAGCGGGAGATAGAGCGGGCTGCTCGGCGGAGGCATGCGAGCGAGCCCGATGGCAAGGGTCGCGAAGACGAGGGCAGTTCCGGCGTACCAGAGATAGTGGCCGACGGTCTCGTCCCAGAGATGGGCGGTGGGCCCGGGGTCGGCGTTGTAGACGGAATTGGCCGCGAGATGGATGCCGTGGCCTTCGGTATAGGTGATGGCGCCCACGAGATAGAGCGCCCACGCGCGGGGGCGCGCGTGGGCGCAGTGAAGGGTGGCCGCAGCGGCGAGCAGCACGGTGTAGGGCGTGAGGATGTCGATCCAGTCGGCCCAGCGGGTGTGCCCGACGCCGCCGAGCGGCGCGAGAGCGAACCCCTGGTGATGGACGACCGTGTAGAGGGCGGCGGTGGCGACGAGCCATCGCCGAGGGTGTGAGCGTCCCGGGGTGATGATCACCCCCGGCAATGTAGACCTTTCACCGCCCGGGCCCGCCGGCTCAGGCGTGCGTGCCGGACATCTCCCAGGGCGCCTGCGGCAGGACGTCACCGGTCTCCAGCAGCGACTTGAGGTTCGCCAGGACGGCCGGCCACCCCTCCGAGATGCCCTTGAGCATCTCCGTGTTGGGGAGGTTCTCGTGGGTCACGGTGAGACGGACGATGTCGTGGTGCGGCTCGACGAGGAAGGTGACGACCGAAGGGTCCCGGGGCGGCTCGACGCCGGCGGAGTCCTCGAAGGTGATGACCAGGCGCGTCGGCGGCTCCGCCTCGAGCACGCGCCCGACGACGTCGACCGCGCCCGACCCGTCCGTGCGCCGGTGCTCCCAGTCAGAGCCCGGCTGCCAGTCCGAGACGTTGGCGTGCCCCCAGTAGCGCGCCGTCAGGTCCGCGTCGGTGAGGGCTCGCCACACCTGCTCCGCCCCGGCGCGGATGTAGGTGACGTAGACGTAGGTGGGCACGGCAGTGGTCTCAACAGTCATGGCGTACTCCTCTGCTCGGTCTCTGATGGCGCTGAGCGCTCGCAGGCGCGGCCTGTCGAACTCGGATATCCAGCGCTCCTCGATCTCGTGGATCGGTGCCGGATTGAGGTAGTGGAGCCGTTCCCGCCCCCGCCGCACGACGGTCACGAGCCCGGCCCCCACCAGCACGTCCAGATGCTGCGTCGCCGACTGCCGCGCCATGTCCAACCGCTCGCACAACTCCCGCAGCGTCTGCCCGTTCCGCTCCCGCAACCGGTCGAGCAGCAGCCGCCGCGTAGGGTCCGCCAACGCCCTGAACACCGAGTCCATCGCTCCCGCATCACCATCCACACCCTCATTATGCAGGCATCCACCTGCATATCGTCAAGCGTGCCCCTGAACGCGGGGTTGACCTGTGAAGACGTGGGTGAGGTCGCCGACCCTGCCGGGCAACAGGGCCGGGGAGCCGGTGCCGATCGATGGCGTGGCCGGGACGGGCCGCCGTCAGGCCCGCTCGTCCGTCCGGACGAGGCCGTGGCGGTGGGCGGCGGTGGCGGCCTGGAGGCGGCCGGTGACACCGAGTTTGGCGAGGATGCTGGAGACGTGGGTTCCCGCGGTCTTGACCGAGATGAACAGCTCCTCGGCGATCTGGCGGTTGGTACGGCCCGCGGCGAGCAGGTCGAGCACCTGCCGCTCGCGGGGAGTCAGGCCGAAGTCCCGCGCCGCGCCCCCGGTGTCCGGTTCGCCGGCAGGGGGGCCGGGGGAGACGCGGGCCAGTCGGGCGAGCCGTTCGATGCGGGCGCGCAGCGGGGGTGCGGACAGCCGGTCCTCCAGGGAGGCGGCCCGGAGCAGGTGTTCGGCGACCGAGGCTCGCGCTCCGGTCTCCGCCGCCGCCTCGGCGGCCCGGAGCAGCGCCAGGGCCTCGGCGTGGGGCCGGCCTAGGTCGGCCCAGGCGGCCGCGACGCGGCCCCACAGGTCCGGGCGCCGTGTCTCCGCGGTGAAGGCGAGCCGGTGGGCCCGCTGGACCGGGCCGATGACCGGCAGTCGGGACGCCGTCCCGTCCAGGCCGGGGACGCCCGCGCGGGCCCCGGCCTCGACCAGCGGCCAGAGATAGCGCGAGCCGCTTTCGATCTCCGTCGCCTCCAGCGCCCGCTCGACGAGGCGCCCGGCCTCCGGCGGCCGCCCCAGGGCGAGATGCAGCTCCACCTCCAGGTGCGTCAGCAGTAGGCGGTCCTGGGCGTAGGCGGTGCCCCGGGTGAAGACCTCGCGCGCGTACTCGGAGCAGGTCACGGCCAGTGGCGTGTCGCCCCGGGCCAGGGCGATCGTCCCGCGGAGGACCAGCAGGTAGGCGTGCAGGCCGGGGCTCGGCGCGTGTCCGAGCGCGTGCTCGATCGTCTCGTTCGCCTCGTCCCAGCGGCCCAGCGCCGTGAGCGCCTCGGCGAGGTTGCCGGCGTGCGCGGGGCCGGACGTTCGGGACAGCCCGGCCTCGGCCGCGGCGCGCAGACCCCGCCGGGCCACCGCGGCGGCCTCCTCGTACCGTCCGAAGCCCTGGAGCAGGTCCGCTTCGCAGCGAAGGGCGTGCATGAGGGAGCCGTGGTCGCCGAGGTCGCCGGCCTCGGCCCGAGCGGCGGTGATGCGCGGCAGCCGCCCGTCGATGTCGCCTGCCCGGGCCTCGGCGTAGGCGAGGTTGACGGCGGCCGTGATCTGGGGGCCGCGCTCGTCGCCGGCCCGCGCCGCCGCCAGCGCCTCACGTGCGGTCGCGCGGGCCTCCTCGTCGCGCGGGACGGCGAGGAGGCGGTCGGTCAGCGTGTTGAGGACGGCCGCGCGGGCCCCGTCGTGCGGCGGCATGAGCCTCGCGGCTTCCCGGAGATCGGCCAGGTCGCCCGGCCGGCCGAGGGCGAAGCGCAGTTCGCCGCGGCACAGGAGCAGGTGGCCGGTGCGGACCGCGTCCGGGTTCTGCGCGAGCGCCGTGTCGACCAGTTCCATGGCGCGGACCGCCTCTCCCGCCGCCATACCCGCCCGGACCGCCTCGTCGACCACCTCGGCGCGGCGGGCCCCGATCCGGTCGGCGGCGTCCGGGACGCGATCCCACAACTCCAGGACCCGGCCGAGCATGTGCAGCCGCTCGGCGTGGGTCGGCGACGTCCGGGCCTCGACGGCGGCGCGCCAGGAGGCCGCGAGCGCCTGGACCGGGCGGCGCCTGGAGGCGTACCAGTGGTGGGCCGACTCGACCGCCGCGCGGCCGTCCGGTGCGAGGGCCGGATCCGCCTCGATCGCGTCGGCGTAGCGCACGTGCAGCAGGGTCCGCTCGCCGGGCAGGATGTCGTCGTAGACGGCCTCCTGCACCAGCGCGTGCCGGAACGCGTACGCGTCCTCTCTGACCAGCATGAGATTCGACCGCACCGCGGGACGCAGCGCGTCCGTCAGCGACGCGTCGTCGAGGCCGGTGACGGCGCAGAGCAGCGCGTGGTCGACGTGGACACCGCCCGCCGCAGCGGCGCGCACGGCCCCCTTGGTGCGGTCGGGCAGCGGTTCGAGCGGCGCGACCAGCAGGTCGCGGACGGACTCCGGTACCGGCGCGCCGATACCGGACGACAGGACCTCCACGAACAGCGGGTTGCCGGCGCTGCGCCGGATCACCTCGTCGGCGAGCGCCGTGTCCGGCCGGCGGCCGAGGATGCCGCGCAACTGCGCGACGACGGCCTCGGCGGCGAGCCGGTCGAGCTCGAACCTGGTCACCCATGCCAGCCGGTCCAGCTCGGCCAGCAGGCGGCGCAGCGGGTGGGACCGCGGGAGCTGGTCGCTGCGGTGGACGGCGATCAGCAGCAGGCCCGGAACGGTGTGCTGGTTGCGGACGAGGAAGCCAAGGAGCTCCCGGCTCGATCCGTCCGCCCAGTGCACGTCCTCCAGGACCAGCACCACGGGGCGGTGCTCGGCCAGGCCGGCGAGGAGTCCGAGGAACTCCTCGAAGAGGCGGGCTCGGGCCATGCCGAGGCCGTCGTCGCCGCAGGGGCCCAGCACGGGGAGCAGGCGCCCCAGCTCCCTCGCCTCGCCCTGGGGCAGCAGGCCGGCGACCCCGTCCCTGCCGAGCTCGCGCACCAGGCCGCGCAGGACGGCCGTGAACGGCGCGAACGCGAGCCCGTCCGCACCGAGTTCCACGCACCCTCCATGGAGGACGAGCGCCCGGCCCCCGAGCCCCGCGGTGAACTCGGCCACGAGCCGGGACTTGCCGGCACCGGCCTCCCCGCCGATGAGCACCGCGCCCGGAGACCCCTGCGAGACCCCGGCGAAGATCTCGCCGAGCAGCGCCAGCTCCTGGTCTCGGCCCACGAACACGGGGCTCACCGGACGCGCGTACACGTCCCCAGACTTCCAGATGGGGATCCCGAAGCGGAAACCTCGGGATGCCGGACAGGGCATCCGCCCGATGCGCCGGGGCCCGCCGCCCCGCGACGATCCTGCGGTGACCGATCTGGACGTGGAGGCGGACCGGCGCGAGGCTGCGCCGAAACGCCAAATGATCTTCCTGCTGGCCGCGTCGCTGGGCGCGCTCACCGGCTTCTACCTGCTGGTCCCCGTCGTCCCGCTGTACACGGCGACGGGCGGTTCGGGCGACACGGGAGCGGGGCTGTCGACCGGCGTGATGATGGCCGCCACGGTGCTGATGGAACTCGCCGTACCGGCCGTCCTGAGCCGCTGCGGCTACCGGATGGGCATGGCGCTGGGTCTGCTCCTGCTCGGTGTGCCGTCGGCCCTGCTGGCGGTGTCGCCCGCGCTGCCGCTGGTGCTGGCCGCGTGCGCGGCACGCGGGGCGGGGCTCGGGATCGTCGTGGTGGCCGGTCCTGCGCTGGTCGCCGAACTGGTACCGGGCCGTCGGCGCGGTCATGCGCTGGGCGTGTACGGCGTCGCCGTCGGGATCCCCGCCGTCGTGGCCCTGCCGCTGGGCCTGTGGCTGAGCGCGCACGTCGGCTACGGGTTCGTGTTCACCGCCGGGGCCGTCGTCTCGCTCGGCACGCTGGCCGCGGCGGCCGGCCTGCCCTCCGCGCGGGGACCGGCCGAGCAGCACAGGGGGGTCCTCGGCGGACTCCGCACCGGCGGACTCCGCCGCCCCACGGTGATCTTCGCGGCCGTCACGCTGGTGGCGGGGATCCTGCTGACCTTCCTGCCCCTCGCCGTGCCGGCCGATGCGCGAAGCACGGCCGCGCTGGCGCTGCTGGCGCAGGCCGCGGCCATGCCGCTCGCCCGCTGGCTCGCGGGCCGGTACGGCGACGGCCGCGACCCGGGGCGCCTGCTCGTCCCCGCGGTGCTGGCGGCCGCCCTCGGCGGCGCCGGACTCGTCCGGCCGGACAACCCGTGGCTGCTGGTGGCGAGCGCGGCGGTCTTCGGAGCCGGGTTCGGAGCAGCCCAGAACGTCACCTTGACCCTGATGTTCCAGCGCACGTCCAGGTCGAGGTTCGGCCAGGTCAGCGCGCTGTGGAACCTCGCCTACGACGGCGGCATGGGGGTCGGCGCCGTCGGCTTCGGCCTGGTGGCCGGACCGGTGGGGTACCCGGCGGGGTTCCTGCTGGCCGCCGCAGTCCTGTTCATCGCGCTCGTCCCCGCCTGGACCGACCGGAGGAGAACCCAGTGACCGACCATCTTCGACAGGCCGTGCGCCGGAACATGCCCGGTGTGCTGGCCGACCTGAACGACCTGGTGCGCATTCCCTCGGTGAGCGCCGACCCGGGCGCCGCGCCGGAGCTGGCCCGCAGCGCGGAACTGACGGCCGGCCTCTTCGAGGCGGCCGGCGCGCAACGCACCGAGATCGTGGACCACGCGGGGACCGGACGTCCTGCGGTGCTCGCCCATTTCCCGCCACCCGCGGACAGGCCCACCGTCCTGCTCTACGCGCACCACGACGTTCAGCCCGCCGGCGACCCCTCCGCGTGGACGAGCCCGCCCTTCGAGCCCCGGGTGGCCGGCGGACGGCTGTACGGCCGTGGAACCGCCGACGACAAGGCCGGGATCGCCGCGCATCTGGCGGCGATCCGGGCCCACGGCGGTCGGCCTCCGGTGGGGGTCACGGTCCTCGTCGAGGGCGAGGAGGAGATCGGCTCTCCGACGCTGGGCGAGCTGCTCGACCGCGAACGCGACGCCCTCGCCGCGGACGCCGTCGTGCTGGCCGACTCGGAGAACTTCGCGGTGGGCGTCCCGGCGTTCACCACGACGCTGCGCGGGTTGGCCGCCTGCGTCGTCGAGGTGCGGGCCCTCGAGCAGGAAGTGCACTCGGGTACCTACGGCGGCGCCGCTCCCGACGCGTTGACCGCGCTCTGCCGGCTGCTCGCCACCCTCCACGACGACCGCGGCGATGTGGCGGTGCGCGGCCTCACCACCGCCCGGCGGCCGGAGGTCGAGTACCCCGAAGAGCGGTTCCGCGCGGAAGCCGCCGTACTGGACGGCGTCCCGCTGCTCGGCACCGGCGGCGTCGCCGACCGGATATGGGCCAGGCCGGCGGCGACCGTGCTGGCGATCGACGCTCCGGCGGTCGCCGGCGCGTCCAACGCCCTGGCCCCGACCGCCCGGGCCAAGGTGAGCCTCCGCCTCGCGCCGGGGGACGACGCGTACCGGGCGCGGGCCGCGCTGGCGCGTCACCTCCGCGACCACGCGCCCTGGGGCGTGAAAGTGGACATCACCGAGGCCGACCTCGCGCAGCCGCACGTCGTCGAACCGCACGGCCCCGTCTTCGACGCCGCGCGCCGCGCCTACCGCGCCGCCTACGGCCGCGATGTCGTCGACATCGGCGGCGGCGGCGCGATCCCCCTCGTGGCGGAGTTCGCCGCGGCCTATCCCGAGGCTGCGATCCTGGTGACGAGCCCCGGCGGCGACCCCGCCTGCCGAGCGCACAGTACCGACGAGAGCCTGCACCTCGCCGACTTCGAACACGCCTGCCTGGCCGAGGCGCTCCTGCTCAACGAACTCTCAATGCTGCCGCCGTGAACCGGCCATGACGCGACGAGGGAAAGGCCGCCCGACCCTTCACGCACGGCGACCGGAGCCTCCCGCATCGGGGCCCCAGGTGGCCCTGAGAAAAGCACCGCGAGCCACGAGCAACGTGCATGAAGTGTCCCGCCAGATGGAGTTCCCGACGGTGACCTCAAAGCCCAGCCCGCACCGCAGGGGGCGTGGGGGACGGAGTCCCCCACATCGGGGGTCTGGGGGTCGCCCCCCAGGAAAGCATTGCGGGCCACCGGGAAGGCGCAGCTGCGCCGACCATGATGGACCGACTCGGGGGTCTGGGGGTCGCCCCCCAGGAAAGCATTGCGGGCCACCGGGAAGGCGCAGCTGCGCCGACCATGATGGCCCGACTCGGGAGTCTGGGGGTCGCCCCCCGGGAAGGCATTGCGAGCCTCGGCGAAGGCGAGCGAAGCTCGCCGAGCATGCCGACCCGCTGGTGGGCGATACTGGGATTGAACCAGTGGCCTCTACCGTGTCAAGGTAGCGCTCTCCCACTGAGCTAATCGCCCTTGTCCGTGACCTCCGGGGAGGTACGGGGTTGAGGTGGAGACGGGATTTGAACCCGTGTACACGGCTTTGCAGGCCGTTGCCTCGCCTCTCGGCCACTCCACCAGAAGGAGACCTTCTGGGTCATAGCCTGAAAGGCCCCTCAGAGCGGAAGACGGGATTTGAACCCGCGACCCTCACCTTGGCAAGGTGATGCTCTACCCCTGAGCCACTTCCGCTTGCGCCCTGCGGCGACGGGGAAAAGATTAGCGCGTCCGGGACGGTTCCGCGAACCGGTTTCCCGCGGGGCGGTGGGCGGACGCTTCGACGCTGGTCGAAGGGCGGGTCGCCTAGGCTCGGTGCATGGGCTCGGAACAGGTCGTGAGTGTGGACTTCGCGCCGATCGCGGCTCTGCTGGCCGACCGGGCGCGGGCCGCGATGCTGACGGCGCTGCTGGACGGGCGTCCGCTGGCGGCGGGGGAGCTGGCGAGGACGGCCGGGGTGAGCGCCCAGACGGCGAGCGCGCATCTGTCGCGGCTGCTGGACGGCGGGTTCGTGACGGTCGTGAAGCAGGGGCGCCACCGGTACTACCGGCTGCGCGGGAGCGAGGTCGCGCAGGTGATCGAGGCGCTGTCGCGGATCAGCCCGCCGGTGCGGGTGAACAGCCTGCGGCAGTCGCGGGACGCGCGGCGCCTGCACGAGGCGCGGACGTGCTACGACCATCTCGCCGGCATCGCCGGGGTGACGCTGTTCGCTGCGCTGGTGGACGGCGGTCTGCTCGAGGCGGCGGACGGCGACGCCTACGAGGTGACGGAGAAGGGCGAGGAGCGGCTGCAGGGCCTGGGCCTGGATCTGGAGGAGCTGCGGAGGACGCGGCGCAGGTTCGCATGGCAATGCCTCGACTGGACGGAGCGGCGGCCGCACCTGAACGGGGCGCTGGGCGCGGCGCTGACCACCCGGATGATCGAGCTCGGCTGGTTCGAGCGGGGAAGCACGCGGCGGGCGCTGGTCGTGACCGACGCCGGGCTGGCGGGCCTGGCCGACTCGTTCGGGTGCGTGCTGGGGTGAGCTTCGCCTATGCCGGGGGGATGCTGGCCACCGGTCTCGCCGATGTGACCTCCGACCTGGGGGCGCTGGATTCGCGCGGCTGGTGGGCGGTCGTGGTGACCTACGAGGGCAAGGCCACGTGCGCCCGGTTCGAGTCGGTGAGGCCCGCGCCGCATCCGGAGGGGGCGTGGGCCGCGCCGGGGGAGTGGACGAGTTCCCTGGACGAGGCCGCATACGTCGCGGGCGTCGAGCGCATCCGCGCCGCGATCGCGGACGGTGTGGTCTACCAGGCGAACCTCTGCCGCGTGCTGTCCGCGGAGCTGCCCGCCGGGGCCGACATCGCCGGGCTGGGGGAGAGGCTCGCCAAGCGGCATCCGGCGCCCCACGCGATGACGCTGAAGATCCCGGGCCTGGAGGTCGCCTCCGCGTCGCCCGAGCTGTACCTGCGGCGGGACGGCGAGGTGGTCGAGTCCCGTCCGATCAAGGGGACGGGGCGGACGGCGGACGACCTCCTGCCCAAGGACCGCGCCGAGAACGTCATGATCGTCGACCTGGTCCGCAACGACCTCGGACGGGTCGCGGAGACGGGCTCGGTGAGCGTGCCGGAGCTGTGCGCGCTGGAGGAGCATCCGGGGCTCGTCCACCTGGTGTCGTCCGTCCGGGCGCGGCTCGCGGGGGGCGGCTGGCCGGAGCTGGTCGCCGCGACGTTTCCTCCCGGTTCGGTGACCGGCGCCCCGAAGTCGAGCGCGCTGGGGCTGCTGGAAGAGCTCGAACCCGTCCCCCGGGGGCCGTACTGTGGGGCCATCGGCTGGGTGGACGCGGACTCCCGGCGCGGCGCCCTCGCCGTGGGCATCCGGACCTTCTGGGCGGAGGACGGCCTCCTGCGGTTCGGTACCGGCGCCGGCATCACCTGGGGGTCCGACCCACACCGCGAGTGGCGCGAGACCGAGCTGAAGGCGGCTCGGCTTTTGGAGGTGGCGGCAGGTGACGGAGCGGGCCAGGATCTGGCTGAACGGGGAACTGCTCGACCCTGAGCGGGCGACGGTGTCGGTCTTCGACCACGGCATGCTCGTCGGGGACGGGATCTTCGAGACCGTGAAGGCGGCGCACGGGGAGCCGTTCGCGCTGACCCGGCATCTGCGCAGGCTGGCCCGTTCGGCGGCCGGCCTGGGCCTGCCCGAGCCCGACCACGACGCGCTCGCGCAGGGCACCCTGGAGGTGCTCGCCGCCGCCCCGAAGTGGCCGCTGGCCCGCATCCGCATCACCTACACCAGCGGCCCTGGCCCGCTCGGCTCCGCGCGCGGCGACGTGGGCCCGACGGTGTCGATCATCGTCGGCCCGCAGGACCCGTTCCCGCCGACGACCGACGTGACGGTCGTGCCGTGGCCGCGCAACGAGCGGGGCGCGCTGGCGGGCCTCAAGACCACGTCCTACGCGGAGAACGCCTTGGCGCTCTCCTACGCCCAGGAGCGCGGCGGCGGTGAGGCGATCTTCGGCAACCTCGCCGGGAACCTGTGCGAGGGGACGGGGAGCAACATCTTCGTCGTGTTCGGCGGGCGGCTCGTGACGCCGCCGCTGTCGTCCGGCTGCCTGGCCGGGGTGACGCGCGCGCTGACGCTGGAGTGGTGCGGCGGCGAGGAGGAGGACGTCGCGCTGGAGGACCTGTACCGGGCGGACGAGGCGTTCCTGACGTCCACGACCCGGGACGTCCAGCCGATCCGGGCCGTGGACGGAACGGTGCTCCCGGCGGCCCCCGGCCCCATCACCGCGAAGGCCATGGAGGCGTTCGCGGCCCGCTCCGCCGAGCTGATGGACCCCTGAACCAAGAAAACGATCTCCGGAGTCTTTACGTGATCGAATTCTTCGGTCACGTTATGTGGTGACGCTTGTAGGAGGTCACCCATGGTCTTCTCCAGTAGGGACTTCTCCAGGAGGCGGATCGGCGCGGCGGCCGCGCTCGTGCTGGCGGGCGCGGCGCTCGCCGGGTGCGGCGGCGGATCCTCGGCGGACCCGGACCGCGGCAAGGACGCCAAGAGCTTCTCCCTGACGATCACCCGCAACGCCATCGAGGGCGGCAAGAACACCGAAGAGGCCGAGTGGATCACCAGGACGGTGATCCCGAAGTTCGTCGCGGCGCAGAAGGCCAAGGGCGTCACCGCGAAGGTGACGTTCCGCGGGCAGGGCGTCGACGACGAGGCGTACAAGACGAAGCTGGCGCTCGACCTGAAGTCGCGCTCGGGTGCCGACATCATGGACATCGACGGCATCTGGGTGGGCGAGTTCGCCCAGGCCGGCTACCTGCTGCCGCTCAAGAAGGCGGTCGGGGCCCCCGCCGACGCGTGGGACGGCTGGTCGAAGATCCCTGGATCGGTCCAACGGCTGGCGATGTTCGACGGCGAGCGCTACGGCGTCCCGCCCGCGACCGACGGCCGGGTCATCTTCTTCAACAAGGAGCTGTTCGGGCAGGCGGGGCTGCCCGCCGACTGGCAGCCGAAGAGCTGGCAGGACGTCCTCGCGGCCGGGCGCGCCCTGAAGAGGCTCCCCGGCGTGACGCCGATCCAGCTGAACGCGGGCACCGCGATGGGCGAGGCCACCAGCATGCAGGGGGCGCTCCCGCTGCTGGCCGGAGCCGGCGCCGAGATCTACGCGGACGGCAAGTGGACGGGCGGCGGCGAGGCGCTCAAGCAGGTCCTCGGCCTGTACGCGCAGGTCTACGGCCGCGAGGGCCTCGGCGACCCCAAGCTCCAGCAGGAGGCCAAGGGGCGCGACAAGTCGTTCGAGGAGTTCGCCGCGGGCAAGATCGGGATTCTGTTCGAGGGCGACTACTTCTGGCGGGACGTCCTCAACCCGAAGACCGGCGTCGCGAAGATGAAGACGCGCGACCAGGACGTCGGCTACGCGCTCATCCCCGCGCTCTCCCCGGGGCGGGGCCTGCGCGGGCAGTCGTTCGTGAGCATGTCGGGCGGCGCGGTGACCGTCCTCAACCCCAACACCAAGTACCCGCAGCAGGCGTTCGAGTTGCTGGCCTTCATGAACTCCCCGGAGATGGTCAAGGCGCGGACGGCCGGCACTCCCGAGATCACGTCCAGGACGGACGTGAACAAGGAGATCCTCGCGGGCGACCCGTTCCTGACGTTCGTGTCGGAGAAGGTCCTGCCCGTCACGTCCTACCGTCCGGGGCTCTCGGCCTATCCGCAGGTGTCGACGGCCTTGCAGGAGGCCACCGCGAGCGTGGTGTCGGGCAAGAGCCCGGACCAGGCGGCCGCCGAGTACACCAAGAAGCTGGAGGGGATCGTCGGTGGCGCCGCCCACGTCACCCCGCGCTGACGCCCCGCCCGCGGCCGCGCCGTCCACCGGGGACGACGCGGCCGGGCTGGGCCGGGGGCGCGCCGCCGCCTTCGTCGCGCCCGCGCTGGTCCTCGTCGCGGTGTTCCTGGTGTTCCCCGCGCTCTGGACGCTCTACCTGGGCACGACCGACTACCGGCTCACCGGCATCGCCGCCAGCGAGCCGCGGTTCGTCGGGGCGGGCAACTACCGGGACGTGCTCGGCGACGGGGACTTCCACCGGTCGCTGTGGCTGACGCTCCAGTTCGTCCTCGGGTCGGCGGTGATCGGGCAGACCGTGCTCGGCTTCGCGATCGCGTGGGTGATGCGCGACCGGTCCGGCCCGGTCAGGCGCCTGGTGGAGGGGCTGGTGCTGCTGGCCTGGATCCTGCCGTCCTCGGTCATCGCGTTCCTGTGGATCGCGCTGCTCGACCGCGACGGCGGCACGCTCAACGCCGTGCTCGGCACGCCGGGCACGGCGTGGCTGCTCGACCATCCGATGGCGTGCATCGTGGTCTTCAACGTGTGGCGCGGGACCGCGTTCTCGATGATGCTCTACGGCGCGGCGATCGGGAACGTTCCACCGTCCCATCTGGAGACGGCGCGGCTCGCGGGCGCCTCCACGTGGCAGACGCTCCGCGACGCGGTGCTCCCGCGCATCAGGGGGCACGTGCTGACGAGCCTGCTGCTGGTCAGCCTGTGGACGTTCAACGACTTCACCCCCTTCCTGATCACCGCCGGCGGCCCGGACGGGCGCTCGGAGATCATGTCGGTGTACGTGTACCGGACGGCGCTCGGCGACGGCCGGCTCGGCTTCGGCGCCGCCATCTCGCTGGTCATGATCCTGGTCAACCTGGTGATCGCGCTGCTCTACCTGCGGGCGCTGCGCGACCGCGCCCGCAAGGGGGAGGCCCGTTCGGCGGCGGGGGCGGCCGCGTGAACGACACCGTCCGCGAGCTGCTGCGCCGCATCGGCCTGGCCGTGTTCGTCTCGGCCGTCCTCGGGTTCTTCGCGCTGCCGCTGCTCTGGCTCGCCTTCGCGCCGTTCGACGCGAACCCGGGCATCGCGGCGTCGCTGCCCGAGTTCACCCTGCACAACTTCCGGGTCCTGATGGACAACCCGTACGCGCTCGCCTCGCTGCGCAACTCGGTGCTGCTGGCCGCCGGGACGGCCGCGCTCGTCGTCACGACCGCGTCGCTGGCCGCCTACGCGCTGAGCCGGGTCCGGGTGCCCGGCCGGGACCTGCTGCTCTACGTCCTGCTCCTGCTGTCGTCGATCATCACCGGGACGGCCGCGATGGTGCCGGTCTTCCTGCTCGCCTTCAACCTGCACCTGATCGACTCGCGGCTCGGCGTGGTCCTGGTGCTGACCGGCGGGCTGCTGCCGGCGGCGATCTTCCTGCTGAAGGACTTCACCGACGCCACGCCCACGTCCTACGAGGAGGCCGCGCGGGTGTTCGGGGCCTCGCCGCTTCAGGTCCTGCGGCACGTGGTCGTCCCGGTGATCCGGCCCGGCCTGGCCACCGTGGCGGTCTGGACGGTCGCGCAGGTGTGGGGCGACTTCCTCATGCCGTTCCTGCTGCTGCGCAATCCGGACAAGGCCCCCGCCTCGGTGATCATGTACACGTTCTACACCGAGGGCGGCCAGCCGGACCTGCCGCTGATCTCCACGTTCTCGCTGCTGTACTCCCTGCCGGTCGTGCTCATGTACCTGTTCGTCAGCCGCCGGTACGGCTTCCGCTTCCACGGAGGGATCAAGCGCTGATGGCGTCCATCACCATTCGGGAGCTGGCGAAGGTCTATCCGGGCGGCGTCCGGGCCCTGGACGCGCTCGACCTGGACGTCGGGACGGGCGAGTTCTTCGCGCTGCTGGGCCCGTCCGGCTGCGGGAAGACGACGCTGCTGCGCACGATCGCCGGGCTGGAGGCGGCCACGGGCGGGACGATCAGCCTCGACGAGAAGGACGTGACGCGGCTCCAGCCGGGCCGGCGCGACGTCGGCATGGTGTTCCAGGACTACGCGCTGTTCCCGCACATGACCGTCATGGACAACATCGCCTACCCGCTGCGCGTCAGGAAGCAGAGCCGCGCCGTCCGGTACAAGCGCGCGGCCGAGGCCGTCCGGGAGCTCGGTCTCACGGGGATGGAGGGGCGGCGCCCCGGGGAGCTGTCGGGCGGCCAGCAGCAGCGGGTCGCGCTCGCCCGCGCGGTGGTGGCCGACCCGCGGGTCCTCCTGCTGGACGAGCCGCTGTCCAACCTGGACGCGCGGCTCCGCCTGGAGGCCCGCACCTTCCTGAAGAGGTTCCAGCAGCGCGTCGCGGTCACGACGGTGTTCGTCACGCACGACCAGGCGGAGGCCCTGGCGCTCGCCGACCGGATCGCGGTCATGGAGTCGGGTCGGATCCGGCAGATCGGGACGCCCGCGGAGGTGTTCCGGCGCCCGGCGAACCTGTTCGTGGCCTCGTTCATAGGCTCGACCCCCATGAACCTGCTGCCCGGCAAGGTCCGGGGCGGGGCGGTCGCGGTCGGCGGCGTCGAGCTGCCCGTCCCGGAGGAGGCGCGCGGCCTCGTGCTGGACGGGCAGGAGGTCGTGTGCGGGGTACGTCCCGAGTACATGGATTTCAGTACCGAGCCGGTGGACGGGGCGTTCGGCGGGAGGGTCTCGGTCGTGGAGAACCTCGGCGGGGCCTCCCTCGTGACCCTGGACGTCGGCGGCGAAACGGTGCGGGCCGTGGTGGGCGAGGACTTCGAGGCCCACTTCCACGCGGAGGGATGGGCGCTGCCGCGTCCGGGCCGCGTCCTGCTCTACCGCGACGGCGAGCTGGTGACCGGCGGAGGCGGCGAGGCCGGGCCGGCGGCGAAGCCCTTGGCCGGGGAGGGGAGGCGTGGATGACCGTGCACAGCGGGCGGTGGACCTTGGAAGACCGTCTGGAGCAGGGCCTGCGCGAACTCCCCTTCGAGGTGCCGCCGGGCACCGCGTCGGTCACGGTCGGGCTCTCCTTCGACGGCGGGGTGATCGACCTGGGCTGCCACGGGCCGGACGGGTTCCGCGGCTGGTCCGGCGGGGCGCGCCGCCGGTTCACGATCGCGGCCGACCGGGCGACGCCCGGATACCTCCCCGGTGAGCTCGAACCCGGCGTCTGGCACGTCTGGCTCGGGCTGCACCGCATCCCGCCCGACGGCGTCCCGTACGAGGTCACCGTCACCACCTCGGGATCGATCCCAGACCGTCCGGACCATCCAGCGCCCCCACGACCGGAACGGCCGCCACGCCGGGAGCTCCCCGCCCCGCACGGGATGCGGTGGCTCGCCGGCGACCTGCACTCGCACACCGTCCACAGCGACGGCACGCTCACCGTCCCCGAGCTGGCCTGCCTCGCCGCCTCCCGCGGCCTCGACTTCCTCGCCGTGACCGACCACAACACCGTCAGCCACCATCCCGAGCTGCCCGCCGCCGGGGCGCACGCCGGGATCCTGCTGCTGCCCGGCCAGGAGGTCACCACCGACCTCGGCCACGCGAACGTCTTCGGCGGCACCGGCTGGATCGACTTCCGGAGGCCGAGCGCCGACTGGGCCGCCACCGCCGCCGCGCGCGGCGGCCTCATGTCCGTCAACCACCCGCTGAGCGGCGACTGCGCCTGGCGCCGCCCGCTGCCCGCCGGGCACCGTCCGCGCTTCGCCGAGATCTGGCACTCGTCCTGGTGGGACCGCCGCTGGGGCGCCCCGCTGGCCTGGGCGGACGTGTGGCGGCCCGAGGGCGTCGTCCCCCTGGGCGGCAGCGACTTCCACGACCCGGCGCAGGAGAAGACCCTCGGCGAGCCCGTCACCTGGGTCCTCGCCGAGGGGGAGGACGTGATGGGCGGGCTCGCCGCCGGGCGGACGTCGGTGTCCGCCGGGCCGGACGCGCCGGTCCTGCTGCGGCTCGGCGACGAGCTCGCCGCCATCGGCGCGGACGGGACCGTGCTGGTCCGGCCGGACGGGCGGCGGGCCGCCGTCCGGGGCGACCGCGTCCGGATGCCCGCGGACACGGCGGGCATGCACCGCCTGGAGACCCACGAGAACGAGGTGATCGCACTGTGCGGGTAGAACGCCGGGCCGAGGACTCCGAGATCGTCGTCGTGCCGCACACCCACTGGGACCGCGAGTGGTACCTGCCGTTCCAGCGCTTCCGGCTCCGCCTGGTGTCGCTGCTGGACGGCGTCATCGACGGCATGGAGGCCGATCCCCGCTGGCACTTCACGCTGGACGGGCAGATGGCCGCCGTCGACGACTACCTGGAGATCCGTCCCGAGCGGCGGGACCGGGTGGCCGCGCTCGTCCGGGAGGGCCGGCTCGCCGTCGGTCCCTGGCAGATCCTGCACGACGAGTTCCTGTGCTCGGGGGAGAACATCGTCCGGAACCTGGAGCTCGGGCTGCGCCGCGCGGAGGAGCTGGGCGCCGCCATGATGGTCGGCTACCTGCCCGACCAGTTCGGGCACTGCGCGCAGACGCCGCAGATCCTCAGGCTCGCGGGGATCGAGCACGCCTGCGTGTGGCGCGGCGTCCCGGACCGCGTCCGCACCCGCGCGTTCGCCTGGGAGGCGCCGGACGGGACCGCGATCCGCACCCAGTACCTCCCCGAGGGCGGCTACGGCAACGCCGCGTCGATGTTCGAGGAGTTCGAGGACGGCGCGTCGCTGCTGACCGGCCGCGTCGCCGGGTTCGCCGAGTCGATGGGCCGCTGGTACCCGGGCGGCGGCGCCCTGCTGGCCATGTACGGGGCCGACCACACCGCGCCCGCCGCCGACCTCGCCGACCGGGTCGCCTCGGCCGGGCTCGCGATGCGCCTCGACACCCTCGCCGGGTACTTCGCGGGGGAGGACACGTCCGTGGACGGCCTGCCGCGCGTGCGGGGCGAGTTGCGCTCCCACGCGCGCGCCAACATCCTGCCCGGCGTGCTGTCGGCCCGCGTCCGGCTCAAGCAGCTGATGGGACGCGCCGAGCGGCTTGTGGAGCGGTACGCCGAGCCGCTGACCGCGCTCTGGTACACCGGCGACGCGCAGCGCTTCCTCGACCTGGCGTGGCGGAACCTCATCGAGGTGAGCTGCCACGACTCGGTCACCGGCTGCGGCAGCGACGAGACCGCCGAGCAGGTCGCGGCGCGCATGGCCGAGGCCGAGCAGCTCGGCCGCGCGGTCTGCGACCTCGTCACCGCCGAACGCGCCGGGAAGGTGCCGCTCGGTTCGCACCTGGTGTTCAACCCGACCCCCGCCACGCGGACCGGCCTCGTCACCCTGGACATCCCCTGCGAAGGGGAGCCCGGGCTGGAGACGGGGGACGGGCGGCCGGTCCCCGTCCAGACGCTCGACACCGCCCCCACCGTGCTGGACGACGCCGTCCACCTGGCCTCCGAGCTGCCCGTCCTGCTGGAGCGGGTGTACGGGCGGGTGCTGTTCGGGCAGGAGATCCGCGACTGGTCGGTGTCCCGGGAGGAGCGCACCCTCACCTTCCATGTGACGGCCCGCGCCGACGTCCCGTTCGACATCGGCGAGGTGCGGGAGGCGCTGCGCGGCGCGGACGGCGACTGGCGCGTGCGGATCCTGGCCGACCCGCGCCGCACCGTCGCCGCGCTTGTGGAGGTGCCGGCCCTCGGACTGACCGCCGTCCGGCCCGCCGCCCCGGGCGGGGCCCCGGAAGCGCCGGTGAGGGCCGAGGGGAGCGTCCTGGACAACGGGCTGCTGCGCGCCGACGTCCGCGACGACGGCACGCTCCAGCTGCGCACCCCGTCCGGCCACGTCGTCGAGGGGGTCGGCCGCATCGTGGACGGCGGCGATCTGGGCGACTCCTACAACTACGCGCCGCCCGCCGAGGACCGGATCGTCGGCGATCCCCGGACGGTGGACGTCCGGCCCGTGTGGGAGGGGCCGCTCGTCGCCGCGCTCGACATCGTCCGGACCTACCGGTGGCCCGCCTCCGGCGACGTCCCCGGCGACGCCCGGTCCACCGCCGAGGAGGACGTGACCGTCACCACCCGCGCCGAACTGCGCGCCGGGGAGCCCTTCCTGCGGCTGCGCGTCACGTTCGACAACCGGTGCGACGACCATCGCGTCCGGCTCCACATGTCGCTGCCGCGCCAGGCCGGCTCGTCCTTCGCCGAGGGCCAGTTCGCGATCCTCGAGCGGGGGCTCACCGCCGAGGGCGGCTTCGGGGAGCGCCCCGTGCCGACGTTCCCAGCGTCCGGCTTCGTCGCCGCGGGCGGCCTCGCCGTCCTGCTGGAGCACGCCACCGAGTACGAGGTCCTCGGCGGGCGGGAGATGGCGCTCACGCTGCTGCGCTCGATCGGCTACCTGTCGCGCGACCGCAACGCCTACCGCGACCAGCCCGCCGGGCCGCAGCTCCCGACGCCGCAGGCCCAGTGCCGGGGCGAGCGCACGGTCGGCCTCGCGGTCATGCCCTACTCCGGCGAAGCGCCAGGAACCGAGGTACTCCAGGCGGCCGAGGCATACCGCCACGACCTGCTCACCGCCGCCGGTTACGGACGGGCCGCCACGCCTCTCCCGGCCTCCCGGGAGGGCGTCTCGATCACGGGCGACGGCGTGGCCATGACCTCCATGCGCCTCCGCGACGGCTGGATCGAGACCCGGATGGTCGCCCAGTGCGCCCACCCCACCACCGCCGTCCTGCGGGGCGACCTCGTCGAGGCGACCCGCGTCGACCTGCGCGGACGCCCCGGCATCCCGCTCGACGTCCACGAGGGGACGGTCGCGCTGGCGCTGCGGCCCTGGGAGATCGCGACCGTCCGGCTCAGGAGGTCCTAGCGTGCGGCCTCCAGGGGATGCGCTGCCTCCGCCGCCATCGCCGCCCCCACGATCCCCGCGTTGTTCACCAGCCGCGCCGGGACGATCTCCGCCCGGACGCCCTCGATCAGCGGGATGAAGTGCTCGGACCTCTTGCTCACCCCGCCGCCCACGATGATCAGCGACGGGGAGATCAGCGCCTCCAGGTGCCGCATGTACACGCTGAGCCGCTTCGCCCACTTCTTCCAGCCGAGGCCCTGCTCGTCCCGCGCCTTCGCCGACGCGCGGATCTCCGCGTCCTCCCCGTCGATCTGGAGGTGCCCGAACTCGGTGTTGGGGACGAGGACCCCGTCGGTGAACAGCGCGCTGCCGATGCCCGTCCCCAGCGTGAGCACGACGACCGTGCCGTGCCGGCCGCGTCCCGCGCCGAGCCGCATCTCCGCGATCCCGGCCGCGTCCGCGTCGTTGAGCAGCGTGATCTCGCGCCCGGTGGCGTCCGCGATCAGCGCCCGCGCCTCCAGCCCGAGCCAGCGCTTGGACACGTTCGCCGCCGACATCGTCACGCCGTCGATCACCACGCCGGGATAGGTGACCCCGACGGGCCCCTCCCATCCGAAGTGGTCCACGACCTCCGCGAGCACCTTCGCGACCGCCTTGGGCCTGGACGGCCGCGGCGTGTCCACCCGGAACCGCTCCCGCGTGAACGAGCCGTCCGACAGGTCGACCGCGGCCCCCTTGATCCCCGAGCCGCCGATGTCGATCCCCAGCATCTCCCTCGCCATGCCCCCACTCTGCCCGATCTTGCCCCGGCTAAGAGCCCTCCAGGACCTGCAGCCCGACGACGCCGACGACGATCAGGGCGAGGAACGCCAGCCGCGCCGGCGACGCGCTCTCACCGAACGCGACCATGCCGACGAGCGCGACGCCGAGCGCCCCCAGGCCGACGAAGACCGCGTACGCCGTCCCGACCGGCAGGGTCCGCAGCGACAGCGACAGCACCACGACGCTGAGCAGCGCCACCGACAGCCCGATCACGGTCGGCCAGAGCCGCGTCAGGCCGTCCGACTGCTTCAGCGCCGTCGCCCACACCAGCTCCGTCAACCCCGCGATCAGCAGGAACACCCACGCCATCAGGCCGCATACCCCCCGTCCACGGCGATCGCCGCACCGGTGACATAGTCCCCGCCCGGGCCCGCCAGATGCGCGACCATCGCGGCGATCTCCTCCGCGCGCCCGTACCGGCCGAGCGCCGTGAACCCGCGCTCGAACTCGGCGTCGGGGGAGTCGGCGGGGTTCATCTCGGTGTCGGTCGAGCCCGGCTGCACCACGTTCGCGGTGATCCCGCGCGGCCCGAGATCGCGGGCCAGGCCCCGGGTGAGCCCGGTGAGCGCCGACTTGCTCGTCGCGTACAGCGTCCAGCCGGCATAGGGGACGCGCTCGGCGAGGCTGCTGCCGATGCTGATGATGCGCCCGCCCGGCCCGAGGTGGCGGGCCGCAGCCTGCGCCGCGACGAACGCCGCCCGGACGTGGATCGCCAGGGTCCGGTCGAGTTCGTCGACCGACACGTCCTCCAGCGGCCCGTAGGGCGCGATCCCGGCGTTGTTGACCAGGATGTCGAGCCGGCCGAGTTCCGCCGCCGCCCGGTCGACGGCCGCGGAGACCGCCTCCGGATCCGCCGCGTCGGCGGCGATCGCCAGCCCGCGCCCGCCCGCCGCCTCGATGTCGCGGACGACATCTGCGGCCCGTTCCGGGGCCCGCACGTAGGTCACCGCGACGTCGGCGCCGTGCCGGGCCAGCCGCCGCGCGATCGCCGCCCCGATCCCGCGCCCGCCTCCCGTCACCAGCGCCGCCCGTCCCGCCAGATCCGCTGTCATCCCGACTCCCGTCCACTAAACGGAGAAAGTTCCGGTTAGCGAGCTTAACCGGAGAACTTTCCGGATACAAACCCGTTACGCTGGTGTGCCGTGCCTAGAGGGGGCTGGATGCGGGAGTTGCCCGTGGTGGGGCGGCCGCCCGCCGAGCGCGCGGACGCCGCGCACAACCGCCGCCGCATCCTGCGCGCCGCCGCGGAGGTGATCGCCACCCGCGGGCCCGAGGCCGTCTCCATGGACGAGGTCGCGCGGGCCGCCGGGGTCGGCGTCGGCACCGTCTACCGCCGCTTCGGCGACCGGGCCCGGCTCGTCTACGCCGTGATCGACGACCGCGAGCGCGACTTCCAGGCCGCCTTCATCCAGGGCCCGCCGCCGCTCGGCCCGGGCGCCGCCCCCGCCGAGCGCGTCCGCGCCTTCCTGCACGCCCTGGCCGACCGCACCGAGGCCCAGGCCGACCTGCTTCTGATGGCCGAGTCCGACCCGCCCGACGCCCGCTTCCGCGACGGCTCCTATGGGCTCTACCACCGGCACCTGGCGATGCTGCTGGGCGAGATCCGCCCGGACGCCGACACCGCCTACCTGGCCGACGCCCTCCTCGCGCCCCTCGCCGCGAACCTGTTCCTCCACCAGCGCCGCACGCTCGGCATGCCCCTCGACCGCATCAAGTCAGGACTGGACGCGCTCGCCGCCGGCCTCCTGGCATCGGGATAGATCCGGCGAAAGCCCTTATCAGTAAGGTGCCTGACCGTCAGACTGGGGGAGTGAACGACTTCGATCTCCTCGTCCTCGGCTCCGGACCCGGCGGGCAGCGCGCGGCCATCGCCGCCGCCAAACTGGGCCGCAAAGTCGGCATCGTCGACCGCCGCGACATGATGGGCGGCGTCTGCATCAACACCGGGACGATCCCGTCCAAGACGCTCCGCGAGGCCGTCCTCTACCTGACCGGGCTCAACCAGCGCGAGCTGTACGGGCAGAGCTACCGGGTCAAGGAAGAGATCACCATCGCCGACCTCGGCATGCGCACCCAGCACGTCATCGGCCGCGAGACCGACGTCGTCCGCAGCCAGCTCGCCCGCAACCACGTCACGGTGCTCTCCGGCACCGGCCGCTTCCTGGAGCCCGACACGATCGCCGTCAGCGGCGCCGGCGACCGCGAGCAGAAGGTCACCGCCGACCGCATCGTGATCGCCACGGGCACCTGCCCGGCCCGGCCCGACACCGTCGACTTCGACGACCGGACGATCATCGACTCCGACGGCATCATCCACATGGACCGCATCCCCGAGACCATGGTCGTCGTCGGCGCCGGCGTGATCGGCATCGAGTACGCCTCGATGTTCGCCGCGCTCGGCACCAAGGTCACCGTCGTCGAGCGGCGCGAACGCATGCTCGACTTCTGCGACCTGGAGATCGTCGAGGCCCTCAAGTACCACCTGCGCGACCTGGCCGTCACGTTCCGGTTCCGCGAGAGCGTCGCGTCCGTCGAGCGGACGGGCGGCGGCGCGATCACCGTCCTGGAGAGCGGCAAGCGGATCCCCGCCGACACCGTCATGTACTCCGCGGGCCGCCACGGCATGACCGGCGACCTGTGCCTGGAGGCCGCGGGCCTCACCGCCGACCGGCGCGGCCGGATCAAGGTCGACGAGCACTACCGCACCGAGGTCCCGCACATCTACGCGGTCGGGGACGTGATCGGCTTCCCCTCCCTCGCGGCCACCTCGATGGAGCAGGGCCGCCTCGCCGCCCACCACGCCTGCGACGAGCCGGTCTCACAGATCCACGAGACCCAGCCCATCGGCATCTACACCATCCCCGAGATCAGCTTCGTCGGCCGCACCGAGGACGCCCTGACCGAGGCCAAGGTCCCCTTCGAGGTCGGCGTGTCCCGCTACCGCGAGCTCGCCCGCGGCCAGATCATCGGGGACTCCTACGGGATGCTGAAACTCCTCGTCTCACCGGAGGACCGGCGGCTCCTCGGCGTCCACGTGTTCGGCACCGGCGCCACCGAGCTCGTCCACATCGGCCAGACGGTCATGGGCTGCGGCGGCACGATCGACTACCTCGTCAACGCCGTCTTCAACTACCCCACCCTCGCCGAGTCCTACAAGGTCGCCGCCCTGGACGCGATGAACAAGATGCGCCACATCGCGCGGCTGTCCGGCTAGGACGGCCAGAGCAGGTTCTCCAGTTCGGCGTCGATGTCGATGAACTCGCTCTCCTCACCGGCCGGCACCGCCTGGTACGTCCGGTGGAGGAAGTCGGCGAGCGGGGAGAGCGGCACCTCGAACAGCGCGTCCCCGAACGGGGAGGACAGCGCGATGTTCAGCGTGCCGTCGTCCTCGCCCGGCCAGACCTCGACGTCCCCGTCCCCGACCTTGCGCACGATGCCGACCGTGAGCAGCTCCCGAGCGAAGATCCACTCAACCGGCTCGTCGTCGCCCACGTAGAAGGCCATCCGGATGGCGTACGGGTCGTCGGCCGCGTACTCCAGCCCGGCCAGCAGGGGGACGGTCGTGCTGTCGGGGACGACGAGACGGAGGCCCAGCTCTGCTGAGACGGTGGTACTGCTGTTCATGGCCATTCCCTCTTACGTCGGTCCCGCTGGCTCACGGGTGCTCCGGTGAGCGGTTCTCCTCCTCACCGACATCCCCGCGATCTATGACGCCTAACTGCCTGAACTCGGCCGAACATTCCGGCGTCCCCGGCCTTTGTGATCCATCTCACCCTAGCAAAACCAGCGTCTGACCTGCGCAAAAGCGGATCATCCGAAACTTTCCTTCGCCCTCACCCGCCCGCCCCGCAGGCAGATCCGCACGCTCCCCGGCGCCCCCGACGGCCCATCCGCTGCCTTAGAGTAAATCCGTGGCAATAAATCATGAAAAGGAAGCGGAGCCCCGCCTCATCCACCGCCTCCGCGCCCGGATCCGCCGCAACCCCCTCCTCAACACCGCCTGGCGCGCCGGCGTCTTCCTCACCGGCGCCGCCGTCCTCGTCGGCGGCCTGGTCATGATGGTGACCCCGGGCCCCGGGCTCCTAGGCATCGTCATCGGCCTGGCCATCCTCGCCACAGAGTTCGCCTGGGCCCAGCGCGCCCTCCACCGCGCCAAGACCGCCGCCGACCGCGCCAAGGAGAAGGCCTTCGACCCCCGAGCCCGCCGCCGCAACACCATCCTGGGCACCCTGACCGCCCTGGCCCTCGCCGCCGCCCTGACCGCCTACCTGGCCGTCTACGGCAAGACCCTCCCCTGGAACATAGAAGACCCCGCCTTCTGGACCTGACCCCCGCGAAACCAGCGCGCGACCACCCCAGGACATGCGCTAGAGTTTCCGACGTCGGAACACGTTCCGCAGGGGCGATTAGCTCAGTGGGAGAGCGCTTCGTTCACACCGAAGAGGCCACTGGTTCGAACCCAGTATCGCCCACCCCGTTGTAGCAGGTCAGACTAGGTCTCGGAGATCATTCCGAGGCCTTTTTCGATCTTGAGGCGCTTTCGGGAGCCAAACGGGGAGCCACCGCTCCCAGACTTACGCGGACTTGCTCTGACCGAAGACCGTGTTCATCGTCTCGGCGCCCTTGGTGATGACCGGCCTCAGCTGGTGCCGGTAGACCTTCTCGGTCACGGCCGTCCCGGCGTGCCCGACCAGGTCGGCGATCGTCTCCAGCGGCACCCCGCTGTCACTCATGATCGAGACGAACGAGTGGCGGAGCTCGCGAGGAGTCCACTCGTCACCGATCCCGGCACGCGAGGTGATCAGCCGGAAGCTGCGCCGCACGTTCCCGGCGGCCAGGGCCGTCCCGGCCCTCGTGCAGAACACCAGACCGTTGTCCTGCCAGACCTCACCCGCCTTCAGACGCTGAACGGCCTGGCGCGCATGGTGCCTGCGCAGGGCGTCCGCCGCCTGTGCGGGGAGCTCGAGGGTGCGGCGGGACTTCTTGGTCTTGGTGTCGCCGTGAGTCCGCACGGAGCGCCACACGTACAGGGCGAACTTGTCGTGATCGAAGCCGGCTTCGCTCACCGCCCGGAACCTTTCTTTCGCCTCGTCCCAGGCGATGACGTGCGCCCACTGCAGAGCACGTGCCTCTTCGGTGCGGATACCGACCATCAGGCTGAGCACCACGTAGGCGTACAGCGGGGAAGACTCGGCCTGTTCCAGGACGGCATTAGCCTGAGCGAGCGTGAGCGCCTTGCTCGGCCGCCCGGCTCTCCCGCGAGGCGTCGTGACGAGTTCCGCCACGTTCCGCGCGATCTTGTCCCGGGCCTGCGCATGCCGGATCGAGCGCTTGAGGATCGAGTGGACTCCTTGCAGGGAGCGCGTTGACAGCTTGCCCGTGAGTCCGTCGAGCCACTCGTCCACGTCGTCGGCGCGGAGCTCGGTGAGCTTGGCCCTGCCGAGATAGGGGATGACGTGCTTCTCGGCGAGGATGCGGTTGGTGGTGACCGTTTGGGCGTCGCGCCCCTTGAGCCCCTTGGACAACCAGTCCTCGACCGCGTCGCCGACCGTGTAGTACGCGGTGCTCTTGATGCCGGCCTCCAGCTCCTTGACGGCACTGACGAGCTTGTCCCGGACCTCGGTCTTGGTCTTCCCCTTCCTCTTGAGCCGCTTGCGCTTGCCGCTCGAAGCGAAGCCGAGCGAGATGGCACCCGTCCAGCCGTCGCCTTCCTCGTAGATCGACCCTTCGTACTTACCGATCAGGATCTTTGCCACTGCATTCCTCCTCCTGCCTGTAGTTCGCGAGCGCCTCTATGGCCCCCTGGGCCTGAGGCGCCTGGGCCTTCACCTGTGCCTGGCCAGGCACAGGTGAAGGGGTTCGCCCGCACATTGGCAGGCGCGGACACCTCTCTCGAACTGCCGTTGATCACCTCCTTTGAGGATGTTTGCGCTCCACACTATCACGATCAGTACTCTTTCTTTAACTTAGAGTGAGATACATCTGACGGAGGGTCCCTAGTTGATCTGCCATGTAAGGGCGCTGGTTGGTGTACTGGATGAACGCCCATCAGGGATCGATCAACATCAACCATCCGGGCTGCCACGGTTACTGGCGCCTTCTGACTCACCCCTCCGGTTGCGTCCACGGATGACCTGGTCAGGGGGCGTGACGTCGTAACGTGAGACGGCCACCGCGTGATCCTTCGAATCGACCAAGATCAGAAGGAGAGGTACGCGATGGCCGTGGACAACAGTGTGGACCTGCGGGGGGCTGGCCGAGCAGATCGGGGCGTGTGAGCCCGATGTGTTGCGGTCGATGGTCAAGACGATGGCCGAGGCGCTGATGAGTGCGGAGGCCGATGCGGTGTGCGGGGCCGGCTACGGGACCCGTTCGGACGAGCGGGTCAACCGCCGCAACGGCTACCGGGTGCGGGACTGGGACACCCGCGCCGGCACCGTGGAGCTGGCGATCCCCAAGCTGCGCAGCGGGTCGTACTTCCCCGAGTGGCTGCTGGAGCGCCGTCGTCGGGCCGAGCAGGCCCTGAACTCAGTCCCGGACATGTGCGTGATCTGCTTGGGGACTTCGATCAGCGTCCAGTCCCTCGGCTGGTTAAAGATAGAAGTTGACCCCGACGACTGTCCGGGCGTCGACAACAGAGGTGTGCCTTGCCTCCCGTCTTCCCTCAGGTGATAGATCACGAGGCACGTCTCTGGCTTTATGGCCTGACGTGGTTGGACCCGCAACGGCCGGTGAAATCTATCCGGGACCGGTTGCCCAAAGGGCGAAGAACCGCCCCCGGGTGTGTGGGGCCGACGCCCAAGGGGCGCTAAGCACACGCACAGCGTGGAACCATCCCCGCGTGCGTAGGGCCGACGCCATGACGGGCCGGGACATCGTGCAGCGCATAGAACCATCCACCGCGGGGCCGCCCCAGGAAACGGCGCCGGACGAAATACCGTGCCAAAAGCATCCCCGCGTGCGCGGGGCCGACCGCAGGCCAAGGGAGGCCCCCGCGCCGTCCAGCGAACCATCCCGCGTGCGCGGGCCGACGTGATCCGGATCATCCGGACTATGAGCAGATGCGAACTATCCCCGCGTGCGCGGGGCCGACGCCAGGTCCCCGAACGGGGTCCCGCCGATCGCGGAACCATCCCCGTGCGCGGGGCCGCCTGCGCGCCGGTGGCGTCCCCGCCCCGGCACCCGGAACCATCCCCGCGTGCGCGGGGCCGACCTCACGAATGATGTCTCGCCCGCTGGTGAGATCGAACCATCCCCGCGTGTGCGGGGCCGACCAGTCCGACCAGTGCTTGGCCAGCTCGGCGGCGGAACCATCCAGCCGTGCGGGCCGTTGCCGGACGCAGGAACCACACCTTGGTGGCCAGGGAACCATCCCCGCGTGTGCGGGGCCGACGCCAGGACCGCCGCCATAGCGGCGTCGATCTTCGAACCATCCCCGCGTGCGCGGGGCCGACCCCGCGCCCGCACGTCACAGAAGGGGGGCCGGGAACCATCCCCGCGTGCGCGGGGCCGACGCGTCGGCGTACCCGCAGAGCGCGCGGGACAGGGAACCATCCCCGCGTGCGCGGGGCCGACTGAGTACGGGCGCGGGCCCCGCGCGATCGCCAGGAACCATCCCCGCGTGCGCGGGGCCGACTGAGTACGGGCGCGGGCCCCGCGCGATCGCCAGGAACCATCCCCGCGTGCGCGGGGCCGACGGGGTCCTCCTTGACCTGTGCGACGGATGTGACGAACCATCCCCGCGTGTGCGGGGCCGACGTTGGTAGTCCCACGGAGATTCGAACTCCGTCCGAACCATCCCCGCGTGCGCGGGGCCGACCTGGCGGACCGGATCGCCCTCGGCGTCACCCGGGAACCATCCCCGCGTGTGCGGGGCCGACCTGGTCGGAGGCTCTGAGAGACCTCCTAACGGCGAACCATCCCCGCGTGTGCGGGGCCGACCGGGACCCGACGCCGACCGTGTAGCCGAGGTCAGAACCATCCCCGCGTGTGCGGGGCCGACTGGGTTTTGATGACCTTCCCGACCAGCGCCTCAGAACCATCCCCGCGTGTGCGGGGCCGGCCAGGCGCACGAACTGGTGTACGCCGTGTTCGGGGAACCATCCCCGCGTGTGCGGGGCCGACAGCCGCACCCGCGACAGCGCGGCGGCGAGCCAGGAACCATCCCCGCGTGTGCGGGGCCGACGGCGCGGCAGGGACGAGCCTGTCCGGCTCGGACGAACCATCCCCGCGTGTGCGGGGCCGACACGTGGCCGCTGACAGACGAGGCCGCCGGCTGGGAACCATCCCCGCGTGTGCGGGGCCGACTGCATCAGCGAGGAGCAGTCGAAGCCGATCGTGGAACCATCCCCGCGTGTGCGGGGCCGACGATCCCGCGCCCAGACACGGTAGGGGGACCGGGAACCATCCCCGCGTGCGCGGGGCCGACCCGAGGTTGGGTGTGCGGCGGCCGGTCTCCCAGGAACCATCCCCGCGTGTGCGGGGCCGACATGAACTGGGAGAACTGTGTCCAGAACGGTGACGAACCATCCCCGCGTGTGCGGGGCCGACCGGCGCGGGAGCAGCGCCAGGGCAAGCGTCGTCGAACCATCCCCGCGTGTGCGGGGCCGACCCCGCCGCCAGCGACACAGAGAAGGAGTCCGACGAACCATCCCCGCGTGTGCGGGGCCGACGACGGCACGCGTGAACTCGGGCCGGAAGATCGCGAACCATCCCCGCGTGTGCGGGGCCGACTGATCCGCACGTCCCGCGATTTGATCTTCGCCAGAACCATCCCCGCGTGTGCGGGGCCGACACCATGCTCAGCCTCGCCGGACTCCTCGCTGGCGAACCATCCCCGTGTGTGCGGGGCCGACGCCGGTCAACAGCACCAACGCGACGCAGATCGGGAACCATCCCCGCGTGTGCGGGGCCGACGACGACGCGAAAAACCTCCGTTGGGCCCCGTCGGAACCATCCCCGCGTGTGCGGGGCCGACTCGCCCACAACGACGCCGACTACGACCTCCAGCGAACCATCCCCGCGTGTGCGGGGCCGACGTATCAGGTCACAAGCGGCCCCGGAGCCGGCGCGAACCATCCCCGCGTGTGCGGGGCCGACTTCCCCCACAGCAGGCGGTGCACGTACGACAGCGAACCATCCCCGCGTGTGCGGGGCCGACTCCTGCACCGCAAGCCCAGCGGAGATCACCTGGGAACCATCCCCGCGTGTGCGGGGCCGACAGCGGTTCGGGCCCGAAGGCAAGCCGCTCCACTGAACCATCCCCGCGTGTGCGGGGCCGACCCGGCCTCGATCCAGGAATGGTCGTCCTGAGGCGAACCATCCCCGCGTGTGCGGGGCCGACCGCATCGTCGGCGACCGGCAGACCGCCGCCCTGGAACCATCCCCGCGTGTGCGGGGCCGACGCTGCCGATCCTCGCCCCGATCATCGACATGCTGAACCATCCCCGCGTGTGCGGGGCCGACTGCGTGGCCAAGCCGTGCGCGAGGAGCATCTGGGAACCATCCCCGCGTGTGCGGGGCCGACGCGATCCGGCTGGAGACCCTCGACGGCTACCAGGAACCATCCCCGCGTGTGCGGGGCCGACCGCTGCTCCGGGCTCATCGACGCCTTCGGCGACGAACCATCCCCGCGTGTGCGGGGCCGACGCCCGAGCCGGTAGGCCCGATCAGCGAGACGTGGAACCATCCCCGCGTGTGCGGGGCCGACACCTTCCGGAACGGGCTGGTCTGGCCCCACGCCGAACCATCCCCGCGTGTGCGGGGCCGACTGGGCGTACGTATGGCCGTTGCAGGTGGACGCGGAACCATCCCCGCGTGTGCGGGGCCGACAACGGCACGCGTGAACTCGGGCCGGAAGATCGCGAACCATCCCCGCGTGTGCGGGGCCGACCAGGGGGATGGTCACTGCTGGGTGCTCCTGTTCGAACCATCCCCGCGTGTGCGGGGCCGACGGGACCGTGACCTTCAGGGAGGTGGCGTACTGGGAACCATCCCCGCGTGTGCGGGGCCGACGTGTTCTGGATGCGGCCGATCCGCTCGCCGAGCGAACCATCCCCGCGTGTGCGGGGCCGACGACGCACCGCTGGCGAGGATCTCGCAGGTGGCGGAACCATCCCCGCGTGTGCGGGGCCGACGCCTCGTCCAGCTCGCGGGACTGGTCCCCGAGCGAACCATCCCCGCGTGTGCGGGGCCGACGCCTCGCCGAGGGTGCGCAGGCGGCCGGTGCCGGAACCATCCCCGCGTGTGCGGGGCCGACCCGGGCGCTGACTGCGGAGTGCCTCCACCCCCGGAACCATCCCCGCGTGTGCGGGGCCGACCGGCCGGCGCGGTCCCACCGCATCCAGCACGGAGAACCATCCCCGCGTGTGCGGGGCCGACCCAGGTACTTACTCAGTGCGGTGGCGACGAGGGGAACCATCCCCGCGTGTGCGGGGCCGACCGGACTCCATCGCGCCGTGGGCCTGGCCGGTTGGAACCATCCCCGCGTGTGCGGGGCCGACGGGCAAGGTGGCGTCACCTCGGACGGGCGCCGGGAACCATCCCCGCGTGTGCGGGGCCGACGGCCACGTGAGACAGCGGCCCCGCCCAGGCGAAGAACCATCCCCGCGTGTGCGGGGCCGACCGGTAAGTCCGACCGCCCGAAAGCCCCGCTCCAGAACCATCCCCGCGTGTGCGGGGCCGACGTCCTTGCCGCCGGACGCTTTGCCCCATGCGTAGAACCATCCCCGCGTGTGCGGGGCCGACGTCCTTGCCGCCGGACGCTTTGCCCCATGCGTAGAACCATCCCCGCGTGTGCGGGGCCGACCCGTTGGGGTGTTCCCCGCCGCCGTTTGGTTGGGAACCATCCCCGCGTGTGCGGGGCCGACACTTGCTGACCTGCGACGTTATCAGTGAGAGCGTCGGTTTTCATTCAGTTGGTTTCTGAGCATGATCGTTTTTGACAATAGGAATGATCTTGATCTGCAAGTCGGTCAGGCATCCTTGAAGCTGTTCTGTCAGTGGGAGCGGTTACCTTCGCGCGTGTGAGTATCGAGGGGTCGGGGCTGAGCGGTCAAGATCCGCTTGGGGTGCTGTGGGGTAAGAGTGCGGGTAAGGCTGGTGGCAGGGCCAACCTGTTGCTGCAACATCTCTTGGATACTGCCGCCGTAGCCGAGCTTATTTGGGATCATTACCTGGCTCCATCGATTCGCCAGGCGTTGGATGGTGTGGTCGGCGATGGTAAGGGACGGCGGCTATTCGCTTGGATGTGTGGCATTCACGACATCGGCAAGGCCACTCCTGCCTTCCAGCACATGGATGCTGCCGGTGCCGCCCGCGTGCTAGGCGCGGGTCTGGCCTGGGATCAGCGAGTGGTCCAGCGGTACCGGTGGCGGCACGATCGTGCCGGCGGGGTCTTGATCCAGAAGTACCTTGCGGAGGCTGGCTGGTCGCAGGAGAGCATCGACTGGGTATGGCCGCTGGTCGCAGGGCATCATGGTCGGTTTCCGACGCTTGGTGAGGCAGTAGAGCCGCCGCGTGCTAGAGGCCAACTCAGTGGGCGCGGATCTGGGTGGGACGCGGCGCGCCGTGAATCGCTAGTCGTCTTGACGCGGGCCGTTGGACTCGGTGGGGGCCTCGCGGACGCCGAACCGGCAGCTGCGCCCAGTCGCGCGGTGCAATTGCAGCTGAGCGGCTTTGTAGTAATGGCGGACTGGATCGCCAGCGATCAAAACCACTTCAAGGGTGTTGATGCGTTGGAGCGGGTCAGTTTCCAAGCGGCTCGAGATCGTGCTCGTGAGGCATGGAAGCGCCTGGGGCTGCGCGGAGGATGGGGTGCACTGGCCAAGCCGGATGAGGGCGTCTTCGGCCGACGCTTTGAGGAGCATCCCCGGCCGTCGCAGGCGATGGTGATGGACGTCGCTGCCCGGGTGGACGCGCCCGGTTTGATCGTGGTCGAGGCGCCCATGGGCGAGGGGAAGACCAAGGCTGCGCTCGTGGCTGCGGAGTTCCTGGCCGCCAGGTGGGGCCTGGACGGTGTCTTCGTCGGTATGCCGACTCAAGCTACGGCAGATCCGATGTTCACTCACGTCCGTGCCTGGGTTGAGGCGATCGAGTCTTCACTGGCTTCGCAGGTGGCGCTGCTGCATGGCAAGCGGATGTTCAACAAGCAATGGCGAGAGCTACTGCAGGACCACGAGCCTGCGGCTGACAACCGGTTCGCGGGAGTCGCCGAGGACGAGTTCGGCCTCGACGACCCCTACGGGGTCTCCGACGGTGCGTGCTGCCCGGAGACCTCGGCGGAGCGCTCGGCGCCGGCAGAGTGGTTCCTGGGCGCCAAACGTGGTCTGCTGTGCCCGTTCGTTGTGGGCACGATCGACCAGCTGCTGTTCGCCGCCACTCGCACCAAGCACGTCATGCTGCGGATGGCGGGGTTGGCCGGCAAGGTCGTGATTCTGGACGAGGTCCACGCCGCCGACGTGTACATGTCGCAGTTCCTTGCTGAGGGGCTGCGCTGGTTGGGGCAGGCGCATGTGCCGGTCATCCTGCTGTCGGCGACCCTGCCTCCCGCGCAGCGTCGGGAGCTCATGGCCGCTTACCTGGCTGGGGCGGGGCGCAGCGAGGAAGCGGTTGCCTCGGAGGCTGCGGCAATACCCGAGCCTGATGGCTACCCGAGTGTGACAGCCGCGTGGAGGACTGAGTCCTCTGTGGGTCATTTGGTCCGGAGCTGCTCGTCGTGGCGTGAGGACCTTCAGGTCAAGGTCGAGATCCTGCCTGAACGAGTAGTAAAGAAAGGGGCCTCACGCGGTGAGATGTCCGAGGGAGATGCCCAGGTCCTTTCGTTGATGCGGGACCGTCTTGCCGATGGCGGCTGTGTCTTGGTCATCCGTAACACCGTGCCGCGCGCCCAAGCGACGTTCGAGGTCCTTCGCGCGGAGTTCGGTGATGACGTTCACCTGCTGCATGGGAGGCTCAGCGCAGCCGACAGGGCTGACCGCACTGAGAAGTGCCTGCGGCTGCTTGGGCCTCCGGAATCGGAGGTGTCTGAACGCCCTCCTCGAATGATCCTGGTGGCGACGCAGCTCGCCGAGCAGTCCTTCGATGTCGATGCAGATCTGCTGGTCACCGACTTGGCTCCGATGGACCTGCTGCTGCAGCGGATCGGCCGTACCCACCGGCATGAGGGTGTTCCGCGGCCGGCGGCGATGGCCCAGCCGACCGTGGTCGTGACCGGCTTCTGCCCACAAGACGATGGACCACCAGAGTTCCCGCAGGCTGCCGAAGGGATCTATGGACGGTATCTGTTGTTGCGTACGGCGGCTCTAGTCTGCGCCGCTGCGGGGGACTGCTGGTCAGTCCCCGGACAGGTCCCGCAGTTGGTCACCGAGGTCTACGACTCTGGCCGCCAGATCGTCCCTGGCTCCTGGGCTGCGGCCGAAAGGGAGGCGTGGGCTGACTGGGAGGATCGGCAGCGTGCTCGCGCTGAGAGCGCCGCGCCGTTCTTGCTCACGCGAGCTGGTGAGCATGCCCAGCCGACTTTGGAAGGGCTGCATCGCGGTGGGATGCACGATGGGCTGTCGGAAGAGCAGCATCGCGCAGTGGTGCGAGACGGCGACCGCAGTGTCGAGGTCGTACTCGTGCACCAAGACGAGCGAGGGTTCCACGCCCTGTCGGGCAGACGCCTCGGCATGGGAGGCGTGGCGTCGCCTGATCTTCTGGACGACGTGCTCGGCGGGACGGTGCGACTGCCCTCCAAGTTGACCGATGCGGCCGAGAACGATCTTGGCCCATTGGACGGATGGCGTGATCACCCATGGTTGTGCCACAGCCGCGCGCTGGTGTTGGACGCCTCCGGCGCGGCACAGCTCGGTGACCATACGGTGCGCTACGACGAGTGGCTCGGACTGGTCGTGGAGGGGCCGTGGCGGTGAAAAGGCGGGACGGCGCTGCCGTCCCGCCGCTCCCCGCATCCGCAGGGCCAACGTTCAGCTCATACAAAACCACGAGCCATCCCTGCCGACGCAGGGCGAGAGGCCCGCGGCCCTCGACGTTGAGGTGACTGGTCACCAGAGATCTGCGCTCTGGGCGTTGTCCAGCACAAGGCCGCGTCCGGCCAACTCTGTCATACCGGCCGCGCCATGCTCCTGAGCGAACCTAGGCTTCCCTCTATACAAAACCAATTGAAAGGCTCCTCATGCCGGAGTTTGATCTGGTGACCGCCGAATGGTTAGACGCGCGGTTCGGTGATGCGCAGGCCCCTGGGAACGTGGGGTTGGCGGATGCGCTGCACCGCGCCAGCGACATCACCGAGATCGTCGTCGACCTGTCCACGCAGTGGCCGGCGCTACTGCGGCAGCTTCTTCTGCCGGTCGTCGTCCATGCGCTCGGCGTGCCGGCGAACCGCCGGGAATGGGCCGCCAGGTTCGCCCAAGGCGGCTTCAGCGCGGCCGAGCTGGACAAGCTCGACGATTACTTGGACGAGCACCGGCACCGCTTCGGGTTGTTCCACCCCGAGACGCCGTTCGCCCAGGTTGCTGACCTGCATACAGCCAAAGGCGAGACCAAAGGATCGGGGCTGCTGGTCGCAGCGGAGGCGACCGGCAACAACGTGCCGTTGTTCTCTGCCCGGACCGAAGGCGACCCGCCGCAGCTCACGCCGCCCGAAGCGGCGCTGTGGCTGCTCCACGCGCACTGCTGGGACACTGCGGCGATCAAGACCGGCGCCGTCGGCGACCCCATGGTCAAGTCGGGCAAGACGACCGGCAACCCCACCGGTCCGCTTGGGCAACTCGGCGTTGTCGTGCCGGTAGGCCGGAACCTCTACGAGACCCTGCTGCTCAACACTCCGATCGGAGTCCAGGGACGACTGGGCACTCCGCAATGGACCCGGCGCATCGGGCCGGCATGGGAGTCGCGGGCGGCGCAGGGCCTGTTGGACCTGTGGACCTGGCAGGCGCGCCGAATCCGGCTCATCCCCGAGCAAACCCCTGACGGCATCCGCGTCACCCGTGTCCTCGTCGCGGCGGGGGACCGGCTCACCCTCACTCCCGACTGGGAACCGCACACGGCCTGGCGGGCCGACACCGCGGCGAAGGGCGCGAAGAAGACCACCAAAAAGGCGTCGACCTCGACCAGGCCGGCTCTTCAACGCCCGCTGCGGCACACCCCCGGCAAGGCGATCTGGCGTGGCATGAACGCCCTACTTGCAGTGGAGGCCGACGACACCGCCTCGTTCCACACCAGTGACCTGCTCGACCAGATCCGGGGCCTTTCCGCCGAGGGCCTGATCGACGATCAGTATCCGCTGCGGGCGGAGACCTTCGGCGTGGTCTACGGCAACCAGTCCGCGATCGTCGAGGACGTCCTGCACGACCTGACCCCCCTGCCGGTCGCCGCGCTGCGCGCCGACGCCGACGTCCACTTCGCGGTACTGGAGGCCACCGAGCAGGCCGAGCAGCTCGCGCAGGCGCTCAACCACCTGTCGGCCGACCTGCGCCGCGCCAGCGGCCTGGACCCCATTCCCTGGGACAAAGGCCAACGCCCAGGTGAACGGCTGCTGTACCTGCTGGATCCACTGATGCGGCGCCTACTGCGCGGCCTGCAGAACCTCCAGGATCCCGAAACTCTCGATCGCGGTCAGCTCGCCTGGGAGCAACAGGCCCGGCGGTTGGCTTTGCAGGTCGCCGACTCGGTGCACGCCGCCGTCCCCGAGAGCGTGTTCGCCGGCCGCGCGACCCGCAAACCCGATGGGACACTCGCGGCCGCCTACCCCTTGGGCATCGCCGTGAAGGACTTCTACCGGCGGCTCAATCGCGTACTTCCCCGCACCAAGGAAGAGCGTCAGACCGCTTCCACATCTGATCGCGAGGGGGACTGATGACTCAGCGCTACTGGAACCGCGTCGACACCAACGGCGGCTGGCTTGCCCGCGACCCGCGCACCGGCCGTCCGCTTGGCCCCCCGCCGGGCGAGGACCTGGCCGCGCTGCGCGCCGGGTTGAGCGGCGCTGCAGGAGAGATCCCGCGCATGTGGCGGTTCTATACCTGCCCAGTCGACGACAACCTCGCCCAGCGCGACCAGGTATCAGTGGAACAGCACGCCGAACACGCTGCACTGGCCCTCTACGGCCTGCATCAGCAATCCAAGACCACCTCGATGCATCATCCGAAGTGGCCGCTGGGCAGAGCACTGAACCAACTGCGGGTCAGCGGCCGTTTCAGCGCCCAAGCCGTGGACGCGCGCGTCAACGCGGCCGCCACGACCACCAATCCCGCAGCGCTGCTGATGCGGCTGCGCGGCCTCATCGACCAGCTCCGCGTCATCAATCAGCCCCTGGACTACGACGGCCTCATGCAGCTGATCCAGGACTGGCATTACGAGGACGGCCGCCGCCGCGCCCGCCGCCGCTGGGCCATGGACTACCAAGTCTGGACTCAGAACGACGACAAAGGCGCACCCGGCGAACGCCCCCAGCCCGGCGCCGACGCCGCGTCCTGATCGGCGAGCCGCGCCACCTCACCCCCAAGACCATCACTACTGGAGCCCCCATGCCCAAGCAGCAGTACGTCGAGTTCCACATCCTGCAGACCGTCCCGCCGGCGAACCTCAACCGCGACGACCAGGGCAACCCCAAGGAGGCGTTCTTCGGCGGCGTCCGGCGCTCCCGCGTGTCCTCCCAAGCCTGGAAGCGCGCGACCCGCCTCGAGTTCGACCGCCACCTGCCCGAAGCCGACCAGTCGACCCGCACCAAGCAGATCGCCAAGCAGCTGTCCGAACGACTCAAGGGCCGCACCGGCCTGGAGGCCGAACAGGCTCAGCGGCTGGCCGGAGCGCTGCTGGAACCGCTGGGCATCAAAGCTGGACGCAAGGCCGGCGACACCGCCTACCTGCTGTACTACGGCGGCGGCCAACTCGACCGCATCGTCGACCTGATCGCCGACCGCGCCACCGACCTGGCCGCCGCGTCCGACGACGACCTGACGGCCGCCGTCAAAGGCCTGAAGATCGCCGAGGAGCTCAAGACCAGCCACCCGATGGGCGTCGCCCTGTTCGGACGGATGGTCGCCGACATCCCCTCCCTCAACGTCGACGCCGCCGCCCAGGTCGCCCACGCGCTGTCGACCCACCGCGTCGAACTGGAATCGGACTACTACACCGCGGTCGACGACGCCAACGAGTCCGACGACACCGGCGCCGGAATGATCGGCAACATCGGCTTCAACTCCGCCACCCTCTACCGCTACGCCACCGTCGGCGTTCACCAGCTGATCGACAACATCGGCTCCAAAGACGCCGCCTTGGACGCAGTCCACCACTTCGGCCGGGCGTTCGCGTTGTCCATGCCCACCGGACACATCACCTCCTTCGCTCACCGCACCCGGCCCAGCCTGGTCGCCGTGGTCGTCCGCCGCGACCAGCCCGTCAACCTGGTCTCGGCGTTCGAACGCCCCGTCCCTGCCACCGACCCCTCCGGCGCCGCGCTCGGCGTCGCCGCCGAGTCGGCGGGCCGCCTGGCCCGCGAATACCTGCGCTCGGTCCGGCAGTGGGGTGATGAGCCCGCCCACGCCGCCGTCTCGCACGCCTTCGACGGCGACGCCGACGACGACATCGCCCGCGCCTTCGGCGACAACCTGCCCTTCGAGGAGATGCTGCAAGGCCTGGACCAGACCCTGGCCCGGACGTGGAGCTGAGGACCACCGCCATGGCAGACCAACAGCGGGTCCTGATCCTGCGGCTCGCCGGCCCCTTGCAGTCCTGGGGCGATCAGAGCCGCTTCAACCGGCGCGAGACCCGACCCGAACCCACCAAATCCGGCATCCTTGGACTGCTGGCCGCCGCACAAGGCCGGCGCCGTGAGGACGCCCCCGGCGAGCTTCTCGACCTGGCCCTCGGCGTCCGCGTCGATCAGGCCGGGACACTGCTGCGCGATTACCACACCGTCAGCGACTACCGCGGCCGTCCACTCCCGCAGGCGGCCGTCAACGCCAAAGGCGTCCAGAAGCCCACGTCGCCCGTCAAGTACACCCACGTCACCCAGCGCTACTACCTGCAAGACGCTGTCTTCGTCGTCGGTGCCGCCGGCACCGCCGATCTAGTGGACTCCCTGGCCGCCGCCCTACGGCGACCGGCGTTCCCGCTCGCGCTCGGACGGCGCTCGTGCCCGCCCACCCATCCGATCGTCCTCGGGTTGCACACCGGCACGCTCAACGACGCCCTCCGAGACCAGGACTGGCAGGCTGGGCACGCCGCTCGCCGCGAGTTCCAACGCCGCCACGGCCGCCCGCCCCACATCGACCTACCGGTGACCATCGAGACCCCCGACGGTGACGACGTCGTCCACGACGTCCCCCTGTCGTTCTCCCTGCGCGACCGCCGCTTCACCAGCCGGCGCGTCACCCACTCCTGGGTCTCAGCCCCCACAGGATTCTCCGACCCCGACGAGCCCACCGGCGCGGGCCACGACCCCTTCGCGCTCCTGGGCTGGTGAACCGACCATGACCTATCTGTCCCGCATCCGCATCAACCCCCTGCGGCAGCAGTCCCGCGAACTGCTGTCCAACCCGCAGACCATGCACAGCCACGTCTGCGCCGCCATCCCCGCCACCCCCGACACCGAACGCCTCCTGTGGCGGCTGGACACCGACAACCCCCACCGCCCCCACCTGATCGCCCTCACCCGCAGCAAACCCGACTGGACCCACCTCGTCGAAGCCGCCGGATGGCCCGCCGCCGACGACGGCGGACACTACGACATCGCCGACTACACCCCGCTGCTGGCCCAACTGGCCATCGGCCGCGAGTTCACCTTCCGGCTCACCGCCAACCCCGTCCAGAACATGCCCCGCCCCCCAAGAAACGGCGATACAGCCAGCGCAGAAGATCCCAAGACACGGCAGCGCCGCTCTTCCGTCCGCACCGGCCACCGCACCTACGCACACCAGCTCAACTGGCTGCTCAAACGCACCGCCGGATACGGATTCCAGATCCCCGACGCCCGCACCGACCCCGGCCTGCCGATCCATCCCCTGGACGAGTCCACACCGGCCCCCGACGTGCGGATCATCCACCGCGACCGCGTCTCCTTCAACAAGAAACGGCGGCAGGTCGTCCTGCACGTCGCCACATTCCAAGGACGGCTCCAGGTCACCGACACCGACCTCCTCGCCCGCGCCCTGCTCAACGGCGTCGGGCCGGCGAAGGCCTACGGCTGCGGCCTGCTCACCCTCGCGCCCTCCAGGCGGCCGAATGGCTGACATCTGGTGGAAGGCCCACCCGCACGACCTGCATCGCCTCCAAGACCGGGTCTCCAGCGTCTACGTTGAACGCAGCCACGTCGACCGCGACGAAAACGCCGTCGTGGTCATCAACAAACGCGAAACCGTCCGTATCCCCGCCGCCCTGGTTGCCGTCCTCCTCCTGGGCCCCGGCACCCGCATCACCCACGGCGCCGTCAACCTGCTCGGCGACTCAGGCACCGCCATCTGCTGGGTCGGCCAACAAGGCGTCCGCCTCTACGCCACCGGACTCGGCCCCGCACGCGGCGCAGGCCTCCTCCAGCAACAGGCCTACCTGGTCACCAGACCCAAAGAACGCCTCAACGTCGCCCGCGCCATGTACGCCATGCGCTTCCCCGGCGAAGACGTCTCCACCTCGACCATGCAGCAACTACGCGGCCGAGAAGGAACCCGCATCCGCAAGCTCTACCAGACCCACGCCCAACGCACCGGCGTCGCCTGGAGTCGCCGCGAATACAAAGCCGGAGACGCCCACGCCGCCGGCGACGACCTCAACCGCCTCCTGTCAGCCGCCAACGCCGCCCTCTACGGCATCTGCCATGCCGTCATCGTCGGCTTGGGCGCCAGCCCCGGCCTCGGTTTCGTCCACACCGGCTCAGCGATCTCCTTCGTCCTGGACATCGCCGACCTCTACAAAGCCGAATACACCATCCCTCTCGCCTTCGAGTTAGCGGCCCAAGGACTCACCGAGGAACGCGACGCTCGAACCGGACTCCGCGACCTCATCGCCGAAAACCGCCTCCTCGGACGCATCGTTCACGACGTCAAAACGCTGCTCGCCCCAGCCGAAGCCACCCGACTCCCCATCGACGAGGACATCAACCAACTCTGGGACGAGCAGGCCGGAGCAGTCTCCGGTGGCGTGAACTGGTCCGGAAGCGAAGACCTCATCTCGCCAGGTATGGGCGACCAGCACCTCGCCATCATCGGCCCCGAGTTCGAACCTCCCACCAGCGACGCCACAACATGACGACCGTCATCGTCCTCGTCGCAGCCCCAGAAGGGCTCCGCGGCCACCTCACCCGCTGGATGGTCGAAGTACACGCCGGAGTATTCGTCGGCAACCCCAGCCGCCGCATCCGCGATCGCATCTGGGACCTGCTCGCAACCCGCATCGGTGACGGCCAAGCGATCCTCGTCGAACCGGCCGCCAACGAACAAGGCTGGTCCGTCCGCACGGCAGGAAAGGACTGCTGGAAACCCGTCGACTTCGACGGCCTCATCCTCTCCGCCCGTCGTCGAAACCAACTGAATGAAAACCCGCCCACCCCGAGATAACACCGCAGGTCAACAAGCCTCGGCCCCGCACGCGCGGGGATGGTCCCTCTGATCTGTCCATCGGGTAGAGACGCCATACCTCGGCCCCGCACGCGCGGGGATGGTCCGCTCCCCGACGAGCACGGCGTCGGTCAGGTCGTCTCGGCCCCGCACGCGCGGGGATGGTCCCGGCGGCACCCCGCCCGGCTGGCACCGCAACGCCTCGGCCCCGCACGCGCGGGGATGGTCCGGCGTGGGTGCGGCTGGGTGTGGACGTGGCCGCCTCGGCCCCGCACGCGCGGGGATGGTCCCAACGCGACCGGTGAACGTCTGGCGTTCACGACCTCGGCCCCGCACGCGCGGGGATGGTCCCGTCACCGCCGACGTCGGCCCGACCACCGGCCGCTCGGCCCCGCACGCGCGGGGATGGTCCGGCGCTGGGGATCGTCGCCACGAGCAGGTCGCTCTCGGCCCCGCACGCGCGGGGATGGTCCGCGCTGGGCGTCACCCGCAGCACCCTCACCGGCCTCGGCCCCGCACGCGCGGGGATGGTCCTTCGATCGGGTAGGCGGCGCTCGAACTCAGGTACTCGGCCCCGCACGCGCGGGGATGGTCCTCGGGCGGGCGTCATGCGGGGGACCATGACGACCTCGGCCCCGCACGCGCGGGGATGGTCCGCAGGTCTGACCCATGGTCCCTGCCGAACTCAACTCGGCCCCGCACGCGCGGGGATGGTCCTCGCGGGTACTCGCCAACCCTCGTCGCCACCGCCTCGGCCCCGCACGCGCGGGGATGGTCCGTGACCCCATGACCCCGATCACCCGACTACGGCCTCGGCCCCGCACGCGCGGGGATGGTCCCACGATGTGTCTCTCTTCTTCGTGGTGGGCCCGGCCTCGGCCCCGCACGCGCGGGGATGGTCCGTCCGCCAAGGGCCTGCTCGACAAGGTGCTCGGCTCGGCCCCGCACGCGCGGGGATGGTCCGCCGTACCGCCTCCAGGAGGCGATGACGACCTCCTCGGCCCCGCACGCGCGGGGATGGTCCGCCCCGCAGGTACGCCGACCCCGCCCCCATGGACTCGGCCCCGCACGCGCGGGGATGGTCCCACCCGGACGCCACGCGGTCACAGATGCGGGACCTCGGCCCCGCACGCGCGGGGATGGTCCCGCGGCGAGCGCGAGCGTTCCGGTGAGGATGCCCTCGGCCCCGCACGCGCGGGGATGGTCCCACACCGGAAGGGGAACGCCTTGCAGTTGATCACTCGGCCCCGCACGCGCGGGGATGGTCCCTGCGGGCCGGGCGCGCTCACCGCGCGGCGCATCTCGGCCCCGCACGCGCGGGGATGGTCCGCACGGGATGTGCCCCTCGAGAAACGGCACGCTCTCGGCCCCGCACGCGCGGGGATGGTCCGTAGCCCAGGATGCCGCCGGCCGGGCCAAGCAGCTCGGCCCCGCACGCGCGGGGATGGTCCGCCGCCGCGGCTGCCCGTCCGACACGTCCCACCCTCGGCCCCGCACGCGCGGGGATGGTCCGGGCGACGAGGTCACCGGCTACGAGGTCACCGTCTCGGCCCCGCACGCGCGGGGATGGTCCGCCTGATCACAGGTCTGCTGCCGATCCTCGCCCCTCGGCCCCGCACGCGCGGGGATGGTCCCACGGCGGGGACGAGCGCCACCGTCCCGAGGACCTCGGCCCCGCACGCGCGGGGATGGTCCGTACGCGCCGGGTCTGGGGTTCTACGTGTGGACCTCGGCCCCGCACGCGCGGGGATGGTCCCTACGGAGGTGGCCCGTGCTCCCACACGAGCGGCTCGGCCCCGCACGCGCGGGGATGGTCCGGCGGTGTCGACCGGGCAGGCGCGCGTCATGGACTCGGCCCCGCACGCGCGGGGATGGTCCCCAGAAGGAGTACGGCGCTTATCAGGCCGCGACCTCGGCCCCGCACGCGCGGGGATGGTCCTGGCGGGGCCGACTTGCACACCATCGTCACGCGCTCGGCCCCGCACGCGCGGGGATGGTCCGCGCGACGAGATGTGGCTGGCGATGCGGGCGCTCTCGGCCCCGCACGCGCGGGGATGGTCCCTCCGCCACGTTGCTGCGCACGGTGGCGCTGGTCTCGGCCCCGCACGCGCGGGGATGGTCCGACCACGCTCGCGATCCACGGGCACGCCAGCAGCTCGGCCCCGCACACGCGGGGATGGTCTGTACGCCCACAAGTTCCCCAGCGTCGC
>NZ_JBEUPD010000027.1:63732-134802 GCF_040492135.1 Actinomadura sp. NPDC000600
GCCAAGCGTTCGGCCCCGCACACGCGGGGATGGTCTGTACGCCCACAAGTTCCCCAGCGTCGCCAAGCGTTCGGCCCCGCACACGCGGGGATGGTCTGTACGCCCACAAGTTCCCCAGCGTCGCCAAGCGTTCGGCCCCGCACACGCGGGGATGGTCCGATCAAGGGCCCCACGCTCGCCGGCGCCTACCTCTCGGCCCCGCACGCGCGGGGATGGTCCGTGGCTGGAGGAGTACGGCGCAATGTTCGGCGTCTCGGCCCCGCACAGGCGGGGATGCGCAAGGTCCTCGCGGGAGTCCATGCGGTCTGGATGCCAGGTCGTGGCGGGGGCACACTCCAGGTCGTCAGGGGGCCAGCCAAGCTCGGCGACGGTGACCGACAGGTCCAGTTCCTGTCCGAGGACGATCGTCGTCAGCGACCGCCACGGCCATCTGGGTTCCCTGCGGCGTCGGAATGCTCCGCGGATGGCTGGAGGCCGGCCTCCGTGCTGGGGCACCGGTCGATCCTGCCCTTTCCGCTGCAGCCCGGCGTCGTCGGCGCCTGAACGACCGCATCAAGTCGGCGAACCGTTCCGGTCGTTCGTGCCGGCCTTGCTCGCCGTCCACGCGGCCGACAACTTCACCCATGCGTGGCATGGTTCGAGGCGTTCCGTTGGCGCGTGGTGACTTCCTGGGCTGCTTCGGCGGCTTTGAGGAGGTCGGTGATGAGGGGTTGAGGGATGGCTTTGTGGTCGAGTCCGGCTGATCGTACGGCTGCGGATAGAGCGCGCTCATGCTCGACGGTCAGGTGCGTACGGCTGCTCCGGTTGTTGATGACCTCTTGGGCGGCGTATCCGTCTTCAGAGGTGAGGGCTTGTTCGACGAGCCGGTCCGTGGCTCGTTCGTCTTCGCGCTGTTGGCTGGTGATGCCTGCGATGTCTGCGACGGTCAGGCCCAGGCGGACTTGGAACAGGACGACGTCCGGGCTGGGAGGAAGGCTGAGGTAGTGGTCGATCATGGTGGTGACCGCGGCGTTCGCCGGCTGGTCGGTGCGGGTGGTGCACAGGGCGGTGAGGCAGGCGGCCACCGCGCGTTCCCATAGCTCGGCAGTGTCGCTCTGGCTGATGGTCTTCAACGCGGTGATGGGATCGCCGGCGTGTAGTTGGGCGAGGACGGCGACCTGTCGACCGTCCAGCAGTCGGCGGCCGATCCCCTTGTGCTGCTGCACGTAAGCGAGGGCCTCTTGCCACCGGCCGGCGCTGGTCAGGGCGCGGGTGCCGTCGGCGAGCAGGACTGTCCACAACCATTCGAGGAGCGTGCGGTGGTTCTCTTCGGTGTTGGTGAGGTAGCGGAAGGATACGGAGCGGCCGTCGATCACCGCGTCGCCGTGGGCGCTGACCGCGTGGAAGAGGGCGTTGAGTAGATCGTGGGCTCCGTTGGCATCGCGCGTGCGAATCAGCAGGCGGGCGATGTTGACCAGGGGTTCCAGGGCATGCCGGGCTGTTGGTGCATCGAGGGGCCAGTGGCTGAGATAGGTGTCGAAGTGCTGCCAACACAGGGTCCGTGCCAGGTCGTGCAGGCCGCAGTCGCTGGCGATCAGGGCGGCCATATTCTGTACAGCAGCGGCCGACGCTCGGTCGCCTTCTGTGTGAGCGCTGAGGGCCATTTCGCGGAGTTGACCGACCCGCTCGGCGAGGGGCGGGCAGGTCGGGCGGGGGCGGGCGACCAGTGGGAAGCGCTGGGCTATCGCGGCGACGTCCATCTCATCGCCACTCGATGAGGATCCGGTTGAGGGCGTTGGAGAAGGTGAAACGGCCGGGGCGCTGGGCGGGAGGCGGGCTGTCGAGCGGCTGGATCTCGAAGGTGACCTCGCGTCCGCGGTACTCATTGTCCCAGGTGCGGACGGCCTCTGCTACCTGCTCGGCCAGGGCGCCCCTGCCGGGACCGTGGCCGATGACGCCGAACTCGTACAGGCTGGCGCCGTCCGGGGCGGCGCGGGTGGCCTTGCGGCGGGTCAGGTAGGTGAGTGCCGCCTGGTCGAAGCAGGCTGTGGAGCTGGGGTAGGGGGCGGTGAGCAGGCCGCTTTCGATGGCTTGGGGTTTGGCGGGCATGCGGTTCAGACCGTTGCGCATTGTGCAGGCCAGCCATAGCTCCAGCCACTCGGCCGACTCCTGGCCACCGAATGTGACGCCGGTCCAGACTTGGGAGGCGGGCTGGTGCAGGACATCGCCCAGCGCTTCGGCATCGACCTCTTGGTCGCCGCTGGTCACGAGGGTGACCGTGCCGTCGGAGGTCACGGGAACCAGGCGCCGTGGATCGTCGGCGATGCCTTGGCGAAGCGGCATGAAAGTGTTCATTTCGCTGCTGACGCTGCGCCAGGCGCCGTCCTGCTGTTCGAAGGCGATGGAGCGGGCGACGGTGCCGCGCAGCCGTAGCGGTGTGAGGAGCCTTCCGCCCGGGGCGAGCTGGTCGAGCCAGGCATGGGGGACTGCGTGTGCGCCGACCGTGGCGATGACGCGGTCGTAGGGCGCGTTGTCGGCGTGGCCGAGAGCGCCGTCGCCGAGGATGACGGTGACGTTGTCGATGCCGGCGGCGGCCAGTGAGGTGCGGGCGCCCTCGACGATGTCGTCATCCACATCGATGGTGGTGACGTGGCCGGTCGGGCCGGCCAGGTAGGCGAGCAGACCGGCGTTGTAGCCCGTTCCGGCCCCCAACTCCAGGATCTTGTGGCCTGGTTCGACCTGGAGCTGTTCCAGCATCATGGCGACGATGTCGGGCTGGGAGGCGCAGCTGATCGACGCGCCGCCGGCGTCGAGCTTGATGTCTACCGTGGCGTTCGCGTACGCCTTTTCCAGGGGAGCTTGCGGCACGAACATGTGGCGGGGGACTGTGCGCATCGCCTCTTCGACGCGGCCGGTGCGGATGTGCCCGTGCTCCATGAGCTGGTTGACCAGGGCGTGGCGCAGAGGCTCGGCGGAGGCGGCCTCGATCGTGTCGTTGCTCACGCGGGCCACCGTAGTGTTCAGCGGACCTGTGCCAGAGGCGGACACGGGACGCTGTCCGGTTGTTCCCATGACTTCTTCTTTCGCTAGTACGGCCAAGGTGGCCTGCTCCTGGTGGGACAGGCCCATGCGGTTCCAGTGGAAGATCACGTGGTGGGCGAGGACGGCTCGCAGACCGCGTTCCAGTCGGCCCAGGTGGTTGAGATCGGCCAACCGCTGACCGAGGTGCTCGAAGGCGGCGACCCAGTCGGCCAGCGGCGCAAGCCTGCCCGTGGTCGTCAAAGTGCTGGACGAGCCCGCCTCGACGGTCATGAGCCGGTGCACGGCGTGCGAGAGCCGCCGGGAGCCGGGCTGGTTCTGCGGTGTGGGTCGTTGCTCGGCGACCTTGGCCCAGACGTCGCCCTGCTCGAACCAGTCCAGGCCCGCGGCCCGCATCGCCACGCTCGGGAGCAGCACGGCGAACTCGCGCCGCCCGAGCTCTGGCGGATTCCTGCGGGGGAGACCGGACGGGGCCAGATGCTGAAGGACGAGACGGCTGTCGTGGTGGAAGAGCGCGTGGGCGGCATCCATGCCCGCAGCGCCTCCGAAAGCGGTGGTCTCCGGCTCGTAGATGCCGGGCGTCCAGCCTTCGATCAAGCCGTAGGAGAGCATCATGTCCAGCGCCCGATCCAGTCTCCGCAGGCCGTGGTCTGTGGTCGGGTGATGCCGTAGCCGCCAGGTCGGGTACTTGCGCACGAACGACCACCCGTGCGGCTCCCCGCTCTGCGAGGTTTCGAGCGCGGGCAGCAGATGCTCCAGCACGATGGGCTCGGCGCTGCGCCAGTCGGCGAATGTGATGACGTGCTGCGGCCACTGCTGGGCTGTCATCCAGCCGGTCTCCCTTCAGGTGGACGAGGTCAGGTGATCAGGAAGCAGGAGTCCCAGCCGGACAGGGTGGCTCCGTTGACCTGGGCGAGCAGAGCAAGCGCCACGCCGGTGGTGCCTTCTAGAAGTCCGGCGCCGCAGGCCATCAAGGTGTCCGGCGTGGTGGATTCGATCGGTGCTAGAAGGCGGGGCAAGCACTCGCGCAGGCCTGGCGTGATCGCATCTGCCGCGGCGAGTTGGACGATGTGCGCCAGGCCGGCGAAGCCGTGGCACAGTGACAGGTCGGTGGTCGCGGCGAGCGGAATCCGGGCCGTCATGGCATGTAGCAGCGCCTCTTCGGCCATGCGCTGGCGTCCGGTGTCGCCGGTGGCCCGAGCGGCGAGTTGCTGGGCGCGCGCTGAACCTGCGACGCCGTAGCACCAGGAGGGACGCGAGGGACCAGGGCTGGGACGTTCAGACTCCAGCTCGCTGAGCGTGATCCAGTACGGCCAGCGCGGACCGTCCCGTCCCTCGATCCGCCACAGGTCGAGCCAGGCGCAGATCCGTTCGATCGCTGCCCGTTGATCGCTGACGGTGATGCCGCGTAGTGAGGCCAAGGCCAGGAGAGCCAGCGGACCGGCGATGCCGTGAGCGACGCCGTTGTTGGCGTGCCCGCTCGGGTACTGCGAGGACCGTCTGCCCGATGGGGCCAGATCGCTCCACCAGCCGGGAAGGAGGTCCCCATGGCGCCGCACGGGTTCGCTGAGCCGGACCAGGTAATCCAGGATGGCCCGGACCAGGTCGGCGTGAACATCGCCATGGTGGACGGTGCGCCGCAGCAGCAGAGCCCCCATGCCGGTCAGCCCGCGGATGGCGTCGAACTCGGCCAGCGCGGGCAGCCCGCCGCGATCCATCCGCGCGTGGGCCTCGTCCAGTCGAGAGCGGGCGACAGCGGCGATGTGCCGATCAAGGGTCTCCAGGGCGCGGGCATAACGTCCAGGCCGGTCAGCCGCAGCGTCGAATGCGAAGGCGAGAGCCGGTGCCCCGTAGTACAGGTGGCTGCCCGCCCCTGTTGAGGCGGGTTCAGCAGCGGCGCAGGCGAGCCAATCGTGAGCACGCTGCCAGGAGCCCTCGCCCAAACGGGCGCGCTCGATGTGGAGCAACGCGATCCCGGCCGCACCGTAGGCCAGCGACTGAGGCCACCAGCCGTGGGCCGGGACGGTAGCGCGCACGGCCTGCGGCGAGGCCAGGTGGTCAGCGATTCGGGCGGCGAGCGCTGCTCCAGCCTGGGCGCTGGCCGGCGTGACTACAGTTTGGTCGGCCACGTTCACCTCACCGTCCTGCCGCTGACGACCGCTTTGCTGTCCATGCCAGCGCGGCGGCGCGGGCCAGCCGCACGCAGATGTGTTCGTCGTTCTTGTTCGGCCCGGCGGCCCGGATGTGATGGGCGTGGAGCAGCGAATCCAGGACGAGGTCGGGGTTCAAGTCCTCGGCGCTGCGTAGCCGGTCCCGGTAGCGGACCAGCGCTCGGTCGCGTTCGGACCAGGCGGCCAGGACGATGTCGCCGCCGGGGACCGCACGCAGCGCTGCCCAGCCGTCCTTCGGGTCGGCCAGGCGGACCGCCTCGCGGAGTACTGGCCGTTCCAGGGGGCAGGCGGCATCGACCTTCCCGTGCCGGATCAGCCAGTCCATGCCACTCTGCGGGCTGCCGCTGAACCCGGCCGCGATGGAGACAAGGTTCGCTGCGGTCAGCGCCTGCGGGGACGACCCGGCCATCTGAGCGAACTGCACGGCCAGTGCACGAGAGTCTGCGGCAAAGACCTCCTCGGCCGCCTCCAACACCGTTCCACTGCCCCACCGGCCGGTCTCGGGGTAGGAGGTGGCGAACTGCACCTCGCTGAGAAGCCCTTCGCGTCGCAGAAGCGCGGCCCACGCGGAGACGCGCTTGGCAGCAGGTCCGAACTCGGTGAGGTCGTCGAGTGCGATGCGCAGCCGTAGATGCGGGAGCGGGTCGCGATAGCGCAGGAACCACCACTTGGGCGGAGTCGCCCACCGAGCGAGCAGGTCCGGTAGGTAGCGGCCGAGGATCTCAGGGTGCCGTTCGGAACTGCTGTAGAGCTTGACCAGCAGCATCCGGGACGCCCCCGGCAGTTGCCCGTGATCCCGACGCTGCGGTCGAGGGGCCGGGACTCGCGGTCCCCTTGCCGATCCGCCTGCTACGACCGCGGTCATTGGCACGACGATCTCGTGGGCGTGGCCGTCGAACCAGCCGTTCCCGGTCGCCGCTTCGCTCAACAGGGCGACGCCGGTCGAGTCAACGTATGCGCGCAGCACCGCCAGGTGCGCGGGTTGGGATAGGTCCAGAGGTAGGGCCTGGTCCCCATCGGTGAGGGTGACGGCGTCCGGGACGCAACGGCGGTCCCGCCAACGACACATGCCGTCCCACCACTGGGGCCACGGCGCATGGCGGTCGGGTAGGTCCGAACGGCGCAAGCGCCAGCGAGCCGGCGAAAGGACCGTGCGGCCGATCCGAAGCCGGGGCACGAACGGCATCCGCCCAGCCGGACCCCAGGAGAAGTGGGACACGACCGCAGACTGGGACCTGGCGATCTCGGCGAGGAAGCGCGCCAGCGGGGGAGTATGCGCCCGCAGATCGAGCGCGTGCGGAACCACCGGCTCCAGGCGCTGCCCGCGTGACCGCGAAAGCAGGAAGAGACGGCGCCGGTCGCAGCCGACCACCAGGTCGTCCACCCCGATCACCTGGGGCCCCGCAGAACGGTGCTCCGCGAGACTGATCGTGGCGGCGAGGAACTCCTGCGTCCGAGCCACATGAGCGTCGCCCGAGTTGAGCGGCGGAAAGGACAGCTGAACCGCCACTGCCTGCGGTTCGCTGACCGGCAGCCGGTCGAATACCGCAGCGGCCTTGGCCCGGTCGCCAGGGCTCAGCAAGCCGATGAACCGGCCGGTTGTCGTGCCGATGCCGCGAGAAGGTCCCACGACCGTTAGCTGGAAGTGTCCGCGAGCCAGCGCCTCCCGGGAGGCCGCCCGAAGGTGGAAACGGAGCTCGAGATGCGGCGGCACCAGGATCTGGGTTTTGGTGCCGATCTCCAGCTCACCGATCAGGTCCTCATCCAGCACGACCTCCTCGCAGCCGTCCAGGGCCGCAGCCTGCGCCAAGGCAAGCAGCCGCAACTGCCTGGCGGTCACCGGCTCGCGTGCTTCCGGCTCGCCATCCAGGTAACCGGCGGGAAACCCTAAACCCACATCGGGATCCACCAGGTCCCGCAGCGGCACGAGCGAACCGATCCCGTACCGCTCGAAGAAACGGTTGTGATAGCTCCGCCAGCCAGGCGAGCCTGCCGGGAACTCGGTCAGGCGTGCCAACACCGACGTGGCAGCTTCGGCCTCCCGGGCCACCTGGAAGGGCAAGCTCAGCGAGCAATCGACCCGCATGTCCACCACAGGGGCTGAGTCCGTGTTCGTTGCCAGGCGCGCCATGCACTCCGCGAGGGCGGGGCGGGCCTTCCGGCGATCCGTAGAGGTCGTGAGCCGGGCGTACTCGGCAAGGCCCGCATGGATCTCGCGCAGCTGATCCAAGAAGTCCGCGACTTGCCGCAATTCGCCTGCCCCGGCCTTCTCCATCTGCTCCACGACATGCCCCAAGGGATCCAGCGTGGTGGAGTGAGCGTGCAGGCTGCTGATGAGAGCGCCCTGATCCAGCAGGCTGTTGATCAGCTTCTCGATCTCGGACTGCGGCGTCGCCGGGAACGCGGCGGCGACCGCGGCCGCCACTCCGTCGAACGGGACCGGAGTACGGGCCGTCTCCATCGCGATCCGCACGGGCGTGGTCCACCGCAGCGATACTTCCGAGGGGGAGCGTTGACCTGCTCGCCGCCCGGGCGGGTAAGGGACGACCAGGCGACCGCCCCGCACGAATGCCATGGGATTAGCCATCAGCGGTAGCCGCCGCAACAGTTCCGGGATGCCTTCCAACTGGGCGATGACCTCGCTGATCCAGCTCGCGCCGACCCGTGCGACGACCTGATGGTCCTCACCCCACTCGACCACCGGCCGGGCACTAAAACCGGCCGGTGCGATTCCGGCGAAAAGCCCGAAAGGTGTAGCTCTGCCCGTCATCCGGAGCACGTATCGCACGACCGACAGCACCGTGCGCCGTGCCCTTCGGGCATCCGTGGTCGAGGTCGAGCACACCACCGCAACCTGCCGAGCCAGTGCCGGGCTGGCCTGTTCTATGGCTTCGGCGATCTCGTCCAGCCTCCAGATCGCCAGGAGCCACGCACGCCAACCGGCGACGTGTTCCGGTGAGTTGCCGGTGAGATCCGGCCATTCCGGCAATTCCAATGCCGAGTGAGGAGCGGCACGAACCATCGCCGTCTCAGCGCACCGATACAGGCGCTTTCCACCGCTTGATGCCATCATCTCGCCTTCGGGGCAGCGTTCTGCCAGGCTCCGGCCCATGCCCCGAACAACCTTTCCGGGCATGGGCCGGAGCCCGAACCTCAACGTCAGAGCGCGGTCAGACGACGTTGGTCGCGCACGGGCTGGAACACGTACTGCCACACCCGTCGTCGGTGAGGACGATGAGGTCGGCTGATGCGTCGCCGGACTCCAGAACACTGATGTCCAGGTCGAACTCGTCGCTTTCCATGGACTCTCGGATGGTCATCGGCTCTCCATACCCTTCCGGAGCCCACCGGCTCCTCACTATCGGCTTTGCGGCCATGGCAAGGAGATTCGCCGACAGTTCTCGTAGGCGCCAGAAAGTTCACACACATTCACACCCGTGCGCTGTCCGGCGGGGTTGACCGCCGACCGGGGTGGGGGTCAAGGTCGGGGGGAACCAGGTGAAGCGAATGTTAGCTGGGAGCCATTCATGCACGAACCGGCCGAAAAGCCCAACACCCCGCCGTCCGGCGACGTCGACTTCGTCGGGATCGACGACGACTCGCCCGCCAACAAATGCCCGGCGGTCCTCGTGGTCCCCGGCACCGGTGACGTCCTCCAGGTCGGACGCCGGGTCACCGACCCCGCCACCCTCGCTCGGCTGGGCCGACACACATCGATCGCTGACGACGAGGTCGCGATCTGGACACCGGCGAACCTCAAACAGAGCCTCCTCGAAGCCCTCACCGACGACTACGAGCCGGGCAGGGACGGCCCCGGGGAACCGGCCTTCGAGGAACTACTGGCCGGAACCGAACGATCCGTCGTCCACCTCGAAGCCCGCGATACGTACGACCAGACGGACCCGGCCTTCATGAAATGGCTGGAGGACGGCGACACCACTTACCAATGGGGCGCCTGGATCGACCTGGTCGGGGGCGCTGTCGCCCGCGGTGTCCGATTCCGTCGACTGCGGATCGTGTCCGAGCCGGTGAGCGATTACATCCGCTGGGAACATGCCATCAGCTACGGCAACCTCAAAGCCGGGGAGGAGTTGCGGTGGCTGCCCCGCCACCTGGCCTACGACCTGCCGCATCCCGTCGCCGACTTCTTCATGTACGACCAGCGCCTCATCGCCTACAACTTCACCGCAGGCGACGGCACCGACACCGGCCGGATGGAGTACGTGGCCGACCCGCGCAAGGTCCTGCCCATCGTCGGCATGTTCGAGATGCTGTGGGAACGCGGCATCCCGCACGACGACTACACCCCCTCCTGATCGCCCAGCCGGTCGAGCGCGGCGCGGACCCGTCCCGTCGCCGCCTCACCTGTCTCCGCCAGTGCCCACAGCCGCTTCCATGCGGCCACGTAAAGCGCGACTTCCGCTGGCTGCGTCACCGACAGGTAGCCCGACACCAGCTCCACGGTCACCAGGTGGCCGTCGGTGATGTCGAACGCCTCCTCCGGGTGAACACCATGCCGGAAGGTGCCGGCCGGGATGATTCCCAGGAACACGTTCGGCCGCCGCCGCACCTCCAGGAGGTGCCGTAGCTGATCGCGGTGCACGTCGGCCGGATACGGCCGGTACCACAGCACCGGCTCCTCCAGCAGGAAGTACCAGCGGGCATCCGGGCGGCTGAGGAGACTCTGCCGATCCATCCGTTCGGCCACCGCCAGCTCGACCTCACCATCCGGATCCGACGTCTGCACCGCCTGCTCAACGATCACGCCGGTCAGTGCCGCCCGAGTGTAAGCCGGCGTCTGCAGCATGCCGGGAAACACCTTCGGCTGGTACGACCGGGCCAGCACCAGCTCCTCGTACTGCTGCCGGATCGATCTCTGCGCCGCCGGCAGGCCACCACGATTCAGCTGCTCGTACGGGATCCACATCCCCGCGACCGCCGCCTGCTCGGCGAGCAGTTCCTCGGTCCGGCGCTCGGACGCTCCACAGATCGAGCACCACAACCGCACGTGCTCCGCCGAGATCGTTCGGCGGCCCATCTCGATCATGGACACCTGGGACGCGGACTTCCACCCCGCCGAGGCTGCGAAGGCTCGGCCCGAGATACGCCTGGCCCGGCGGAGATCTCGGAGCTGGCTTCCCAAGCGCTCGCGCGCCGCTTGAGCTGACGACGATGGTGAGGGCGGCATAGTGGCCCATCATGCCCCGGCCTCACCTGGTGAGCGCGACACCGTTTACCAGGATTCACACCCACAGGCAGTCGACTGCACACGACGACACTCTTCACGACGCCCGGCTCGACACACCGTTCCCAGTCGGCCGCGAGTTGACCATCCCCGATTTCGCCACGTCGAAATCGGGTGGGCCAAGGCTGAGACGCACCCCTCGGCCAGACGACGCCTGGCCGAGGGGTAGGTAGCGGGAGCCCTTCCCGCTAACGCGCCTAGGCGATCTGATCCAGCATCCGAGACACGCCTGGCTCAGACCGCCGGCGCTGGATCCCGACAGGGCTGGTTGCGCGGATCCAGGACACGCCGACCTTGCTTGTGAGGGCCTCGGCACTGAGGGAACGACCGTGCGCGACTGGACTGATGACGACACTGCCCAGCGGGTCCCTGAGTCCGGCGATCAGGAAGCTGGCCTCCCTGCGGGTGGAGAGAGCCTTGTCCGAGCGGTCCGGTTCGCGAAGCCCGAGAGGGCTGCGGGAGACCTCGATTTCCCCGCTTGGGGTGGTGAGCGGGCCGCCGTGGAATCGCTGGCTACTCGCCCTGTAGAGGACGTATGAGGTGTGTGCCAGAGCGTTCATGGAATCCTCCGATCGTTTTGCTGACGAGCCACAATGAAACCCTGAGAATTCAGGCTGTTAAATGAGGAGAACGTTCGTTGGGCACAACCGACCAACAGTGCGATGCGGGCGCCGAGCGCTGAGGGCGCCGAAGGAACCTCTGGTCCGGGGGTTGTAGGCCTGAGTTGTCGCTGTTGGTTACTTGCGCTGATTGGTAAGGAGTACTCACCGGCAGGTGCGCCCTGGTGAGGAGAAGAGTGGCCGGTGACCCTGCCGGTATCTTTTCGGCTCGGGTCGCGCGCCGCTGACCACGCCGCGGAGCGGTAACTGTGCACAGGCCTATGTCGTTAATGTCCATACAGGCCGCTTAGGCGGCTTGGAGGCGATGCGCAGGACCACTTGGTCAGCTGCGGAAGCAGCCTGTCTTCCCCGGTCCGCTATAGCCCTTGCGTCCGAGCAAAGACCACGAGCATCGAGATCAACTGCTCATTCGAGGCCGTCCTCGGAGGCCCTGAACTGGCTGCTCCCCAAACTCATCCTCACCGACGGTGTCGGTCACCTGGCTCCTGCCCGATCACCGCATCCGCCGTTCTCTCACCCGAGGGCCCAGAGCCTGGCGATTGCCTGGTCGCGGGTGAGGAGGTCGAGGTTGCGGCAGGGCGGGTGTTGGGGGCCGTCGACGGTGACGAAGTGGGTAGGGCCGTACGGCCAGGGGCCGTTGAGCAGCGTCATGAGGTCTGTCGAAGGCTCGCGCTCGAGCGTTTGGTGGACGACGTCGGCGTCGTCTCCCGGCGTCGCCAGCCAGAGCACTTGCGGTTGCTCCACCGAGCCTGCGGCAGTGGTGTGGGGAGTCCTGCTCTCAAGGTGTTCGATCGCGTCCTCAAGGGTGTCGGTGATGTGCAGGGCAGGGACGAGGTACGAGGAGAGTTGGGAGGAGGCCGCGCCGAATAGGCGCTCCAGGTCGGCGCGCGCGATGACGACCTCGCATCCCTCTGTGCTGCGGGCCAGGGCGTCGACCAGGACGGTCCGAAGTAGGCGTTGGGTGCCGGGGCCTATGACGCCGGCTCCTTGGGGGTGGCTGAAGGCGCGGGCCAGGAAGGGCTCAGAGGCAGATCCACCGCACGCGCATGGGTTGACTCCCGGGGTGGTGAGGTGGGTGAGCCACTGGATCAGGGGTGAGTGGGCGGCCTTGCGTAGACGGTTCATTCTCGCTCCGGTCGATCGGTGGTGGGGTGCCTTGATCAAACTGGGTTCTGCCAGCTCAGAGGCATGAATGAAACGCCTCATGGTGGTAAGTGGCCAGGATTCGGCGACCGATTCATGGGTGCTGGAGGCTTGGAAACCACCTTCGCCAGCAGCTTCGGAGACCCCGAGCCGTGATGGCGGGGCGGACGGTGGTCACTTTGTTCGTTGACACCAAACGCTCATCCGACAACTTGTGACGCTATTCACTCACGTCGATACTCTCTGTCAGGGGAGGTGTGAGTGAGTACCGAGCTCGAACAGACAGCCACCAGGCTGCTGAAGGGAATCGTCGCCGATGAGCTGCTCGTCCCTTACGCCCGGCTACTGGGCTCGGACGGGTGCCTGCCCTCCGAAGCCGCCGAGGTGCTCGGTGGACCGCAGATCGTGGAGGCGTTGAAGGAGACCGGGCTGGCTTACGTCATGCCATTGGGGATGGCGGTTCCTGCGCGGCTTGTCGCCACCGCGCCGGATCTGGCCCTTCAAGGGGCGCTTGCTGCGCTGTCCCGCAAGTTGGTCGATGACCAGCGACGGTTGCTGGATGGCCAGCGGCGCATGGTCGACATGCACCCTTTCCCGGGAGTGATGGAGGGACAGGCCGACCAGCTGGTGCGAATCCTCACAGACCGCACCGAGATCACCGACACCTCACGCTCTCTTCTGGGAACAGCACGACGCCACTGGTTGACCCTGGAGAACTTCGCGATGGAGCGGCCGCTAGAAGAGCTGGCTGGAATGCCACCTCTCCCCGCGTTCGAAGGCAACGTCTTGAGCCGGACGATCTACCAGGCGTCTTGTGCCGAGCATCCTGTCGGAGCCAAGATCATCCAGATGCACACCCAGGCCGGTGAAGAGGCCAGGGTCCTGCCCGAGGTCGGCATGAAGATGAAGCTGGCCGACGAGGCGGTGGCGTTGCTGCCGCTGACGCCGACCGGGTTGCCCGGCGCGCTGCTGATCAAAGCCCCGGTGATCGTCGCCGCCCTGCGTGAGTACTTCGAACTGCTGTGGCAGCGCGCGGTTCCGCTGGGGGAGACCGAGCCGCAACTGCCGCTCAAGCCGGTCCAGATGTCGATCCTGCGGATGTTGGCGCAGGGCATGACCGATGACGGGATCTCGCGGCGGATCGGGCTGAAGACCAGCAGCGTGCGGCGGCACGTCAGCGCAATCAGCAAGCAACTCGGCACCACCAGCCGCGTAGCGATGGGCGCCGCAGCCGCCCGCCGCGGCTGGATCAAATGACCCGATCCCTCTGGAGCACAACAGCGATGCCCGACTACCTGGACTTCGTCCCCACTGAGCGTTTCCGCGGACAAGTGGCACTGTCCCCGGACGCCGAGACCGTGGCCTACTGCAGCAACGCCGCTGGGTCCTTTGACGTATGGACGATTCCGGTCGCTGGCGGGCCACCGCGCCGATTGACCCGACTCGAAGGCCAGGCGGTGCGGCAGTTCGCATGGTGGCCTGACGGCAAGGGCCTGGTCTTCACTGCCGACCGCAACGGCGATGAGCAATACCGCATCTACCGCATCGGTGCAGACGGTCAGGAGCTCACCGAAATCAGCACCGGCCCGGACTGTCAACGAGTCTTGGCGGACGTCCCCTTCCACGCCGACGGCCGCTATCTGATCTATGCGGCTAACGACCGTGACCGCACTGTGCAGGACATCCTCGTCCGGACCCTGGCGGACGGCACCGAACGCCGCATTATTCCTCCGGATGGAGTCAACTTCACCCCGGCCCGAACTTCACCCGACGGACGGTGGTTGCTGGTGGCAGGGCTTCGATCCAACACCGACGTTGCCATCTACCTCGTCGACCTTGCCGATCCCGACCTCGAAGCCGTATGTGTTACCGCAGAGCACGGGAGCGGATACTTCGCCCCCGGACCGTGGACACCGGACTCGACCGCCTTCTACCTGTCCACCGACGTATGGGGCGAGTTCACCGCCATCGGCCGGTACACCCTGGGCGACGCTTCGATGGAACGCATTACCCACGACGACTGGGACGTCGAGCACATCGAAGCCGTCGGCGAGATGCTCGTCTGGTCCCTCAACCAGGGAGGACGTTCCGTGTTGCACGCCACGCGGAACGGAACCGAACTCGCGCTCGCGGACCTTCCGCAGGGAGTCATCGACGCGATCGCACTCAGCCCGGACGGTCAACGGATCGTCCTGGAGATCGACACCGCGACACGGCCCAGCGAGATCGGGGTCCTCGATCCGGCAGGCGGGTTCCTATACCTCACCGATACCCGGCCACCCGCAGTCCAAGTGATCGATCCAGTCGAGCCCGACCTGATCACCTATCCGGCCTCCGGCGGGCGCGAAGTCCACGCTCTGCTCTACCGTCCGCACACCTCAGGCCCGCATCCGGTTCTGCTCTCGGTGCACGGCGGTCCAGAAGCCCAGGAACGTCCCGAGTACGCCTACGCCGGCCTCTACCAGTACCTCCTTCACGAGGGCATCGCCGTGCTGGCCCCCAACATCGCCGGCTCCACCGGATACGGGCTCACTCACCAGAAGCTCATCTACCGCGACTGGGGCGGGGTCGACCTGGACGACCTTGACCACGCCGTCCGCCACCTAAACGCCCTCCCCGGCCTCGGCGCCGCCCGCCTTGCCGTCATGGGTGGCTCTTACGGAGGTTTCGCCGCCCTGTCCTGCCTGTCTCGGTTGCCATATCGATGGGCGGCCGGGGTGTCGTTCTGCGGTCCGTCCAACCTGGTCACCCTCGCCCGGGCCTGTCCACCCACCTGGCGACCCACCGTCGACGCCGTTCTGGGCAACCCCGACGCCGACGCCGAACACCTCACTCGCCGGTCGCCGATCACCTACGCCGATGCCATCACCGCACCCCTGCTGGTCATCCAGGGCGCCCATGACCCGCGTGTTCCGCAAGACGAGTCCGACCAGATCGTCACCAGGCTTCGGGCACGGGGCATTGACGTGCGCTACGACATCTATCCCGATGAGGGCCATGGATTCACGAACCGCACCAACGAGATCAAGGCCTACGGAGACATCGCCCAGTTCCTCCTCACCCACCTGACGAGCAAGTAGGAGGCTTCGTGTCCGGGTTCCTGTCGCCCCTCGCCTTGTTCCGAGACCCGTCCATAGCGCCCCTGTTCATCTCCCGCATCATCTCCAGTGCGAGCGTCGGGTTCGGACAACTTGCCCTGGCCTGGGGCGCGATGAACCTGGGCTACGGCGCCCGAGGCCTGTCGTTAGTCATGGCCTGCAACGCGTTCCCGGCCTTGCTCATCATCTGCGGTGGGGTCGCAGGAGACCGCTTCCGCCGGCACCGCGTCCTCATGGCCGCCGAGACGTTGGCCTGCCTTTCATGGCTCGCCATCGGTGCCGCACTCTTCACCGGTAGCGCGCCTCTGCCGCTGCTGTGTGCGCTGGCCGCCATCGGTGGCGTCGCGACCGCGATGTTCCTGCCCACGCTCCGCGGCATCATCGCCGACCTCCTCGACTCACCGAACCGGCCCGCCGGGAATGCGCTGGTCAACCAGACCCAGTCCGCAGGCCTACTCATCGGCCTCGTCTCCTCCGGGGCCATGGTCTCTGCGATCGGCCCGGCATGGGCTGCCTCGATGCGTGGCATCCTGTGCGGGCTCAGCGCCGTGCTGCTCAGCCGCCTTGCCACTTCGCGTCCCAGCCACCCCGGCACAGGACCACTGCGCGACCTGCGCGACGGATGGCGCGAGTTCGGAGCTCGCCCGTGGGTGTGGATCATGACGCTGCAGTACACGGCGATCACTACCGCGGTGGTCTGCTACACCAAGATCGCCGGACCGCTCTACGCCACCGACGGGCATGGTGGCGCTTGGTCCTGGGGCATCATCAGTGCTTGCGAGCCCCTTGGGGCAGTGATGGGTGCGTTGGTCGGTGCTCGCTGGCGACCTGGCTGGCCTATGTCGGCCGCCGCGCTCTTGCCGATGTCGGTCGCACTGCCCATGCTTCTGATGGGGAGCGGAGCCCCTTGGCCGTCGATAGCCGCAGCAGCCGTCGTGCCTGGAGTACTCCAAGCCGTCTACTACGTCCTGTGGACGACTGCCCTGCAGGATCGAATCGCCCAGGACGTCCTCGCACGCGTTAACAGCTGGAACATGGTCGCCAGCTATGTCCTCATGCCACTGATCATGCTGGCGTCCGGGCCTCTGGTAGCCGTCCTTGGCGCCGAGGTGCTCGCGTTCTGGTCAGGAACCACAGCGGTGGTCGCCACGCTTTCCGCGCTGGTCGGACTCCGTCTGGCTGCATGGAAGGAATCTTCTTCGAAGATCGAAGTGAAGGGCGCTATGGCGTAAGTCTATGGGGTCTGCTTCAAGCGAAGGCGCGGGTTTGATGCCTCGTCCGAACATTCGACCTTAGGTTGCCGCATGCGCTCTCTCGAAGAGAAGGCTGTTCGTCTGCTTGGCGGAGTCGTTGAAACAGAAACCCTTCGTCTATATCTCCGACTCCTTGTCGTGGACGGCTGCCCGGCCGAGGAGGCCGCAGATTTCTTCGGGGGAGCAGACGAGGTAGAAAAGCTGATCCGCGCCGGAATGGCCCAGGTCCGCAAGCCGGCAGCCGGCTTGCCAGCCCGCCTGATGCCCGTTCCGATGGACGTGGTCCTGCAGCACACGCTCGCTGGCCTCGCTCGGCAGGCGCTGGCCGACTACGAAAGACTCCTGGGCGGTTACCAGCGCATGTGCGCCTTCGCTTCCTCCGCAGGTGCAGAGCCGGACACGTCGGTGGGGCAGTTGGCGCGGCTCATCACCGATAGCGACGAAGTCAGCAGGCTGACCAGCACGCTCCTGGGCTCAGTCCAGCGAGAGTGGCTGACCCTGAGCACCCATGCGCCGACAGAACCAATGGATGGAGCCGGTATCACTGCGACTCCCTCCCCAGCAGGACGCGGCGCTCGATGTAGAGCTATCTACGATGACGACCTCCTGGCGGAAACAGCCGCGCGTGACAAACTGGAAGCGATAGCCGAGACCGGTACCGAAGTTCGGATTCTTCCGCGTATTCGCATGAGTCTGGGACTCGCCGACGAGGGGATCGCGCTCCTTCCGCTCACCTCGTCCGAGACTGCAGGTGTGCTTCTGGTTCAGTCCTCGGTGATCGTGGGCGCCCTCTGGGAATACTTCGAACTGCTCTGGGAGAGGGCCATTCCTTTTGGAGGAGGCGGTTCCAACGGCCAAGGATTGCCTGAGATCCAGATCAAGATTTTACGCCTGCTAGTCCAGGGGTTGTCAGACGAAGCTATCGCACAGCGGGTGAATCTGAGTCTCACCACCGTCCGGCGCCACATCAAAGCACTCCGAGAGAATCTCGGCAGTGAGACGCGTTTCCAGCTCGGAGTGATCGCCGTCCAACATGGTCTGGTGGACTGACCGCCAATCCGCCACCACATGACGATCCGTCTGGCCGGGCGGGAGGCCGGTCTCACAGAGCCGCATCCGGATCACCAAGGCCGGCGTCCTGATTCCGGGACTTGCGTAGCGGAGTCGGCGGTTAGCGGTGTGTAAACCGGAGCCCCCGCCGAGCCGTCCCAGGAACGTCGGGAGCTCTCCTCGACAAGTTCAGGTCAGCGGCGACACGGGGGTCGGCGCGCTAGATCGAGGCCCTCGTTTCGTCCGAGAGGACATTGCGAGGAACTGATGACACTGCAGGAGATCCCGCATCCCGACTACATCGGTGCCGAGGTAGAGCCCGGTGACGCTGAGCGTGCCATGCGCCTGTTGAGGTTCTTCCTCAGGGATGGCGAGAGGGTGCTGGCCCTCGCGACGACCGTCAAGGCGCTCCCGACTCTCTCGCACATCGCCATCACTGATCGTCGGATCCTTGGAATCTTCGTAGCGGACCTCGCCAAGGAAGGACCGCGCCAGGAGACCGACATCGCGGCAATCGTCTCCGTCGAGACACGGAAGTCGTACAAGCAGCGGTGGTTCTTCGTGGTCGCGGATCGGGCAGGCGCCGATACTGATTTCGGTGATGTGCACGACCAGGACGCGCCGCGGCTCACCCAGATCGTCCAAAGCCTTATTGCGGGTCCGCCCCTGCCCGAAGCCGCCGTCTCTGAACCCCACATGCCAGCGGTCGGCGCGGGGACGCCTGCCCCGCCGCCTGCCGCCCCCGTCATGGTGCCGCCCGCGCCCACGCCCGCGCCTGCTCCGGCCCCGGCCCCGCCTCACCCGACCGGATGGCGGTACAACCCGCCGCCGACCTGGCCGGCGCCGCCCCCAGGCTGGACGCCGCCGCCCGGGTGGATGCCCGATGCAAGTTGGCCGCCCGCACCGCCAGGCTGGCAGTTCTGGTCACCCGCGCCTGTCCAGCCCGCGCCGCCGGCAAGTATCCCGCCGCCACCGCCGCACCAGGAGGTCGCGCCACCTCCTCCCCGAACCGCCGGATCTGCGCCACCTCCGCAAGGTCCCTCCGGCGGATCCAGGGGTAGGGCAGGGTTCGGCACTCGCAAGCAGCGGATCGAAGAACTCGAGGCCGAGAACGCCGAGTTGCGCGGATGGCTGGAGCGGCTCGGGGGGCTGGACGCACCCGGGGTGGCGGCAGAACTGGAGGGGATGCGCGGCGAGGTCGCGGACGCCAAGCGCAAGCGCACAGAACTGCGTGCCGAGTTGCGGCGGATCCGCGATTCGATCGTGGAGACCGAGGACCTGGCTCTCTTGCAGGAGGCGGGCGTCTACGAGTACCAGCATCCGCTGGCGGATGTCGTCGCCTACAAGGCCGAGTTGGCGAAGGTGAAGGATCGCATCAAGGCCATGGCCCGGGCGGGCAAGGCGGTCGTCGGCGCTACGAACTGGACAGTGAACGGTTCCGCGTCCCAGGGCGGCAAGATGGTGCGCGACTTCTCCAAGCTGATGCTGCGCGCCTACAACGCCGAGGCCGACAACCTCGTCCGGACGATGCGCCCCTACAAGCTGCAGTCGGCGATCGAGCGGCTCGACAAGAGCGCGCAGACGATCGAACGGCTCGGCAAGACCATGGACATCCGGGTCAGCAGGGACTACCGCGCGATTCGCGTCAAGGAATTGCGACTGACCGCGGACCATCTGGCCAAGGTGGAGGAGGAGAAGGAGCGGGTACGGGCTGAGCGCGAGCAGCAACGCGAGGAGGAGAAGGCCCGCAAGGAGTTCGAGCGCGAGAAGGCCCGCCTGCTCAAGGAGCGCTCACACGTCGAATCGGCGCTCGCGCGCCTGGAGGCGAACGGGAACACCGACGGCGCCGCCGAACTGCGGGCCAAGCTCGCCGACGTGGACTCGGCCATCTCCGATGTGGAGGGACGCGCCGCCAACGTCCGTGCTGGCTACGTGTACGTGATCTCCAACATCGGCGCTTTCGGCGAGCGCATGGTGAAGATCGGGATGACGCGGCGGCTGGAGCCGATGGACCGAGTGCGTGAGCTGGGCGACGCCTCCGTGCCGTTCCGATTCGACGTCCACGCGCTCATCTTCAGCGACGACGCCGTCGGACTGGAGAACAAGCTCCATCAGGAGTTCGCTGACCGCCGCGTCAACCAGGTCAACCTCCGCAGGGAGTTCTTCTACGCGACGCCAGCCGAGGTCCGCGAGGTCCTCGAACGCATCGCGGGCAACCATCTCCTGGAGTACAACGAGACACCCGAGGCCCTCGAATACCGCGCAGGCAAACCCGCCTGACAGCAGAGCTCTCGAGCCCAGCCAGGGCTCCGGGTGAGGGCGTGCGCGCCGAGACAGTCTGCGACCAGCGTCGGCGCGCACCCACCGGGCCTCCGAGGCTGGGTGGGTGATGCCGATGTGGGTTATCGAGGCCATCAGGAGCGACACGCCGACCGACGGGCTAGCTGGTCACCAGCGCCGCAGCACGACAGTATGGAGCGCAAACAGCCTCAACTCACTTCATGAGCATTGAAGGCTGTGGACTGTCCCCGGCGAAAGGAGCGCTCAATGATCGGATCCGCCTCGATGTTGGAGAGCACCTCACATGGACGATCACGAGACCCGTACGAACGAGAGCATTGAGCGACTCGCCGGCGAGTTGCATGAGCGTGTCCGGACCCTCAACCACCTGACGCAAGGCTCGCCGGGCTTGTCCGAGCAGGGGGCCGCGTACACGGTTCTGGGGAATCTGGCTCAGACTTCATTCCGCTTGGCGCAGACGGCCGAGCAGATCGACGCGTTCCTGACGGGGGAGTTGGACGCCGGACGGCTCGGGCATGACCGGAGCGACGACCCAGTTCCCGCCGTGACAGTGGCGCACAACGCGCTGGGGTGGGCAGCTGAACAGGCAGCCGATCTCGGTGACACTTTCCGGCGTGCGGCGAGCGCGCTCGCCCCCATCCACGCCCTGGATGCCAGCGAGGAGCAGTCCCTGGCGCAGAGGGCTGCGGCGAATCCTGGCGACCCTGAGGCCGCCCAAGTCGAGCCGGCGAAGAAGGACTTCCCCAGTCCGATCGGTGACGTCCTGTCGAACTCGTGTGCCAATGACTCGGTGCCGCCGGAGCTTCGTTCTCCACCGCAGGTGCCACATCCACGCCGGGAGCGTTGACCCAGGTGCCCCGTAGCGGACCCGACGGCCATTAGGCGTCGTTGCTGGCGCGGAACGAGGCCGTGTTCCTGGGGCTTCGCGCAAGGCCTTCTTCGCGTTGGAGCTCATTTCGTGCAGGGCTGGCGGGTGCCGTCTTCCCCCGTCCGGGCGAGCTGGTTGTGGTTGCTGTAGCCAGCAGCCGCCAACGCTCGCCGGGCCGGGGGATAGCCCCGCTATTGCCTCAGTCCTCACCGGTCGGCTGCGTGCGATGTCGGTCGAACGTATAGACCACGCGGTCTCGCCACTGCCCCCGGATATGGAGGTGATCGCGGAGGATGCTTCGCGTCGCATGCCGATCTTGGTGAGTACTCGGGCCGATGCGGCGTTGTCGGGGTCGCAGGTAGCTGAAATCTTGTGCAGGCCGAGTTCGTTGATGCCGAAGCGAAGCAGGGCGGTGGCGGCCTCGCTGGCGTATCCCTTTCCCCACCAGTCGCGGTGCAGGACGTAGCCGATTGCTCCGTGGTGGTCGGAGGCGCTGGTGACCTGAAGTTCGATCGATCCGATAAGGGCGTCGTGCTCGCAGTTGACCACGGCGAGCGCGAACCGGCGTCGGGGAGTGCTGGACCTGTCCTGTGTCACCTCCGCGAGGAACGCGGTGGTGTCGTGCGGGCTGTTGGGCCCCCAGTCGGTGTAGCGGGTCACCTCGGTGTTGCTGGCAAAGGCGTGAACGGCTGGGTGGTCGCCGGCGCGAAACTCGCGTAGCAGCAGCCGCGGTGTCTTCAGGTCCATGGTTCAAGTATCGGGACGCGCGGATCAGTTGGCGGTTTCGGCTTCAGGAACGTTGGCGGGCGTAGGGGCCAGGTAAGTCCGAACGTGGCCACTGCACGGAACAAGTAAATGCGGACCGGGCCAGGTTCGCACGGACGGGACAGCTGGGCAGGTGCGTGAGCCGTCCGCCGGGGGCGGCGGGCGCGGGGCAAGTAATGGCGTAAGTGACACATACGAGCTTCGGACCGGGCGCGGTCCGAAGAGGTGATAGGGGCAGTTCAACCAGCCTGAACGGAGGCGCCAGGTGGCGTTTGGCGGTCACGAAGGTCCCCGGTTTGGGGCACGGCGAGAGAACGGTGGCGGGCAACCTCGAAGCGGGCAGGGGCATCGTCGGCGCCGGTTGCGCGGGCAGCGGCGAGGCGTGGGGGTGCGGATCTCCTTGAGTGAGGAGGAGTACGCCGCGGTCCGGGCGGCGGCCGAGCGGGTCGGCATGGCGGTGAGTGCTTATGCCGGCGAGGTCACCGTTGCCGTCGCCATGCAGGCCGATCCGCCGCGCTGGTCGCCACTGACGGAATTGCTAGGCGAGGTGATGCGTGCCGCCGGGCAGGCCCGCCGTATCGGGATCAACCTCAATCAGGCCGTTGCGGCCCTGCACTCGGCGGGTCAGCCTGCCCAGGCATTGGAGGAGTACGCGCGGGTCGCGGCGGCCTCCACGCAGAACATCGACGCGGTTGCCGAGGAGATCAGAAGAACCCTCCGCCGATCCAGTGTGCCGAGGCCTCGCCAGTGAGATCGAGGGGGTCGATTTTCGACGCTCGGCTGATGCTGGGCGGGCTTTGGTGTGCGGTGACCAGATCCTCGCTGACGCCATGTTTCTGATTCATCGGATGCGGCGCGGCGGGACTGTGTGATCGCCAAGGTCATGCGCGGTAAGCGCGTGCCGGGCCTGATCCGCTACCTGTACGGGCCAGGACGGCGCAACGAACACCGTGATCCGCATATCGTCGCAGGCTTCGATGCCCCGGCAGCGCTTGAACCACCTATAGGGCGGGATGGAAAGCGGGACTTCCGGCGCCTGGACGCTCTCATGCAACAGCCGCTCGATCTGTTGGGTGAACTCAACCATCCCAAGCCGGTGTGGCATGTGGCCGTCCGGGCGCATCCGGACGACCCGGTGCTGAGCGATCGTCAATGGGGGGACATCGCCGCCGAGATCATGGGGCGGACGGGGTTGGCTCCGGCCGGCGATGATGAAGCCGTCCGCTGGCTCGCGGTGCGGCATGCTGACGACCACATCCACATCGTCGCCACCCTGGCCCGCCAGGATGGGACGCGGCCCAGCGTGTGGAATGACGGCTACCGGCTCCGCGCTGCATGCCGCGTGGTCGAGGACCGGTACGGGTTGCGGCGGACGGCCCCGGCGGACCGGACGGCGGCGCGGCGGCCCAAGCGCGCTGAGACCGAGAAGGCCGAACGCGTCGGCCGGAGGGAACCAGCGCGCTCCGCGCTGCGGCGGCATGTGGTCACCGCGGCGGCCGGGGCCCGGACGGAGACCGAATTCTTCGACGCTCTAGCGGCGGAAGGGCTTCTGGTCCACAAGCGCCACACTGAACGCATCGCCGGTGCAGTCACCGGCTACGCCGTCGCACTGCCGGATGACGTGGGGCCGTCCGGACGCCCAGTCTGGTTCGGCGGCGGGAAGCTTGCCGACGATCTCACATTGCCCAAACTCCGACGCCGATGGGCGTTGGAAGGCGGTGATCGTCCGGGGTCTCGTCCGCTGTCTGGACGGCATCTCTCGGCGCGGACGGCACGCGCCGTTTTGCGGACGACCGTCCGCCGCGCGGCGGAGGAAGCCCGAACGACCCACGAGTTCCTCGATCTGCTCGAACGACAGGAGCTCCTGGTGCGGTGCCGCTACAGCCGACTCAATCCCGAGCAGATCACAGGCTACGCCGTCGCGCTGGCCGACGGCGAAGAGCCCACCTGGTATACCGGCGGGCAGCTCGCAGACGACCTCACCCTTCAACGCATCCAGCGACGATGGGAAACCTCGACGCCGGACGCCACCCGCGGCCTCGCCGCCCCGGCGTACGAGCTCACACCCGAAGAGCGTCAGGCCTTCTACGATGACGCGGCCCGTGCCGCCGCCTATGCCACGTCCCAGATCCGCCGGCATCTGGCCACCAACCCCTACGCGGCCGAGGACGCCTGCTGGGCAGCGTCCGACGCTCTGCACGTGGCAGCCAAAGTCACCGGCAATCAACATCTCCGCCGGGCCGCCGACTCCTACGACCGGGCCGCCCGCTCGCCCTACGGCCGCATCCCTCATCCGACCTCAGCGGGCAATGCCCTGCGCTTTGCCGCTCGTCTCCTGGCGCTGGCCGGAAAACAGAACCACACCACCGTCTCGATCCTCGTCCTGCTCAGCCGACTGATCGCTCTCGTCGAAACCATCACCCAGATCCGCTTGCTGCAGCAGCGGCAGGCGCAGGCGGACGCGGCTCGTCGAGCAATACAGCACCTCCGCAACGTGACCGGCACCGCAACACCGCGGCCCGAAGCCACTGTTCAACCAACGTCAGCTCGCCTTGCCATGGCCGCCTTCCCGACGCTCTGGGCCCCTGCGAGTACCAGCACACACGTGAGCCGGACGTCCAGCACGCCACCGCGGCAGGCGAGCCGACGGCGCGCCCCGTGAGAACCCGATATTGCCCGAAAGAGTCGCAACACGCCGATCGCACACTGTAGTTGACCGTAATCTGTGTGTGCTGCATCTTCGTGACTGCAGTCTTTAGTTGATGGGTGCATTGGCTGACATCACCGGGGGAGCGATGAGGACGCAGGCATCGACCATGCAGGTTGAGCTGGAGGAACGGCGCGCCCGCCTGCTCCGGCTGCACTACGAGCTGAGACGGCTGGAGCTCAGCGTACGAGTCCGAAGGCCGCGCAACGGACGCTGGTGCCTGCGCATCCGGAACAACGGATGGTCCGAGACCGTCCTGTGCGCTGGAGCTGACGGCGCCTACGCCTATGTCACCGCCCACGGTCGCCTCCTGGGCACCACGAGCGAGGCCCGGTACGTCGCCCGGCTGCTGCTCTGGATGGTCGAGAGGCGCATGCGGTGACCTGGCTGAAGCAGTCGCGAGCGACGGCTACGGACGACACTCGAAAGGACAACGCCCCTGCACGCCCGGAGCCCGGCGTTGTCAGGTGGGCGGCAGCCGGGGTCGCACCGCTGATAGCGGCGCTGGCGATCCTCGGGGGCCTCGGCTCCTTCACCACCATCCGGCAGTTGGCCGAGCCGCACTTCAAGGGGCTTGCATGGATCGTGCCCGTCGGAATGGACGTAGGCATCCTGATCCTGTTGGCCTGGGACCTGCTGATGGAGTACCTCGACCTGCCGTGGCCGGTCCTGCGCTGGGTCGCCTGGCTCTACATCACCGGCACCGTCCTGGTGAACGTATCCGCCGCGCACGGCGACCTCGCCGGCAGCCTCATGTACGCGGCCATGCCCGTCCTGTTTGTCACGGTAATCGAAGGTGTGCGGCATCTGATCCGGCGGTGGGTCGGACTGGCATCGGCCCGCCGAGTGGAGCGAGTACCGATGGCGCGCTGGATGCTCGCGCCGGCTTCCAGCCTCCTGCTGTGGCGACGGATGGTCCTCTGGCACATCACCGAGTACCAGCAGGGCCTTGAACTGGAGCGCGATCACCTGGAGGCCGTCTCACGACTGCAACAGGATTACGGCAGGTGGTCGTGGCGATGGCGCGCACCGCTGGCCGAACGGCTGGACCTCAGCCGCCCGCCCGCATCCACCAATCCACGCGCGACCCCCGACGGCAGTTCACCGGCCGGTCGGCGCGACGATCCACTTCTAGCCGTCGCTCGTCAACTCCAGCGTCATTCGGAACGCGAGGGAGTCGAGCTCAAACGGGACCGGCTCGGCAAGCGGCTGCGAGAACTGGGCTTCGCCATTGCCAACCAACGGCTGACGGAGCTGATCGCCACAGTTCGTGAAGAGTCTTCCAGCGGGAAGCCGTCATGACGGCCTCCTCGGGAGAGGAGCGCCTTGCCCAGGCTGAGGAACAGCATCGTCGACTCGGCGTCCTCCAGGGCATTGCCGAGCACTCGATCGCCCGCCTCGTTGACGGCAGCCTGGCGTGGGAAGTCTGGCTTCGTGACGCGAGTCGGCATGGACGCTACGGGTTCACCAACACCCTTCTCATCCCAGCCCAGCGGCGCTCGGCGACCGACGTCCGCTCATACGACACCTGGCAGACGGATGGGCGCCAAGTCCGCCGCGGCGAAACCGGCATCCGGATCATCTCCAAGCGCGGTAAGCCCCGCACGGTCTTCGATGTCGAGCAGACCGACGGCGAGCCGGTCACCAAGGAACCGCTCTCCCCGCCCTATGGCCTGCAGACCCTCGCCCGGCTGGCTGCCGACCTCGGCTTCTACGTCGACCGCGGGCAAGATTGGACCTACCTCGGGCACCCCGGGCGACGTATCCAACTCGCTCCAGAACTCGGCGACGTCCCCGCAGCGTCGCTGCTCGCGCACCAGCTCGCCCACGCCATCCGACCCGGCGACCACCTCGACGGGGCCGCACAGAATTCTGCACCGTGCCTGGGGGCTCGGCGAGTCTTCGCCGATTCCGTCGCCTACCTCGTCCTCGCCGACTTCGGACTGGACGTCTCGCACCTTCTCTTCCCGGCGACGGAGCAATGGGCTGGGACGGACGCCCGAACGGATTCAGCCGCCGCCATCCGCGTCGTCGGCGGCCAGATCGTCAGGACGAGCACACGACTACGGCGCCGCCTGCACGCGCTCGCCGGCCCGGCACCTACTTCCGCTTCAACCTCGGTCGACCGCTCAAAGGCCGAGCGCCCTCAGACGACTGCATCGCGAGACAGCTCGTTGCTGCACGCAGCGCTCACCGATGCGCATCACTTCTACCGGCAGGCCCTGCCAGGAAGCTGGGGCGTCCACTACCTCGCGGACCGGGGTTTCAACGCCGTGGTTCAGGAGCGCTGGGAACTGGGCTTCGCGCCGCGCGACCGTCGTGCGCTGCTCCACCATCTGCGGGGTCTGGGCCATCACGATCAGACGATCATCGATGCTGGCCTGGCGAAGAGGAGTGACGATGGCGAACTCCTCGACGTGTTTCGCGACCGCGTCCTGTTCCCCCTCCGGGACGGGAACGGAGAGATCATCGGCTTCATCGGTCGCCGGCGTGACGAAGCCCCGGGCCCGAAGTACCTCAACACCCCCGACACGGCCCTCTTCCACAAGCGCGACGTACTGTTCGGTCTTCACGAAACCCGCGCCCAGCTCGCGGCCACCGGTCGCCCCATCCTTGTCGAGGGACCACTCGATGCCATCGCGGTCAATCTCGTCCTGCCGGCCGTCTACGCCGCCGTCTCTCCTTGCGGCACAGCGATCACTACCGCGCACGTCGAGGCGATCGCGGCACACGCTGACGGGCCCACGTCCGGGCTGGTAATCGCACTCGACGGTGACTCCGCTGGACGAGCTGGAGCGGTTCGAGCCTGGCGCACCCTTCGCAAGAGCGCAGAGCTCGTCGAAGTGGCCCTCCTTCCACCAGGCCACGACCCGGGCGATCTGTTGGCGCCGGCGAGCCAATTCGCCGTCCGCGAGGCGCTACTTTCCGTAGTTCCCCTCGCTGACCTGGTCATAGATGAGAGAATCCAGCGGTTCGGGGGAGCGCTGGAGTTCGTCGAGTCCCGGGTGGCCGCCGCCCAAGCCGCCGCAGCCCAGATCGCTCAACTGCCACCCGACCAGATCGCCCGCCAGGTCGACCGCGTCGCAGCGCGCACGGGCATGGACCCGGCCGACGTCACCGCCCTGGTCGCCGGAGCGATCAGTCCGAGCCCTGACCTGGGCGCCTCATCATCGCGGCCTCCGCCCCCTGCCCAACAGAACCGCGGCGCCCATGGCCCCTCTCCCACGACATCGCCGACACGCAATCACCGGAGGACGGTGTGAGCCAGCAACATCCCGACCCGATCAACGAAGGCCTCCAGCACGGCGGACAGCGACTCGTCCAGGTCGTCTCCGCAGCCGTCGGAGTGCAGCAAACGCTCGCCCATCGCCGGCACCGGTCAAAGGCCGTCCGGCAGCTTCAGGACCAGCAGGCCCAGCGAGAAGAAGCCAGAGCTCAAAGGGCCGCAATGTCCGAAGCACGATCGCGCTGGGTGCGCGCCCACGACAGCAGCTGGCTGCGCCAGGCGAACCTGCTCCAGGTCGCCGAAGCATGGGGAGCAGCCGTCCCGCACGCCCCGGGCAATGCCTCGGCGGCCCTCGCCGTCCGCAAATGCGAAGAACGGCTCCGCCACCTCCACCCGCACGGGATGAGCCACTACGACCGGTTCCGCAGCGAAGGCTTGGACTCGCTGGATGCCATGGCACAAGCCGCCCCCTTCTTCACACGGGATCCGAACGTCCGCCCTGGCGACCCCGGACCCCACCAACGAGAGCTGCACGAAGGCACCGGCGCCGAATGGGCCGCAAGAGTCCACGGCCCAGAACGGAGCGGTTGGGAAGAGGCCCGGCAAGAACAGCGCGCATTCCAAATCGCGGACGAGTTGAGGACCAAGCTCCGCCTCCAGGGGCGCGAACCTCAGCCTGAGGAACTGCGCACGGTCCTGGAGATCACGACCAACCTGCCTGAACACATCACCGCCAAGGCCGTCCCGACTATCCCGGGTCCGACTTACGCCCGCGGCTCGGACGTGGAGCGGGCCGCCGAGGACTTCCCCCTCACCATCGACGAGGCACTGGAGATGAGCTCGAAACAGCCCTTCGAGGCCTCGGCCGTCCGCCGGACCCAGTCACAGATCCCCGAGCGCAACCGCCGGCGGAACCTCTAACCGAAGGGAAGATGATGAACGCCATCCAGAGCAGCGCGTTCTTCTGGCTCGGACTGATCGGCCTCCTCGCGCTCCTGGCCGTCCTGCCGACGCTCATCGCGCTCATACGCGGTGCCGACGACATCGGCTACATCATCCTGATCAACGTGATCTGCTGTGCGACCGTCTTCGGCTGGCCCATCGCAGTGATCGCCGCCATGAGATGGCCGAGCCGCCACCCGCGTCGGCCCGGCGCAACAGGGGAGCCTGGCCCCCTGCCGCCAGCCGGCGGTTTCGGCCGCAGCCTTCGCGGACGTGGCCCGAATGCGTGATGCAGGAACCACCAGCGGCCCGCTCCGACGAGGTCGAGGCATTCCAGGTGATGGCGGCCGAACACATGCCCCGAGGCGGGGAGCAGTGTGGCTACGGGGCGCATTCCTCGTCAATACCGCCGCGCTCCTCTGCGCGGCCGCACCGCTTGCTCCGCACCATGGCACTGACCCGGTCGCCATCAGGCATGTGGAAACGTGCGCACCGATCGGTCCGATTGCCAGCAGGTACGTCGACAAGAAGAAGCTCTGCCACCGCGCCCGCAAGGAAGTCTTGCGAAGCCTCAAAACCGGCCGTGACCCCGACTGGGGTGACGTCTTCCGCGACTCCATACCCAAGGCGTCCAAGCGACCCCGCCCCCACCAGCACCCCTCGAAGCCTCGTCGCCGACCTCACCAGAACCAGGCCACGAAGCCGACGCCATCAGGGACGGCGCCAGCGACCGGCGCCGCCAGAGGAGGCCGGCCCTCGAACCGGACTCCCGTGCAGGCGTCGCCGGGAACACCGGCTCCTACCGCCAAGAATCCCCTGAACTCACACCAGCCTCAGCCGACGTCCACCGCGCACCAACCCCTTCCCACGCCTATCCCGATTTCACGCACAGATCCGGATGGCCGCAGAACGTGGGGGAGTGGCTGGGCTGGAGCTTGCGCGCTACCCCTTCTCCTTGGCGCTGCTGCCATCTTGAGTAGGTATCGGCGAGCCGTCGCCGCGGCAGCCAGGTCGGCATTCAGCCAGGTGATGAAGCGACGCTCCCAGCCCGAGGCGGTCCTGGGATCTCCAACCTCCGCCGGTCACCCGCCACCCGACCTGCCCGGCATCAGGCCGTACGCCGCAATGGGGGTTCCACTCGACGGACCAGCAGGCGAGAACGCCGTCCGCCGCCTAGCCATAGACGTCCTGACCAGTCGGCCAGGCACCACGACCGAGCTCGTTCTCACCCGAGCGGATGCATGGCGACTACTCGGGATAGATATCGGCACTCTGCAAGAGGATCGGGTACCCGGCTTGGTGCTGACCGAGAACCTGGAACAGACACGGGCCTTCCTCACGCGCCAGACAGGCTCCCGCCGGATTCTGGTCATCTACGGCGGCGAAGCCGAAGGAATCCGCGAGTTGCGCAACTACGGCCAAGTCGCGGTCATCTCGCTGTCCTCCCCTACAGAGACGCCCATGGTGGGCGCACGCGACCACGAGGCCCCACACGCCGTCGCTCTGTCCGGCATCGACTGTCTGGCGCCGCTGTCGAAGGACGATGCCTTCAATCAACTCATGTCCATGCCGACGATCGCCCGGCTCTCCCGTCCGTAGGCGACCGCCCCACTCTTGTCCAGCCGTCTGGGGGACAGGCCCGCACTAAGGACTCCTAACAACTTGGTGGGCTTGGCCTGCTCAGGGGTCGGTGTCATGCACCAGGCCGCTGGATGGCGGGAGGCGGCCGACTGCGTAATCGCACGCGAAACCCGGGCGACGTCTGTGATCATCTCCGGGATAGTGGTCGCCCATGGATGAGGTCGAGGTCGTCGCCCATTCCGAGCGTGCGACTCTGCGCGTCGGCGACGTGTTCCGGAAGGTGGACGTTGATCAGGCGCATATCGACGTCTAGGTCGAGGCGATGGCCTTGGCGCCGGTCCCGACTCCGGAGGTCCTCAAGAGATCCACGCGGGCAAGGAGCGAGCTGTGCCGGGTGCGGATCGGCGGGAGCCGGGACCGGCCCGCGTGTCGCGCGGTCGATCGCAAAAGCGGCGGCACACCGAGACAGCCCGGTTCGGGAACCCGTACCGCGACCACACGCCCATGGATGCGCCGGTTCGTCTTCGCTCTATGTCTGGATTTCGAGACATAGCCGCTGCATGATCACGGCCGACTGCATACTGATCCGGTGCTGAGCGTTTTCCACTGGCAGGGCGATCCTTCGACAAGGCCGGCGGCAGCTCTGGTGCCGTCGGGTATCGGAGCGCGGCGCCACGACAAGCTCGGGGCCGGGTGCCGGTCGGCGACTCGATGACGAGCCTGCGGATGCGGACGGCAGCGGCGTTCACCGCCGTGGCGCTGCTGGCGTCGGTGCTGGCATCCGGCGTCGGGTACGTGCTGGTGCGCGACGCGATGCTGGAACGCACCCGGGACGCCGTGGCGACCCAGGTCCGGCAGACCGTCGAACGGCTGGTGCCCGTCCAGATGCCGGCGAACGCGGACAGGACCCTGCAGGCGACCCTGCAGGCGGCGTTGAGCACTGCCGACCGGCGCCAGCGGGCCTGCGTGGTGACGTCACCGCCGGGCCGGCCGGTGCCTTCGCCTGCCCCTGGCTGCCTGCACGTGCCGGTGCCCGCCGTGTTCGCGGCGCGGGCTGTGCGGGCCATGGTTGTTCAGCGAGTACGGCATCTGGGACGGCCGTACCTGCTGGTCGGGACGTCCGTGGCCGTGTATCGCGCCTCGGCGGTCGGCGCGCAGCCCACTTCCCCACCGATTGTCCTGGTCAGCGTCAGCCTGGATCGGGAAGCCGCTGACCTACGGTCGTTCATCCGGGCGATGGTCATGGCGGATGCCGCTGCGCTGCTGTTCGGGCTAGGACTGGCATTGGCGGCCGCGCATGGGCTGCTGCGGCCGGTCCGGCGCCTTGGCGCGGGGGCACGGGCGCTCGCCGAGGGCGAGCTGACGACGCGAGTGCAGGTCCGGGGCCGGGACGAGCTGGCCGACCTGGCCCACACGTTCAATCGGGCGGCGGGCGCCCTGGAGACCACGGTGACCGAGCTGCGCGCGTTGGAGGAGGCGGCGCGGCGGTTCGTGGCGGACGTCTCCCATGAGCTGCGCACTCCGCTCACCGCGATGACCGCCCTCACCGACGTGCTGGAGGCCGAACCGGATCCGACGGCGGCGCGGCTGGTGGTGGCCGAGACGCGGCGGCTCGGCGCGCTGGTGGAGCACCTGATCGAGATCAGCCGGTTCGACGCTGGTGCGGCCGCGCTCGTCCTGGACGATGTGGTCGTGGCCGAGGCTGTTGCGGCCGTCCTCGACGCGCGCGGCTGGACCGGCCAAGTCGCGGTCGCGGCCCCCGGCGACCTGGTGGTCCGGGTGGACCCGCGCCGATTCGACGTCATCGTGGCCAACCTGGTCGGCAACGCGTTCCGGCACGGGCGGCCGCCGGTGCGCTTGGAGGTCCGCCCTGCCGAGCGCGACGGCGTGCCGGGGTTCGAACTCTCGGTCGCGGACTCGGGACCGGGCATCCCCGACGACCTGCTGCCACTGATCTTCGACCGGTTCTTCAAGGCCGAGGCGGCCCGCTCGCGGAGCGCGGGCAGCGGGTTGGGCCTGGCGATCGCGCGAGAGAACGCATCGCTCCACGGCGGGACGCTGGAAGCATCCGCCGGTCCCCAGGCGGGCGCGGTGTTCACCCTCTGGCTGCCCGTGGCGGAGACACAATGAGCGGCAGGCACGTCGTGACGGTGCTCAGCGCCGTGCTCGCCGCGGCTGTGGTCCTGGTGAGCGGCTGCGGCGTCCGGCCGACCGGCATCACCAGGGTTGGAGCTCTGCCCACCGGACAGGGCCCGGTCGTCAACAACACCATCTACTTCGTCAAGGACGGCCGGCTGGTGCCAGTGGTCCGGCCCGGATTGCCCGGGGCTCCGCTGATGCCGCTGTGGCAACTCGGGTACGGCGTCACCGACAACGAACGCCAAGCGGGCCTGGACAGCACGTTGCCCGGTATCGGGATCGTCGCCGGGCTGCCCGACCCGTCACCGGACGGCATCCGTCCACCTGGGGCGCCACCAGCGGCCATCCGCGAAACAGACGACTCGGGGACCGTCACCGTCGCGTTGCAGACGACGATCCGGCCCGAGAAATGGCCGCGCCTGTGGCAGGCGCAGCTCGCCTGCACTGCACAGGCGATCCCCGGCGTCAAGAAGGTCGAGCTGAACATCTTCGACGGCCGTCCCGGCCACACCGTCCGATGCGCCGACTATCGCGACCTGCTCAGCACCGCGACCAACTGATTTACGTGCTGGAGCACCTGGGCTTCCTCGCAGTGCTCGACCGAAGCCGACAAATAGAAGCCGGCGCTGCATGGCCCTCCGCTTCCAAACGTGTCCCCAGCCCCAAGGTAGAAAGGTCGCCGCAGGTCACGCGGCGTGGACGCCGCCCGGCCGCGCGCTGGATTCCGGCCCGGACGCGACGGGATAAGACCGGCGCGCGGTGCGTTCGCCCGGCCGGACAACCGTGCAGCCGGGCCTCGCGCGCGGTCGGATTTCTGAAACTCGCCCAGGTCAGCGGCGGAATGGCGCCTCGACCGCTGGTGGGGTTCAGAAGTTATGACAACCCGCCGGTCACGCTCGGCTACGTGGCGGCTCGCCGTAGCGGTAGGAGTTCCGGGCCATGTGAGGCTGCCCGGACCCGACTGCCACGTACGCGTTCTGACGCTTCGAGCAGGCCATCCCCTGGGGCGCATCCCCTGCCCTTGAGCCGAAACGTGACCGGGTGATCGGTACCAGCCGTCTTCCATCCGTTTGTGGGAGCCTTGCGTCATGGGAACTCGGCGGGAGGATGAGTCCCTCGCAGCGTTTCTGGAGACGGTGGACGTCGGTGACATCCTCTCGGGCGTGGTTGCAGAGGTCACCCAGTCGGAGGCGGCCGTGCTCCTTGATGGCTTCCCCGTCTACCCCGTCGGTGTCGTTGGCCCGCTCGATCTGTCCTGGCGCGCGTTCGGCCGACCACCTACTGCGCCACTCGAAGCGGGCGCCCGAGTATCGGCCGAGGTGCTTGCCGTCGATCTCGCGAAGCGGCAGGTGCGGCTCTCCTTGTCCGCCACCGAGCATCCACGCTTGTGGGCGTTTCTCAAGGCATTGCGTCCGGGACAGCGGTTGTCTGGCTCTATCGCGTCGATAGAGCGGTTCGGTGTGTTCGTTGATCTGGATGATGGACCGGACCATCCCGTCTTCCCCGGCGTGGGCTTCATCACCTTCCCCGAACTGTCCTGGCTCCGTTTCGAGGATCCTCGCGAGGTCGTCTCCGTGGGCCAGCGCGTCACCTGCGAGTTCCTGGTCTTCGACACCCACAACGGCGAGGCCCGGCTGTCGTTGCGCGCCCTGCAACCCGACCCGTTCCAGCAGTTCGCCAACCGCGTCCGCGTAGGGCAGCCCCTTCCCGGCCGGGTCACCAAGCTGGTGCCCTTCGGCGCTTTCGTGCGCGTCGAAGACGGCATCGAAGGCCTGGTCCATCTCGGCGAACTCGCCGACACACCCCTCGACAGACCCGAGGATGCAGTCGAGGTCGGCGACTCCATCACCGTGGTCGTCACCGACATCGACCAGCAGCGGCGTCGGCTTTTCCTATCGCGCCGTAGGGCGCGGCAGTAGACCCCGATCCTCGTGGAGACCGTCGTCGAGTTCCCCGATGACACGAATCACAAAGCCACGAGGACTGCCCTGCGTCCGCCAGCGTGCTCTAGAGGATGTATTCGTTACCAGCCCTGGTGCCGGCTGGCAGCCCCTTCGACGGACCGCTCCAGGCCGTGATCCCGGGGCTCGTGGCCCTGGGCGTCCTGCGGAGGGGTGTCGGCGCGCGCGGCGGGCGCGGGGATTCAGAGTTCGAGTTCGCCCCGATGCGCCCGGTTGGTGAGTGTCCGCCAGGCCTTTCGGTCGATGACGACTGTCGGGCCGTCGGGGGCCTTGGAGTCGCGAATAGCGATCAAGTCCGAAACCTGGGCGATCTCAACGCAGTCGCTTCCGCTCGCGCTACTCCGGCTTGCCTTGCGCCACCGGGCCCTTGAGAGGTCATCGTGGAGGCTCATTGGATCGCTGGTACTCCTCGGCGATGTCGGCGATCAGGGCGACCGAGTCCTTCTCGGTGAGGGCCTGTTCGCAAATGCGGTCGAACCTCACATTACAGCGGGTGACCTGGCCGACCTCCTCGACATAGACCTCGCCGCCCATACCTTCCAGGTAGACGACGTCTTGGTCTAGTTCGCCGGCAAAGCTCAAAGCGACGAAGGGACCGTCCATTCCAGCGTGCTCGCCCACGGAGATGGGCATGATGCGGATGCTGACGTTGGGCTTGGCGGTGGCGTCCACCAGTGCTTCGAGTTGTCGTGCCATCACTTGCGGTCCGCCCACCGGGCGCCTGAGCACGGCTTCGTCCAGGACGACTGTGAAGGTGGGGGCGTTCTCCCGCTCCAGAATCGCGCGACGTGCCATGCGCGCTTGGAGACGTCGCAGCAGGACGTCCTCAGAGTCCTCCGGGCTCAAGATCCGGATGAGCGCGAGCGCGTAGTCGCTGGTTTGAAGCAGGCCGGGGATGAACTGGACCTGCCAGCTGCGGATCTCAGTGGCGTCGTCTTCCAGTTCTGCGAATGAGCCGGTCAGTACGTCGTTGAAGGCCGACCACCATCCGCGTTTGCGGATGTCACGGGCGAGTTGCATGAGCGCCAACTTGACTGCCTCCTCCCCGCCGTAGAGATCGAGCATCTCCTCGACATCCGAAGGCCTGGGCCGCGTTTTGGCCGTCTCGAAGCGGAGCAGCTTCGGGCGACTCCAACCGAGTGCGGCAGCCGCCCGCTCCATCGTGAGCCCGGCCTTCTCTCGCTGTTGGCGGAGTTGTCGGGCGAGACGACGGTGCCTGACGGTTGGACTCTGCGCGTTCGACATGTCGCTCAGTGTGGCATGGCGAGCATGATCCTTTTCATCCTTGAGGAGCCCAAGTGCACATAGAAATGAACAAGTGCATGGACAGGTGCGCTCTGTAAGAGCATGATGTCGCTGGGTGACCAAGTCGATGCCGACTCAGGCCGTACGGCTATTCCGGCCTGCCATGCGGCAACGACGAGGACTCACCGGGCCCTGGCAGGGGCCATCTGGCCGAGAGGTTAAGGCGATCTCGGACCGGTGTGGCAGCACCGGTCCGAGACCTTGATCGGACAGTGGAGGTCCGACCCATGCATGATCGTACGAATCCTTTCCCGGCCCCGGGGATCGCATATGCCATAGATCAGGGACACGAGGGCGGGCGGCGCCATGGCCTCACGCCCGTCGGGTCAACGACGTCGCAGATGCCATGCAGGACGGCCGCTCACGATCCGGAGCAAGCCGTAGCCCTGCTAGGCCATCGGCACCCTCAAGCCACGATCTGGTTCGGTGCATACACCGGGAACTACTGGGCCATGTTCCGTGCCGAGAACGGTACGCCTCAGCTGATCGAAAAGAGCACGCCGGAGGACCTGAGTAGCTTCCTCGCGTCCCCCGTACCCATTACGCCGAAGCATCACTGGCCACGGCCGCGCTCGCTCAGTGCATCCCGCCCCAGCTCAGCTCCGCCCGCAGCTCGCGCAGACCTGCACCCTCAACCCATGCCTGCTCGCGAGGCGGCTCGGCCGAGCGAGAGGGGACGAGGCGATCAGTCGATGCCTGCGCGTGTGGACGGGAGGGGCCGATGCTGACCGGCGGCCCAGCTGGCATCCCGGCTGGAGGAGCCTGCGCTTTCCCCCTACCCAACGATGCAAGCACCGCCTCCCGCGCACGCGGCCTCCTCGCTGCGACGATGCGGCCGCTCGGCTTCGCCGCAGACCAGGTCGAGGACGGGGAACTCGCAGTGTCCGAGCTAGCCACAAACGCCCACACGTACGCGTCCTGGCCAGGGCGCGCCGACACGGTGCAGCAGGAACTCTGGATCTGGGCGCGCACCGTTCCCATCCCAGAACTGGTTGTTTCGGTCTTCGACTCCCACCGAGACACCTGGCCGGTCACCCGTGATACAGACCTGCTCGACGAGCACGGCAAAGGGCTGTCCATCGTCGCGGCCGTTTCCACCAGCACCGGCACCCACCTCACCCGCTCACGCCTTACTGCGGCGCCCGGCAAGTGCGTCTGGTTCACCCTCCCATTACCAACCACCTGGCAGATTGCCGACCGAGCCATCCCTCCGATCTTCGCGGCATGCCAGCTCTCCGACGCGCTCAAAGCCCGTGGCATCCCGACTACCTATCGCAGGGACGGCAGCGGAGCCACCGTCCTCAGCACGCGCACCCTGAACATCTGGGTCGCACCCACGGCGTTCACCTGGCCCGACAACCACGGTCATATCCGCCAACCGCTGATCGACCTCCAAGAGACCGCCGAGCGCATCACCAGCCACTACGAGACTCACCCCTCGGCACCCCGGGCCTGACAGGTCGAGCAGCCGGGGTTGGCTGGACCCCCAATTGCCGGGGACGCGACGCCGTCTCCTGTTCGCCGCGTCCCCGGCCCATAGCAGCACGCCAGGACCAGAACCTATGTACATCGAAGCCGACCGTCTCGCTCGCCTGCGGCGAAGCGCAGAGCAGATCCGGATGCTCGCCGAACGAGCCGACCGCACTGCTATCGACCGCTTCCTCGCCCGCCCGGAGACCGCACACCAACTCGACGCCCCCACTCTCGACTTCCTCCGCCAGGCCCAAGACCTGATAAGCACCACCACCCAAGTACTGACGACAGCGCTAGAAGCCGCGGACCCGTCCCACAACGACGGCGGCCAGCCGGCCGCAGCCTGTAACGCAGACCTCTACCTCGCGCCACTCGGCGCGGGAGATGTAGCCCCCGCCAGCACGCGGCTCGTCGACATCGCCGAGGCTTGGCGCTGCGCCCACCTTCTCCTGTCCCGCCATCACGACAACCCGATCCTCATTCACATCCAAGAGTTCGAGGACGGCTACCAGGCCATTCCCATCGCGGCCCATATCCCCGAACCACCGCCCGTCCCCACCATCGAGACCACCACCCTGGTCATCGACAAGATCACCGGCACCGTCACCCGCTGGCCCCTGCTTCCTCTCGATGCCCTAGCCCGCCTGTACCGCCGCTATCAACAGCGAGAACCCATGACCTTCGATGATCAGTCTCGGTAGCGCTACGCAAAACGGCGAAGTACATCGCTAGGGGCTGGTATCCACTCACCTCAAGGCAAGTGGACCCGGAGCGCAGGGCCGGCCACGGCCCTGCGCCGGAAGTCACGCTGCAGCGACCCAACGACGCAATGCACTTCAAGGCCCCTGTGATGATCTTAGGGCTGAGTTGCAGGGTGGTTCATTACCAGTCTCACAAACAAGATCCAGTTGCGTCCATATCCGTCCCCTGACCGGCCATGCAGCTGTCTCCAGAACGCCCCATGAGTCCGCCGCTTCCTAGGGTCATCCATGACGGTTGTTAACACCTTCGCTAGCAAGAGCGTCGCTGTTCCAGTCCCTCAGCGGTGACGGAAACGCTCTTGAGGCGTTGAGGAGGCGGAGGCTGGCCGCACGTAGGACGACGAACGGGTCGGCAGTGGCGGTCTGGCATTGCTCGGACAGGCAACGGGCTCCTGCAACCGCTGCGGGTCCTCGAGCGTCCGAACTTCAGAGCCTCCTACTCCCCGGAGCAGCCCGTGCGCCTGTCCCTCGGCATCTTCGACGTGTTCACCTACGCGATCCCTGGCTCGCTGTATCTCGCACTCGGTCTTTATCTAGCCGTGCGGCTGGACTGGCTTGACGCCGAAGAGTTGGGGCACCTTCCGAGTGTTCTGCTCGTCAGCGGGATCGTCATGATAAGTTACCTCGTGGGTCATCTCACCTATTTCGTCGGATCGCTGATCGACAGAGCAATCCCATTTTGGCGACGGACGCCGGATGAATCATGTAGGCAGTTCTTGCAGCGGGTGCCCGCTGCGCGTGGGCGCCCCTACATCTGGGCGCACGGGCCTATACTCCTTGCCGCCATCGAAAGATATGACAAGGATGCCGCGCAGGAGATATCCCGGCTCCGTGCCACTGGGCTGATGTTGCGGAACTGCTGCTTCCCGTTGCTTGCAGGCTGTGGTATGGCGGTAGTCGAAGCCGTTGTTAACAGAAATCTGCCCGTCGCAGCCGTGTGTGCGGTGGTGCTCGGCGTCGGCGGGATCGCCACAGTGCCCGAGAACCAGAAACTTCGACATTGGGCCGTTCTGAAGACCCTGGAAACGTGCTTCTGGCTCCCTGAGGTAGACGCCGAACTTCAGCCGCGTCAGAGGTGGCGGTTCCTGAGGCGGTGACTACAGGTCCAAGCGCCGATGCCCCCTCTCAGTCTGTAGGGAGGATCGGGCGGAAGGAGCGCCCAGGCAGTTGTCCGGGCTGGTGAGGAGTTCGGTGAGTATGGTTGGGAAGTCGGCTGCGGCCAGCTTGAGTTGGTTCTCTTCGTTGAGAGTTGTTGCTCGACGGATTACCAGGCCTACATCTTGAGGGGTAAGTTCTGGGGATATAAGCTCTTGGATTGCTTGACCGAGTGTGATGATGGCTTGGCTTCCTTTGATTCTGGCTGCGTCGTAGCGGGTTGAGAGTTCACGAACTGATGCTGGTACCCGTGGTAGGTGGGTTGGGTATTTCTGGTGCCGGTTCACTGCGCCCATTGCGGCTGCATCGTTGATGGCAGCGTGGTGGTGTGTGGCGAGGTTATTGCACGCTTCGATGGTTTTGAGGGTGATCGTAGCGAGCGTTGCTGCGTGGTGGAGGTCTGGGGCCAGTTCATGGGGCGGTTTTAGCCGGCTGGATGCGTGAGGGCTTGGCGTCCAGGTGGAGTCGGCGTGTATGAGGCGGCCCAGGCGGATGATGAGGTCGCTGGCGTCGGTGGCCGGGCCGGTGGCGGGGTGGCCGTAGTGGCCGATGTGCTCGTCCCAGCGCCGGATGATGGTTCTCCAGGTGCGGCCGGTGTGCTGTACGTCTGTTGCCGCCTCCTTGAGAGCGGGTAGGCGCTCAGATTCGTTCAGCTCGTTGATCCGGTAAATCAGTTGGTGGACGGTCTTTGAGTCGATGTCGCAGATGATGGCGGCTGCTCGCGCAAGGTAGCGCCAGGTGGTGATCGAGGTAGTGGTCTGCGGGTTGTTCAGCCGTTGGATGCTGGCGTCGATGCCGGCGAGGGCTTGAGTGATGTCCTCGCCGACCACGGGAGGGATGCGGTCCGGCGTGTGCTGGGGTTGGACAGCGGTGATGGGCGGTGAGGTCTCGTTCTCGCTGTAAATGCGGGAGAGGAACGCCGCCTTCAAGAGCAGTACGCCGGCCTGGCTGGTGGGCGCAGGAGTGCGCCAAGCCAGGTGGCCGATGGTGGAAGTATGAACGCTGAGTTGGTGCAGCAGGGAGCGGGCGCTGTCGGGCGCTGCGATCACGACCGCTGTCGCTGAGGTCATCTGGTCATGGGCGGTGGGGAAGTGTGTGGACAGTAGGTCCAGGCCACAGCCCAGAGCGATGGAGGCGGCGCGAAGCTTCTGGGCCAGGGCCGAACGTGGGGTTTCGGTGTCCGCGGGCGGGCCGAGGAGGTCTTCGGCTTGCTTGATGAGGTCGCTGGCGCGGCGGGCGCCGTCCCGTACGCCGGTACCGGCTGGGGCGGGAATGCCGAAGCCTTCGGCGATCTGGTCGTGGTAGCGGGCGAGGACGTGGGCGAGGCGTGCCAGTTCAGGCAGGGTCGTGCGGCTGCGGATGTCTCTTTCGAAGCGTGCCAGGTGGAGTTGGTTTCGGAGGTCGGTGAGGTGTTCGTTGGCGAGGTTGGTCATCTCCCCGAACGTGGCCATCGGCGGCTACCGGAGTGCGTCGCGTAGGCGTCCGGCGTGCAGGGCGGCTTGGAGGCAGGCCAGTTTGTCGTCGGGGTCGCTGGCCAGTTCGGCGGCTCGGACGAGGCTTTGAGAGGTCTTGCGGGCGAGGTCGAACAGGGCATCGGCGGTCGCGTTCTGGCCGGTGTGGTCGGCGGGAAGGATGGCGCGCAGGGATGGGGCTTGGCGAAGTGCCTGGTGTGCTTGGACGGCTTCGCCCTCGGCCATGCCCCAGGCGATGAAGCCGTCTGGGGATTGGCCGGCGTAGGCGGTGATGACGCGCTCGGCGTGGGCGAGGTCGTTGAGGGCGCTGTTGAGGAGCTCGGTGAACCAGTTGTGGCGGACGTCCTGGTGCTGGCGTTCGTGAGTCATCGCGGTGTCCTCCGGGTGCACGGTTGAGCCGGTCCGAGAGTCGGCCTGGTGGGGGCGGCAGGGGTTCTGCCGCGATTGCAGGGGGGCGCCTTGTGCGAGGCCATGGGGTGCTCCGGTCGGTGGCTATGCGGTGGGAGTTGAGCCGTGGGACGCGGGTGGCGGCTGCTTGCGGTCGGGAGTGTCCGGCGGTGCTGCGGTGAGGTTGTGGCCGATGTCGGTGGGGAAGTCCGCTGCGGCGGCGTTGGTGTTGGGCTGCCGGAACCTCGTCGCGGCCGGGCGCGGGACGAGTTCGTTGTGGAGACGGGACGCGGAGACGCCGCTCCAAGAGCTCAGTACGGCCAGGAGCCGTTGGCAGTCGTGTTCGAGCTTGGGGCGGGTTGATGCCGGGGCGTTTGGGAGCTGTTTGGTGAGGTTGATGTAGAGCTGTTCGGCTTGGTCGGCGGAGTTCACAGTGCCGAGGATCGTTTTGGTCGGTGGGAACGCGGGTGCGGGCGCCAAGTACGCGGCTGGCTCGGCGTAGATATAGGGGATGCCGGGCACCGCGACGAGGTAGGTGGTCTCGTCGTCGGGGCCGGTTGCCTGCCAGCCGATGACGGTGCCGCAGCGGGCGTCCTGTCGGGTGAGGCGTACCTGATCAGCGGGCTTGTAGGGGGCGTCCTCGGAAACCTCTTCGGCGTTGAGAGCGCGGCCGGTGCTGACGACGCCGGAGAAGTTGATGCCGTGGTGGTTGGCGTAGTGCTCCAGGTCGCAGACCAGTGCGGCTAGCAGGGCCTCGGTGTAGAAGGGGTCGCGTTGCAGAAGCGAAGGCTTGCCGGGGAAGGCGTCCAGCTCGTAGACGGTCAGGGTGTGCGTGGCGCGCTCGATGCGCTTGGCGTTGTGGGGCATGGGCCCTACTTCATGGCCGCGTGGACGTTGCCGGCGTGGTGGACGGCTCGCAGGCAGGCCACTCGATCCGCGGGGTCGGTGGTCTTGGAAGCGACGTTGAGGATGGCTTCGGCGACGACCATCACCAGGGCGGCGATGGATTCGGCGAGCTCCGGTACGTCGGTGTCCGACAGGGAGCGGTCCGGCCAGGTGAGTGTGGGAGCGTCGGCCAGAGCCCACCAAGCGTCGCTCGCCTCGGCGAGGGCGGTCTGGTAGGCGTCCTCGAGTGCGGATTGGGCCAGGACGGTGGTGGCGCGCTCGATCAGTTCCATCCCCATGAAGGCGGCTGCGAGGAGCGCGGGCAGAGAGTCAGCCGTCTTGATCTGTCGGGCGGCGTAGTCGAAGAAGTACTTCAGCGGGACCTCCGTGGCGTGGACGCCCGTCCTCAGGACGTCAGATGTGTGCATAGAAACGCTGTAATCGAAGCTCATTGCTTATGATCGATGGGGGATGCGTTGTCGTGCCGAGTTCTTCCAAGTGGTGGCGGCTAGCGGTGATGGCCGGTGCGCTTGCTGCCAGGGGCATCGGAGTGGGGCGTTGTGCGCGGGCCGGGGTGTTGCTCTGTGAGTCCTTGTTCCAGCGGTATGGGGAAGTCCCGTGCGGCGAGTTGGTCGGGGCTAAGCGCTGTGTCCTTGGCTCGGGTCTCGGCTTGGGCAGGGGTGAGTCGTTGCTCTACCTCGGCCAGGAGGAGGTCGGTGACGTCACGGGTGTCCATGCCGTTCCAGGCCACCAGGGCATTGAGCAGGACCTGGCGATCGTTGAGATCGTCTTGGTGCGGTGAGATGCCGGCGAGGTCGGCCCGTCCGATCCGGGTCATCGCCTCGACGAGGGCCTCTTCGGCCAGAAGGGGGTCACCGATGATGCCCCTCGTGGTGGACATGGCCGGGAACGGTGCAGTCTCTCGGAGGTCGGCGGCGAGGATGCTGCGGCTGCTGGTCTCGCCGAGGAAGTGGACGTAGTACTCGGTCGGGGCCTCATAAGGGACGTGGATTCCGGTGACGCTGCCCCGGGTCGGTCGCCCGAGCAGGGCCGCCTCGTCGGCGGCCGGTCCTTCGAGTTGGATGGTCGAGCCGATGGCGTAGACGTCGGGGCTGTTGCGTTCGCTGAGGTAGTAGCCGTTGGCTTGGGCGAGGATGTCGTTGAACTCCAGACCGCGGTGCTGGGCGTAGTGCATCAAGTCGATCAGCAAGTCGCCGAGGAGCTCGCGGGCGTGGACGTCATTGCTGCGGTGGTCGAGGTGCTCGGTCTCCTCGAAGAGGGCTTGGAAGGAGTCCAACGCTGCGGCTCCGAACTCGGCGAACTCTTCGGCGCCGGCTTCGGCCATTCGGCCTCCATGGGTTCGAGTGCGGATGGCATGCGAGGTTGGGGCTGGGGACTCAGGGGTGGCGCTTGGGCGGGTTAGGCCGGTTATCCGGGCGGGACCTTGTGCTGGGCGGCCGGTCGGGCGACGGTGAGGGAGCCGGTCCCTGGGGGAACTCGGTTGCGGACAACCGCGCCTCAGATCGCCCCGGCTGGATCGGCTTCTGCACGGCGGCCAAGATGCGGTCGTGGAGGTGACGCATGATCGCGTCGGGACGGCCGCCGGACCATGTCCCCAGCCTCATGGTCAGCTGCGCAAGGTCGGTGAGCGCCTGCTCGTCGGCGACGAGGCCGCTGGCGGCGGCGCGCTTGAGCCGGACGCCGATGTCGATGATCGTCGACTCGGCGCCTCGGGCACTGACGACGACACCAGCCGTTCGCGTGGAGAGCGGCGGGAACGGATCGGCCGGTTCCAGCTCGGACGCCGTAACGTGCAGACCTTGGTGGATGCCTGGCACGCGGACTGTGCACTGTGCGCCGCCGTCTGGCGAGGCTGCCAGGGCGGTGATGAAGCCGCGCCACAGCGGAAACCGCGGCTTGTCCCCGGTGGCGGTGTGCTCCTGTCGGAACTGGACCTCGCTTGCGAGCCGGAAGCGTTCGACCGGGTGGTCGGCCCGCCCACCGCGATCGAGTCGTTCCTGATGGAGCAGGGCCAAGGTGTCGTCGACTTTCAAATCCCGGCGCTCGGCGTAGCGGACGAGTTGATCGATGAGCGACTTGCTGAGCAACTCGGCCAGCAGCGGATCGGCGCGGTGGCTGGGAAGTTTGTCGGGCAGGACTTGCCGCTGGTAGGTGTCGAGCGCGTTGGCGACTGCCTCGTCATGCTCGCGCATGCAGTACCTCCGGATGACTGAGCGGGTATGGCTGGATCACTTCAGGCGGGGACGTGGGTTGGTGCTTGGCGGCTCGGACCGGCTGATGGTTGACGGGGTCGGTTGCTCGCCAGTGAGGCTGGCGGCGATGCTGTTCGGGAACGCGGACGCGGCGCGGCGGGCGGCCGGTGAGCGGTTGTCCGGCGATGGTGGGGAGACTCTCGCCTGGTTGCGGAGGTGGTGCAGGACCCGTTGGGGTGTCGTGCCGGACCAGGTAGCCAGGGCGGTGGACAGCTCCTTCAGATCCGCGACTGCCTCAGGGGCAGGAGCGGTGTCCTGCTTGGTCGTAAGGTCGCCGAGGATCTCGATGATGGTGTCTTCGGCCTCCTGCGCGGAGAAGACGATCCCGCGGGTGCGAGTCGGTACTGGGACCAGCCGGGTGGCCGGTTCGAGTTGCGAGGTGATGGTGTGCTGCGGGTCGATGAGCCCCGGGACGCGCAGTACGCATTCGGCGTCCTGTCCGGAGCCGGATGACTTCAGTTCGGTGATGAAGCCGCGGTGCTCGTCGGCGTCTCGGTCGCGGAACTGGACTTCGGTGTTGAGGCGGAAGCTGTAGCGAGGGTTGATGAGGGCCCCGCCGCGGTCGATGCGGGCTTGGACGAGTGCGTCCAGGAGGTCGACGACGTCCAGGTGGTTGCTCTCGCCGTAGGTGATGAGGTCGACGACCAGCGCGTGCACCAGCCCTTCGGCTTCTGCGCGGTCGTTGCGGTGCCCATGGGCAAGATCCCCGAACAGGTGCTGTTCGTAGGCGTCCAGCGCCAAGGCGACGGCTTCCATGCGTTCAGTCACGCAAGCCTCCGGTCAGCAGTTCGCGGCGTGTTGGGCGGGTTCAAGCGTCCGCTGCCGCGAGGTCGTCTTGGTCGACGCCCAGCCACCAGGCGGGAACCGGGATGATGCGTGCCTGGTGTGGGGCCAGATGCTCGTTCTCGGTGCACTGGTAGAAGGGGCCGCGCGGTCCCAGCAGGACGGGGATCTGGTGGTCGAGGTGGTCGCGGTACCACAGGGCCATGCCGGTGGCGCCCTGGAGCCGCATTGCCTCCCAGGAGAACCACAGGGCGGTGAGGCGTGAGATGGCTTCGCCGTGCCGCCACCATTCGGCGCACCAGCGGAATTCGCCGCCGAGGGTGCGCCGGTACATCGGGACGAAATGCTGGGTCACCCAGGCGGTGACATCCGGATACAGCGGCTTGAGACGTTGGCCGTCCGTGCGTGGCGTGTCGGAGGGGGACATGGAGCCTCCAGAGCGGTCGAGGTGTGCATGCAGGGCCCTTTCATGGACACGGGGGGTGGGGGATCAGTTGGTGTCGCGGTGGTAGTGGCGGCGGGCGGCGTCGGCGATGGCGATATCGGCGGTCTTGATGGCCGTGTTGATGGCCGCGGCGTGCGGTCCGGCGTACCAGGGGCGCAGGCGGATGAGGGCGGGTTTGGTGCCTGTCGCGAGCAGTAGCGCGGTGCCGGTGGGCAGGGCGCGGATGTCGGCGGCTTCGAGGATCTCCTGGCGGCGCAGCGAGATCTGTTCGCTGGCGCGTCCGTCGCTGTAGGTGATGGACCGGACGGGCACGTCGTGCTGCCCGATGAGGGTGGCCAGGTCGCGGACGAGGCGGGGCGAGTCGATGCCGGCGCCGATGAGTTTGCGGGTTGCGGCGCCCCACAGGGCGGCCATGCCGGGCTCGCCCCAGACGGTGACGCCCTGCTCGTAGCTCTGCAGGATGGTGACCGGGATGATGCCGCGTGAGCCGAGGTGGGAGTAGAGCTGGGGGAGGTCGGCGATGCGGCAGATGTTGGCGGCCTCGTCCAGCGCGACGATGAGCGGCGGGTCCAGGCGTCCGCCGGCTTGTTCGGCGCGGCGCTCGGCGGCGCGCATGGTGGTGTCGGTGAGCGCGGCGATCAGCGGAGCCGCCGCCGAGAGCGACTTCGACAGCAGATACAGCGTGTCGCGCGAGGTCGCGAACGCGTCCGGGTCGAAGACCGGCAGGTCGCGGGCGGGGGTGACCCAGGCGAGGATCTCCTGGTCGCGCAGTGCCTTGGCGGCCGTCCGAGCGGTCTGGTAGATGCCGTCTCGCGTCTCGACGGCGCCGTTCTGGGTGCCTTTGAGTGAAGAGGCCATGAGCTGGAAGCCGGCTTTCTGGAGCAGCTCGATCGGCGTGGGGACGGCCGGTTCGTCCAGCCACTGCGCCACGTGATGGAGCGAGCGGCCGGAGGTTGCGGCGGCCAGGAACAAGGCGCACAGCAGGTCTTGTGCGGCCGGCCCCCACAGGTCCTTCTTCTGGCCGTCGTCGACGGTGAGGACGAAGTGCCCGGCGAGCCGGTGGGCGTCCTCGACGGTGGAGAGGCCGGCGAGTGGGTTCCACCACCAGACTTGCGGCTGGTAGGTGATGTGCTGCGGATCGAACAGCCAGATCTTCCCGCCTGTGTGCTTGGCGCGGACGGTGGCGATCGCTGACCACAGATCGGCCTTGTTGCTGGTCGCGATGACGGGGCCCGGCGCGGAGAGGACGTGTGGGATCGACTGGGTGGTCGTCTTGCCTGAGCGCGGCGCCATGAACGCGACCACGGTGTCCTCGAACGAGGCGAACAACGTCGGGCCGGAACGCTCGCCGGGGAGAAGGACGTCGCCCAGGACGAGGCCGATGTCGTCCCGCTCCAACTCCTCTGGGGCGGACTTGGCGAGAGATCGTCTCAGCGCGATGGCCTTGCGTGCGGTGGCGTCGGGTTGAAGGGCGGTCAGGCCCGGGTTGTCGGCGAGCGCGGCGACAGCATCTCCAGGCTGGGGCAGGCGCGCAGCTATACGCGAGCAGACCTCCCAGGCGCCGCTCACCAGCGCGGTGACCAGGAGCGCGAGGATGAGAAGGACCAGCGGTGTGGGTGTTCCCGGCCAAGTGATGCTGGTCTGGCCCTTGACGAGGGCGATCGCGAAATCGGAGCCGAAGGGCATGACCGTCCCACCCGTGGCGGCGGCGCATAGCTTGGCGGCAGCCCACACGACCCACAGCGCGACGATGGGCGTCCAGCAGGCGGCTAGCACCAGCCAGCCGGCTCCCGCGTTGGAATGCCACAGCGATGCTCGCGGCCCCAGCGCCCGTGTCATCCAGCACCTCGGATGGCCTGGTCGGTGTCGTAGAGGTCGGTTTCGGGGCCGACGAGGGAGAGTTCTACGGGGATGCCGAGGCGTTCGCCGGTCTTGATGAGGTACTTGCCGCGTCCGGGGTGGCGGGCGCCGGGTTGCCAGGAGTCGGGGGCCGACCAGGAGGTGACCAGGCGCTGTTCGGGGCCGGTGAGCGGGGTGATCTCGTGGACGCGGGCCAGCTCGCGTGGTGGGAGTCCGGCCAGGACGGTGATGGCGGAGCGGTCGGCGAAGCCTTTGGCTTTGGCGCGGTCTTCCTCGGTGGCCAGGGCGTCCAGGTCGGCGAGTGAGTGGGTGATCATGATGGAGGCCATGCCTTTGGCGCGGTTGAGGCGGGTCAGGGCGTCGGCGTGCTCGACCAGGCCGGGGGCGCCGCGCAGCGCCCGCCAGAGTTCGTCCATGACGCCGAGGTAGGAGCGTCGTGGGGCGGCGCCGAGGTCGGCGAGGGCGGTGGCGGCGTCGACCATGCCGAAGGCGTAGGCCCAGGTGCACAGCATCGCGGCGGTGAGGAGCTTGTCGCCGGCGGCTCGCACGCGGGAGATGTCGACGCTGATCGCTGGTGCGTCCAGGTTCAGCGGGCGGGTGGTGGGGGAGTCGAAGACGCCGGCGAGTGATCCGGAGATGAGGAGGTCGAGGGTGAAGACCAGGTCGCGGGTCTGGGCCCGGTAGGACTCGGCGGAGTCGGTGCGGGTCGCTGAGCGCAGCTCGTCTGGTCCTTGCTCCAGGATGCGCAGGACGTCCACGACGGTGGGGTCGTGTGCCAGGCGTTCGTCGAGCAGGTCGATGGCGCGGCCGAGGACGACTTCCTCGGCGTTGGTGATGCGGGCTTCGCGGACGAGCGTCGCCAGCGCCAGCAGCAGGGAGAGCCGTCGGGAGCGCACTTCCCAACGCAGGGTTTCGGCGTCGGCTCCGGTGAGGCGTTGCCGTGCCTGGTCCAGGGGGCCGGCGTCGAGGGGGTTGATGCGGTCGAAGCCGCGGCCGACCCGGATGACTTGGCCGCCGAGGTAGTCGACCAGCAGGGTGTAGTCGGGTTTGGTGTCGCCGAGGATGATCGGTGTGGTGCCGGTCGCGACGGCGCCGGTGACCAGGCGCTTGACGAGGGTGGATTTGCCGGTGCCGGGTTGGCCGAGGACGAACATGCCCGGGTTGGTGACCAGGCCCTCGCGGAGCCAGGCCAGCGGGTCGAGGCACACGACCTCGCCCCAGAGCTGGTGGCGTCCGATGGGAGTGCCGGCGGTGGGTGTTCCTGAGCCGGCGGTGAAGGGGTACAGGCCGCAGACTTGGCTGGTGGTGGCCTGGAACTGCGGGGAGGCTTCGACGTGGGCGGCGCGTCCGGTAGCTGGGCCGCGCCAGCCCCACGGTGGGGCGAGCGGCTCGGACATTGCTGCGGTTTCGGCGTTGGGCAAGCTCGGTTCCTCCGGTTCAGTGCAAGAGGCGGCGAGACAGTTCGGGTGGGCAGATGCCGCACGGCAGGGTGGTGGCGAATCCGGTGGCCTGGCTGCCCCACAGGCGGCGGAGCCGGATCTTGGCCGAGTCGGCCGACGCCTCCACCTGAGCCACGGCGCGTTGGATCTGGCCGGGGTCGGTGACGGTGACGGTCGCGTACATCGAGATCAGGCAGACCCCGGCGCCCATGGCTTCCTCGGCGGCGGCCTGGCGGGCGCGGGCGGCGTCCCAGCTGTCGCGGGCGGTCTCGTCGCGGCCGGTGCGGCGCCGGAACTGGGCGCGGAACGCCGCCGCATTGACCTCCTGTTGCAGGACGCGGCTCGCCGCCGCGGCGGGCAACGCCCGGTACTGCAGGGTGACGCGCTTGGGGAACGGGCCGGGCGCGACCAGCTTGGCCAGGACGTCGGAGCGCACGTTCTGGCGGGGTGGCTCGTGCCAGGCCCAGCTCACCGAGTGCCCGCCGTCGTGCTCGTAGTGCGTGGTGTGCTCGGTCGCTGTGACCGGCCCGGCATCAGCCCAGGACAGGATCTCTTCTGAGTTCGGGCGCGCGAGCAGCCGGTTCACCTCGCCGCGCGCATCGGGGTCGAAGGCGATCCGTACCGCCCCGGCGATCTCGGCAGCGGTGGCGCGTCCCAGCACGGATACACCGCAGCCACCGAGCCGGGACGCCAGCCCGTCCAGCGTGCGGCCCAGTTCGGCGACCGCCTCGAACAGGTCCTTCGGGCCGGACGCGGACGCCTTGGGATCGAAGGTGATCGAGACGCGGGTGTCGACATCGGCGGCTGCCGCGGGAGCTGTGCGGACGAGTTCGCTCATGATGGTGCGGGCCGGTTCCGGCGCGGTGTCCACGACGGCGCGGTCGACGGCGTCGGCGAGTGTCGAGCCGGGCTCGGGTGCGGTGTCGACCGTCACGCTCACCCAGCGCACGGCGGGCATGTGCCCGAGTGCCGCGAGCCAGCCACCCCAGGAGACGACCCAGGTGTCGGCGTCGCTGCGGTCGGCCAGCCAGGTCGAGGCGGGGACGACTCGGAGCGTGGCGGTCAGCAGGCCGGCGCGGCGGTCCCACACGATCCCGTACCGGCCGCCGTAACCGTCCTCGGCACTGAGCAGCGTCAGCGGCGCGAGCACGCCCGGGAGCTGGAACGCGCGGGGGTGGTCGATGACGACGCCGGCCTGGTAGCGGGTGTGGCCGCGCCACACGCCCCAGTGCCAGCGGCACCGCGCCAGAACGATCCGTGCCAGCGGCACGCCACCGACCCGGAGCAGGCTGAGCGCGCCGACGATGAGGGCGGGCGGGAGTAGGTAGACCAGCAGCCGCGGAGCGGTGGCCGCGACCAGCACGAGCAGCATCGCGGTGCCGAGCGCGATGAAGGTCGAGGTGGTGTCCAGGCCGAGCAGGCCGATGCCCTGGCGGCGTCGCCAGCCGCCGTAGGTGCGGATGTCATGCTCCACCGCCGCCACCCCCTCCTCCGGCCGCGCCGGTCGGTCCGCCCAAGCCGCCGGTGGCGGCCCAGCGGACGGCGTCCTCCCCGCGACGGCGTTCTCGGTCGGCCGCGCGGATGCCGGCGGGTCCGACCGGTTCGCCGTGACCGCCGTCGGGCGGAGCCCACCCGTGACCGTCCGGCGCGGGCTGGCTTGACCCGGGATGGTCGGTGCCGGGACGGCTGGTTCCTGCGGGGGCGCTTGGATCGGAAGAGTGATGGCCGAGACCCTCGGCCGGTGCCGATGTGCCAGGGGGTTGGCCGGGCGGGGAGGGTGGCTGGTCGGTGGGGTCGTTGCCGGACGGCGGCTGCGTTGGTGGGCCTTGGTCGCCGAGTTGCTGGTTGAGGTAGTCGGCGTGCTCGCCTGCCGAGTCCGACCGTCCACCTGCCGCGCCCAGGGCGCCGTAGGCGCGCAGCGCGCCCAACGCGGTGGCGCTGCCCATCAGCGCGCCGAGGATTCCGCCGCCGGTGCTGGATTCGGTGCCGCCGGTCGTCCAGTTGAAGAACTTCAGCAGGACCGGGAAGGCGATCAGGCTGATCAGCATCATCACGAACCCCATGAGGATCACGCGCAGGTCCTTGCCTTTGCCGACGAGCGTGAACGCCGTCGCGTACACCGCTGCCGCGGCGGGCTTGTAGAAGATCAGCGCGAGCATCCAGCCGGAGACGCGGGTGAACCAGGAGCGGGTCGAGGTGGTGATCATGCCTGCGGCCGCCAGCGGCAACAGCCCGGCCAAGATGACCAGCGCCGCTCCGCGGAACAGCAGCAGGATCGCCTGGATGATGCCGATGATCAGCGCGATGAGGCAGAGGATGAGGACCAGCGCGGCCGGTGTCCCGCTCGGCACCATCACGATCTGAGTCATCCGCTTGGCGAAGTCTCCCTGCGAGGAGGCGTCCAGCACCCAGCCCGACCACTGGTCACCCCACTGCAGCAGCAGATTCGGAAGGACGGTGCCGATCACGGTGACCGTCGCGAGCACGACCAGGCCGCGTCCGGCGTCGATCAGCGGAACCGCCTTGCGCGACAGCGCCATGCGCGCGGCGACCGCCAGCAACGCCAGTGCCGCGACCGCGATCGTCAGCGGCTGGACCAGGAGCTGCAGGTACCCGATCGCCGGCTCGCCCTCCAGGTCGGGGGAGGGGGTCTTGACCCACCAGGCGGCGGTGTTGGAGATCAGCCAGCCGACCGCCGACTGGAACGACTTGGCGGCCTCGTCCAGCATGTGCCCGCCGACCATGGCCGGGATGTCGGGTATCCCGGGCAGGAACGGGCTTCCGCCGCCGTGGCCGTCGTTGTCGACCGGCTGGACGCAGGCCGGGTCCATGACCGGTGAGCAGGGATCGAGCGGAAACATCAGGCGCCCCCGTTCGGGAGGGGCACATAGCCGTCCGGCGAGTCGATAGGGGACGCTGCCCCAGCCCATGTCCCGCCCGGGGGAGCGAGAAGACGCCAGTCACCGTCCTGCCACTGCAGTTGGAGCCGGGTCACGGCGCGGGCCGTCACATCGCTGTCGCCCGGTCCCGCTGACACAAGATCCAGGCTCGCCGCCTCGGGGGAGTAGCCCTGCCAGCGGAACGCCTCCAGCACGATGTAGCCGCGGCCGAGCACAGCGCCGTCGGGACGGCGGCCCTTCAGCTGTTCGTAGGCTTCGCGTGTCGCATCAAGCAGGGCGCTGGTGTCGGGGCCAGTGACCTGTCGCTCGATGGTCGGCCCGAACACGTTGCTGCCCCACTGCGCGTTGGCGCGCACCGCGATATGGATCGCGGCCAGCAGAGCCCCGCGCGGCGTCCGAGCGAACCCTGACGCCAGATCGGCGGCGGTGTCGCGTGGCCCGTCCTCAGCGGAGTAGGGCAGGAGAACGCCGTGGTAGTCCCGCCACGCCACGCCAGCGAAGGAGATCTGCGGCGCACTAACCATCTGCCCGGCTCGCGCCGTTGTCCGCACGATCACCGGAGTCGTCGGGGGAGGCGTCCTGAAGACCGGAGGTGCCACAAGCCCGACCAGCACTCCGCCGCCGATCACCGACGCCGCGATGACCGGGCCGCGACGCCACCACACGACGCCGTCCGACGACTTCGTGTCGTTCGCCCGGGTCATTTGAAGAACACCCCGACGATCGGAGCCGCTGTCGCTGCCAGGCTCAGCCCGCCCAGCACCCACGGGATGCCGGTCGCTCCGTCGGCGGCGAATGTGGACCGGTTCTTGCGGCCGATGGCCATTTGGCCCGCGCAGATGAACAGGCCTGCGACGCCGCAGATCAGCACACCCCACTTGCCCCACGCCAGCAGCGTCTCCATCTTGCTATCGAGCCCAGGCGGGGGAGCGGGGGGCGGATCGGGCACATCGACATCCGCGCCCACGAGCAGGACCGCGGCGAGCACCGACGAGAGCGGACTCATCGGCGCTCCTCACTGACCAGGCGCCGGATCTCAGCGAGGGCCTGGTGCGCCTTGCCCGGCAGGGCGACCGTGGAGGGGTCCTCGACGAGCCGCAGCGTCCGCACATGCGGGACGCGCACCACGCCACCGACCCGCGCGGTCAGCAGCCCGTAGCGGGCCGTTGCGTCCCGTGTCTCCGGTCCGCCGTCGCTGACGATCGCGAGCACGGTCACGCGCTCGCCCCACTCGTGCAGCGCGCCGATCGCGGCGGTGGCGTGCGTGGCCGCCAACGCGGTGTTGCGCGCCGCCAGCACCACCGGACGGCCCTTGGCCTGCAGCGGCGCCTGGCCGAGATCCAGCAGCTGGCCGATCGAGCCCATGTCCCACGCCGCGGGCAGCAACGCGGCCAGCGTGGAGGTTCCGGCACCACCGTGCGCGCCGGCCACGACCACGTCCATGACCTCTGCCGACTGCTCGGCCGGGATCGTTCCGGTTTGTCGAAGACTCACCCGCATACCCCCGAATCAATGCGCTGGGTTGTTGGTCGCTCACAGTACGTGGCAAGATTATGGAGCGCAAGCAACGTCAAAAAGTTTCTTCGAGAACCATCCGACCTCAAGAACGTGCTTCCGCAGCGCCCGTCCACCACACTGGACAGGACGACCCGTGACCGCCGAACCAGGAGCCCCCGCGATGACCGAGACACCCGGCCGCGACCCCGACGTCCTCACCACCGCCGAACTCGCGACCAAACTCGGCCTCTCGCCCCAGACCGTCCGCCGGATGGCCAACGCCGGGCAGATCCCCGCCCTCAAGACCGGCAAGGACTTCCGCTACTCCTGGCAAGCAGTCCGCGAGGTGCTGCGGCAGCCCCACCAACCGGGGGAGACCGCACATGAGCCACCCGAACCCAAGAAGGGCGCCGGATACCGCGCCCAACGCCGCGCCCGCACCGGCGCCCAGAACCAGACCACCCCGGAGCAAGTCAGCCAGGAGCAGGTCAGCCAGGAGTAGGTCAGCCAGGAGTAGCCCGCCCCGGCGGCCGGTGCAGCGGCCGACGCGGTGAAAGCCGCCGCCACCGCATGCGCCGCCGCCCTCGCCCTCCCGCTGGCCCTGGTCATCCTGCTCGCCGGCCAGAACTCCGCCGCAGGAACCGGCTCAGAACTGGCAGGGGCGCCCACCGCCGAAGCCGAACGCGACATCCCACCGGCCTACCTGCGCTGGTACCTCGACGCCGCCTCTACCTGCCCAGGCCTGCCCTGGAACGTCCTGGCCGCCATCGGCAAGGTCGAATCCGACCACGGCCGCTCCACCGCTCCCGGAGTCCACTCCGGCCAGAACTTCGCGGGAGCCGGCGGGCCCATGCAGTTCCTCGCCGCCACCTGGGCCGCCTACGGCATCGACGGCGACCACGACGGCCGCAAAGACCGCTACAACCCCGCCGACGCCATCCACGGCGCCGCCCAGTACCTGTGCGCAGGCGGTGCTGGCAAAGGCGGCAAGCGCCTCTACCGGGCCATCTGGCAGTACAACCACGCCGACTGGTACGTCCGCAAAGTCCTGGCCCAAGCCGCCCTCTACGCCGCCCCCACCGCCACCGGACGCGGCGCCACCGCCGTCCGCGCAGCCCTCCGCTGGCTCGGCACCCCCTACTCCTGGGGCGGCGGCGGACCCTCCGGCCCCACCTACGGCATCGCCCAAGGAGCCGACATCAAAGGCTTCGACTGCTCCGGCCTCACCCAATACGCCTGGGCCCAAGCCGGCATCCGCCTACCCCGAATCGCCGCCGACCAATACAACGCCGGAACCCACATCCCCCGGCCCCACCTCCAAGCCGGCGACCTGCTTTTCTTCGCCACCAACCCCCGCAACCCCGCGACGATCCACCACGTCGGGATCTACTACGGCCGCGGCCGCATGATCCACGCCCCCCACACCGGCGACGTCGTCCGCATCTCCCAATTCACCGGCAACCCCTACCGCGAACGCCAATACATCGGCGCCACCCGCCCCGCACCCCACACCACCGAAGCCTGAATGGGGGCCCGCGCATGCACCCACGCCACCCCACCGACCCGCTCCGTCTATGCCCCCGGAACCTCTCACGCGCGCGCCCACGCCCCAGGTGACCGCAAGCACCTGAACACGCCGCCGCTAGCCTCGGGCTTTCACCAATGGTGTGACGTGGCACCAACGCTCCAGGCGGAACGGCCTGCGTAACCATCGGCCCTCGGTGTGCACCAGCAGTTCGGTGAAGAACGCGACCACTGATCGGCCTGCTCTCGACAGTGATGATTGCCACGTTTCCGGCAATCAAAGCCGTCGAAGGCCCTCTCTCAACCGGGCGGCAGGCGACGCCCCGGCATGCCCCGCCATGTAGATCTCGACGTGGGTCGCTCGGACTGTCAGGGGTTGCGGTTATGTTTGGTCTGGCAACACAAGTTGGAGCGCTCCGCTCGACTGGACAGAAGGTGCGGATGGCTACTCGGAGGTACAACGCAGGTATTGTCGAAGCCCTCTACCTGCTGTCGGGAGGTGGCTGCTACTTCCCAGAGTGTGGCGAGCCGACAATCAGATTCCGAGACGGCGTTCCTAAGAAGAATGTCATGGTTGCTCATATCCACGCTTTTGAGGACGACGGTCCTCGGGCGATCAAGGCGATGCTTGGACCTGATCGGAACGCATTTCCTAATCTGATCCTTCTCTGCGGTCCGTGTCACGACATCGTTGATCATGATGAGGTTACATACCACGCTGACCTTCTTCGTGAATGGAAGGCCGAACGGGAGAAAGAGCCTCAGGGTACCCTTGCAGGGCTACGGGATCTGGATCAAGCCTCGATGGAGGCTATGCTCAACGACGCGATGAAGGAAGTTCGTGAGGACATGTCGGCCGTCGCTGACATGTTCCCTGAGCTTACTCAGTTGCTGCGGGGAGTGATGGAGCATTATCCGCGGTTGGACCCCGAGTCGATCAGTTTATTGCACGACGCCGCCACGAACCTGGTCGGACTGCCTGATAGTGCACAGATGTTACACAGTGCCTCCAGGGGCCTGCATCAGTTGCCTGATAGCGCGGAGATGCTGCGTTACGCCTCCAGGGACCTGCATCAGTTGCCTGATAGCGCGGAGATGCTGCGTTACGCCTCCAGGGACCTGCATCAGTTGCCTGACAGTGCGGAGATGCTGCTTCACGCGAGCAGGGATTTAAAGGGGCTCCGTGAAAGCGCGGTCCTGTTGGCCGAGGCAGCAAAAGCCCTCAGCCATCTGCCGGACACAGTCGTGGCGTTGCTTGCGGTTGCGCAAGAAGTTCGAGGTCTACCTCAGCAAAATGGGGCAATAGATGAGGCTGTAAAGCAGGTGGAAGCGGCCACCCGGGCGCTGAGCAGCGCGAATGCCACATTGTCACAAGAAGCCAGGTACGCCAAGCCGGCACCGAGTCCGACTCCGCGTATCCATGTCAGCCCGCGCGTTCAATTCTCAGATCGGTACTGGTACGCAATGCTGATCGGCTGGGCAGGATGGGGCGTCGTAATCGTGATTGCCGTGGTCCATGCCAAGAGTGGCAACTAGGGAACTCAGCGTTTCATTTGGCCAGCCCAACGGCTTGGCAGCGGAGTTTCTGGCAACCTCCTACCGCGAACAGGTTGACTCGGCTGGACGGAGCCGACTCGATGGACCGTGACCGACGCGGAGGTGTGCAACTCGACCGCTTCGGCGTAGCCGTGCACAAGCCGGCCCGTCCGCGCAGTGTGCCAGGCGCACCGTGGCTCTGTGCTGACGATGGTCGCGCTCCGCGTCCAGCTTCTAAAGCTGGTTTCGGGCATGACGAAATCCCACCCGACGAAGGTGGCGGGAGCTTCGTTTGCTGCGCGCGAATTAGGCTTTAAGGATGTCCCGGAACCCCTTGACAGGCTGTCCAGCTCATCGAGCCTTCTGAAAACTCGGCAAGCTTGGCCTCGTTAGGTCGATCAACTTTCAGCGCCTCGTCCGTGTTGAGTTGGCGCAGGGAACGTTCGGCTTTCTCACTGCTCGATCCGTTCCGCACCGCATTCACGGCCGCCGCAGCCTCGCTACCGTTCTTGTAGGCCACGACGTACTGGCGCTGATCCCGAGGGAGATCAACTGGTAGTACTACGGTCGCGATGTGTTGCGACGACTGACGTCCGGGAGCAGTAACTTCCGCTTGGTTGCAGAACGTGGGAGCCGGATCTCGCTCGTTTGGCACATGAACGCTGGGAGCGTTCATGTGGCTGGATGATCCTGAACTCGTCAGGCAAATCGCAAGCTTCCCTCATGCGTGCGTGGCGATCGCCAAACAGGGGCGAGGCAGGTGCCAACTTGCCAGGTCGAGACTCGTCATTTGCAGCACTATTGGGACCATTCTACTGTCGGGTTTACGAACCACCGCGCTTGTAGTACTGGACGTGACTTGTAGACAACAATGCTTCTCTAGTTACATCACCCTAATTATGGAGTATCGACACCGAAGCAAACCCAAACGTGTAGCATCGGACACATGCCCCCTCGTACCAATGACTTCCAGGCCATCGTCTTCTTCCTTATGCATCACCGGGCTGCGAACGCCCGTGTCACCGAGTCAGCTTCGCTGCCCGACAGCAGAACAGGCCAAAGCCGCGAAGTTGACGTCCTGATCGAGGCCGAAGTGGCTTGCCGCACCGTGCGCATCGGCATTGAGTGCCGTGATCGCAAACGCAAGGCAGATGTCACGTGGGTGGAAGCGATGTGGGCGAAGCATCAAGACCTGCCGACTCATCAGGTCGTGCTGGTGTCCTCGTCAGGCTTCTATAAGAACGCTGAGAAGAAGGCTCGCCAGCTAAACATGGAAGTCGTCGTACCCGGGACCGCAGTCCCCGAAGACGGCCCCCTGGCCGCTCTGTTGTGCCACCGAGTGGAGACGCGCGAGATCAACTTCGGTCCGCTAGTGAAGGTCGAGGGCTGGGTTGAGCGTGGCGGCACAGTCCAGCAGATGCAGCTCGGTATCAACTGGATAGTACTTAGGGCAGACGGTTCACGCATTGGCACGGTCGGCGACATCGTACGGTCAATTGCTGAAGCCGCCCAGCAAGAGGGTATGCGTGAACCTGCGGCAACAGCACAAGGCAAGGAGAAGTACCTGGCTTATGATCGCGAGGGTTTCTTGGACGCATATCTGCGCGAAGAAACTGATTTACCCACGTTACTGCCCCTTCACAGAATCCGCTTCCTCCGCGAGGTAAAGGTGTGCATCCGGCCTATACAGCTCACCACTGGCGAACTGGAGGGGGCTGGGTATGCGGCAGGAAACGGTAGCGTGGTCGGCAATAATGTCTTCGTTGTGCTAAGTGAGGGACTCCCTGGCGGCCAGATGTCCGTGCGCTTCACTGATTCCGACGGAAACGTAAGTGATTGGTTGGCTGATCGCGAGTCGCAAGAACTGAAGTCTATGACGACCGAGACAAAGGAAGACGTTACGACTTAACGCTATGCGCTGCTATCGGCTGGACCTGCCAGAGCAAAAAGGCCTGCCATGCGTGCTTGAAGTTGATACACCTCAAGAACTAGCCTCAAGACCGGCGTCTCTTCGCGTCTTTCGGAAAGCTCGCGCTCACATTTCTCGCGGAGGACTGGCCACAAGATCTGTGCAAGTCTGACCTTATCTTCTCTGACTCGCATACGATCGAGCGCCTTCTTGATGTCCTGATGCTTGGAACGCGCGTGTTGCAACGCCTGAAGCAGGTCAGAATCCCATGAAGGGCTGTCGCGGCCTGGGCTACTTTGCTCTTCGGCGACAGTAGTGATTGCTGTTGCGAGCTCGTCGTCCGTGAAGTTCGCAAACTCATACGTGTGTTCACCCCAGACGCGGATGTGTACCAACAGGTCCAACTCCTCCTGACTGATATCCGCATTTTGGTATCTGACTCCCTCTCGAATTGCATTTTGAAGCTTGCGTCGCTCTTCATCTCGCTTTTCCTGTGTTGCGAACGTGTTCTCTGGATCCATGGCTATAACCAACGCCGTGAGAGATGCGTCCAAGAGCCACCTGTCACGGATACGACGTCCCACTCTTGGCGTAATCCCATACCGCGCAATGAGTTGCGGGCTGAACCCTGACCCCTTGGTGATCTGGACACGTACCTGCTGCGGTTGCGTGATCCCGAACAGCCCATCGAGTAGGCGCGGCACGTGGAACAGTTCAGTCTCGCCCTCAACTAGCAAAATGACGCGCGGATGCGGAGACAGACCAAACTCGGCGAGTGCTCGCTCCAGCGTACGAACCTCCGCGTGATCGGCTCCGAGCCGGTCGTGAAGTGGGGTCCACCATTGCTCCCCACTCAGGTTAGGAAGCGGTTCCAACTCGCCTGCTTCTGCCAGCTCCTCGTGAGCCCGCAGGAGAAGCTCCGCAGCAACACGCTGCCACATGCAAGCTAGAGGTGTGCCACTCAACTGCGACCAGCTTTTGTAGTTTGCATAGCGCACCAGCGGCAACCACTTACGGAGCGGATCATCGGTGCTCCGAGCGAGTAGCGATTCTGCCGCTCCGCGCAGGCGCGCAGGATCGAACCCAGCCACGGCAAGCAGCTCCTGAGGCTGCATTTCTGCTCTGACGCGTCGAAAGATCGCGCCGTCCCGTCCGGAGGGCATACTGAGCTGGCCAAGAATGCCTGGTAGGTAGAGTGGTGAAAGCGTGGCGAGCGCGAGAACCAGTCGGTGCAGGCCACGCGGCGAATAGGGATGATGATGCCCCAACTGGGCCGATCTGTATGCACTAAGGATGTTCTTCAGATCAAGCAACTGCCACGATGAGTAGACGAAGCCGTTCCACCAGTGATCGTCTGCCGTATCAGCTGGTCGAACGTAGGACCACGCTGCCGAAAAACCTTCGTCTGCTGGGTCCCGCAACCGTCCCTCAAGTGCGGCTTGGAAGGTCCAGCCACGGACGTTCATTCCTCCTGCCGAGCCGACGCCAATGCGCCAGCCTTCTGCCGCAGTGTCAGTCGCCCGGTAGAGTGGTCGCAGCAAACGATGGCTGTGCAACTGGCGGAGATCTTCGAGGGACAGCGTAAACCCGCGCTCCTTGGCGCGTTTAATGAAGTCGCCTGCCGTCAGCAGGTCGTCTTGCGTGAAGACAAGAGGGACGGTCAACAGGGCGAGCGCTGTACCGGGCCGAACCGACTCACTACTTGGGTAAACCACGTTACGGAAGCTAGCAGGACGCGTCGAAGCGCTGGCCACGTACCGAGCACTGGCCGACCAGGACGGGCTGGACCCCGATCAGGTGCTGGCGGACCTGCTGCACCTAAACCACGTCCGCATGATCGGTGTAGACATCGCATCCGAGAGGCACTGCCTACGGCTGGCCCGCACGATCGCCCGCACCGAGTTCCACGCCCGCACCGGATCCCGCCGCAGGCGCCAAGACCGGTCCGTCCTCGGTCAGAGCCCCTTGAGCGGGACATTATGACCAGGGAGCAGAAGCTCGCCGAAGGAGCTGCCCGGCATCGCCCCGCTCCCCCCTGGAGACCGGCGACTTCCTAGCCGCGCACACGGCACTTCGAACAGCCGTCTCCGAAGTTGTCAGCGTCGCCGACGGGGCCAGCCTCTACTACGGATCTCCCGCGCTCGCGTTCGTCCTCGCTGTATCCGACCACGCAGGGCTCAACCGCGCCAAGGCGGTCACCGCCGCAGGGGACCGCCGTGGTGACGCGTCAACGGCTGGAAGCCGCACACCGGCGTATCGACCAGCGCCGGCGCCCGGCCTACCCCGAGTTCCATCTCATCTGCGTGCTGACCAACCTCGGCGTCGCCCTGCGCCGCATTGGCGCCGTCGACCTGCTCTCCGACCTGCTCCCCGACGCTGACCTACCTGATCCGGCTCACCGAACCCTTCGGAGGCCTCCCCGGCTGGTGGTGCCCTACCAGCCCTACTGGGACAAGCTCGGCGCCGCCGGAGGTCGCAGCACCCATGGAATGGCCATGGAATGGCCGGGCATCTTGTCTTGCTGGTCCTGACGATGAGCGACGGCGTCCGCACCGGCGGACAACCAGCGGCGATCGCCCGCATCTGCCAGTGGTTCGACCATTGGGAACGCCACACCGTCGACGGCCATGCGTGGTGGCCTCAGATCACCAGAACGGCGAAAGCCAGTTCCAACCGTGGCGGCCGTCCGGTGCTACGGGACCTCAGGCATCGCCCGCGCCCAGCAGCTCGCCGCCCGCGCCCTCGGCGACCTCGCCCGCCAGAGGGAAGGCCGAGACGGTGTTCGCAGCATGCGCGAGCGACCCTCAGCAGGTGGCGCGCCTCAGTTGCCGCGGCCTCTGGCCCGGAACCGGCGGCCTCCTGGCCGTCGGACGCCGAATTGCCGCCAATGCCCTCACCCCCATCCCCGCCCCGCAACTGCTGCACCTGCACCACAAAGCCCCCGCCGCCCCGACGGGCCGCCCTGCCTCCTCGGCGGAACGGCTGGCGCAAACCTGACCGCCACCAGGATCACTAGCCCCTGGGAGGCCTGCCTCCTGCTGTCCTGGCAAAGATGACGCCTCTGCGCGCAAGCGGCCGCCTCACAGGAGGGATCCACGCCGTGACCGCCCTCCACGTGATGTTCCACTGGAACTGGATCGGCATCACCGGTCCTACACAGGCCGTAATCGCATACGCCGCGAGGGAGGCGATCTACGCTTCCACCTGATTGAGACGGCGGCGTAGTTGTAGGCGGTCTCGCGGTCCGCGTCCGCCACGAACGTGTGGCGTTGAGTGTCGCGGACCGCCTGAGTGATCGCGGGTGTACGAAGGCGACCGGACTCGATAAGCCTGGTGACCATGGCGGCGCGCAGTTCGGCGGGGCCGGTGGTCTCGGGGACGGCGGGATCCATGTTGGCGAGGTTAGAGATGGCGTGACGGATCCGACCGGTGTACATGGCCACCGCCCGGTCATTGATGATCACGATCTGCCAACTCGCAGCCTGAAATGATCTTCTAGCTATAGCGCTGATCGAGAGATCGAGTCATTCGTCCCCTGGAAGTAGCTGACGACTCCAGGACATTGCCGCTGTCGAACCAGGTGCTGTGGCATCCGACTTGCCCGCCGCAGCGCCTTCTCCACGTGCTGGAGCGGAGGATCTTCGACTTCGCCGAGAACTTGGTCCAGGAACGCGCCGAATGCGGTGATGTTGCGGCCGAAGAACTCGGCGTAGACGTCTGGGGGGAATGCTTGGGGTTTCGCCGAAGAGAAGCGTTGGGCGACGCTGCGCACGGCGCGATAGGGAGCGGCGAAATGTCGCAGAGGCGTTGTACCTTCATCCTATGACAGCATCCGGACGTAAGGGCGCATCGCCGTGAGTGACATCGCGGGAGAGCTTGCCCGGATTCGAGAGGCGTTCGGAAAATTGACCCTAAGGCCGCTGGAGTGGATGTGGGCCCCGTTGATCGCCGCCGTCTGCGAAGCACCTTTAGGTCGGGACGAGCAGAGCGTTCCCGTCATAGGACCACAACAACACTGCATCTCGGCTTCGCGACGGCTGCGTCTCTCTGTACCGCCGCGGAACCTCCAACCCCTAAACTGGAGTAAACGGATCGAGATTTGTGACCTGCGCGGGCACAACGACGCACTCGTTCGCGTCAAGCTGGCCACAGGATCCGCACCGCTTAGTCATCTATCCAATCAAGCCTTGTTCCCGCTCAGACTCCGGCCTTCTCCCTGGGCGCGGGGTGGAGTTCACCCAGGTCATCGTGAGTTCGACGGTGGTCGCCTCATCGCTTCTGAAACCGCCGAGAAGGTCGTCCTCGGCATCCAGTCCAATCAGGGCGCGCCCGTTGACGTCGATCGGCTCTTCTCGCTATCGCAGGTGCCGCCGGCATCCCACCCGGCACGGTCCTGCACCAGCAGCATTGAGCCGAATACGAACTAATCGGCATTCCCCAAACCGCGTGAACCGGAGACGACCATGGATCACCCCTCTCCTACTGAACCGCGAGAGACATCGATCGTCCGGACAGTACTCGTCACGACAGGGATCGCCTCCGGATCGCTTATCGCCGGGGCGATAGGCATGTGGCTGCTCGTGACCGTCGTTCGCGTTCTGATCCATTTCGTGCAGGACTGCTGGCCGTGGCTGGTGGGCGTCCTGGTCCTGGTGACCGTCATCGTTGGGGCGATCACCGTGCTGAACGAACTCGCCAAGCACGAGGCTCATCAGCGCGAGGAACGCCTGAAGAGCATCGCCAGGTTCGAGCGCGTCGACGTGATGACCGGCACAGACTTCGAGGAACTGATCGCCGAACTCCTCCGCCGCGACGGATACCGGGACGTCGCGGTCATCGGCCGAAGCGGCGACAGGGGCGTGGACATCACGGCACGCACACCCGACGGACGCAAGATCGCCGTCCAGTGCAAGCGTCAAGCCAGGAACGTGCCTCCCGACCGCATCCGCAACCTCATCGGGGCCGTGCACAGCACATATGCAGGACACCGCGGAGTTCTGGTTACCAACTCTGGCTATACCGCGCAGGCACAGTCAGAGGGCAGAGGCAGGATCGTGATGATCGGCCGAGAGGAACTCGGCCTTTGGATGGCCGGAACATCGCTCAAGCTATGAAGGTCAGAGTCCTCTCGACTACTGCGACTGAAGCGCCTCGGGTCGGATCGGGGCTCGTCCCTGAAATGGACCGAGCCATTGGCGCGCCCCGCCCCTGAGCTGCACTGGCGCGCGGTTCGCATGATGGCCGAGGTCCGTGCGGACCCCGGTGGACGGCGAGAAAGGCCGTCGCAGCTTAGCTGGGAGTCACCTTGACCGAGACGGTGCACAGATGGGTGCGCCGGGCTGAGGTCGACGCTGGTGCCCGCCGGCGATCAAGGTCGGCGTTCGCGGAGACGTACGCGCTGCCGGGAAGGTCGGGCCGGGTCGGCTCCGGCCAGGCATGGGCTTGGCGCGCAACTCGTCTGGAGGTCCAGTTCTCGGCGCGGTGGAGTTGGGCGAGCAGGTCCTCGATCAGGCCGCGGGGTGGGACGACCAGCAGGTAAGGGGTTGGGGCAGTGAGTCGCGGTGGTCGGCCCTGATGACGTTGCTGCCGGGTGCGGAGATCCGGGCTGGTCGGGGCCGGGTGGAGGCCTGGAAGTCCGGTTGTTCTGGTGTCAGGTGAGCAGGCTCCGCAGCTGCGGTCACGATCGCTTGACTTGTTGCAGGTCAGCGCGGGCAACGGCTGTAACGGTCATTGCTGGGTCCGAGCCGGGGATGAGTGTGATGGTGTCGCCGTGGGGTGGGTTGCCGGTGGCGTCATGGACACGGGCGCTCTTGCGGATGACGTATTGGTCCATATCGAGCCGGATCTTCCTGCCGTCGATGTCGATCAGCAGGGGAAGAGTCATGGTGACGGCGAACTCGTCGTCTGCGGGAAGGAGATTTCTCGGCACCGGCAGCTTTGTCCATGTGCCGGTGAGTTGTTCGCCGTTCAGGATCCGTGCGATGTTCAAGGTTCGGCCCCACCACTGGGCAAAGGCCGGTCCCGCAGGCAGGTCGGGGATTTCTACGCGTTCATAGGTGTGCACCTGGATGGTCTGCAAGGCTTCCAGCGCCGGGACATGCGATTTGGCCTGGGATGTCAGCGGAGACCTCAGGTTTTGCCATACCGGGCTGATGGATTTTCCTCCGCCACGGATCGCCAGCACGAGGGCATTGCCGTCCTCCAGGGAGGCGATCAGCCTCATCGCAGGCAGCACCTCGGCCGGGGTGCGCCCCGCCAGGTTCATCGGAGTGATCTCCAGCATGCTTCTGTCGGACCCGTTGAGGCGCAGCTCCAGACGGAACACCCCGCTGCTGTCTCGTGCGGCGATCCAGACGCCGGGGCCGGCGGTAGCGCGGCCGTTCTCCACCTCGACCAAGTCGAGGGTCTGAAGGACCGAGCCGTCGGCGGAGAGCGCCCGTACTTCAAGGTCGGGCATGTTCTGCACTGGCCGCGGCCAGATGCTGATGCGTCCCTCCCCGGGCAGCGCGGTGATTCCTGGTGGTCCGGTGACGTCGGTGATCCTGCCCGGCATGTCCTGCAAGGGCGCCCCGAACTCTCGGAAGTCGGCGAGTGCTTGGGCCTGGGAGGTGCCGGGAGAGGCGGTCAGCTCGCTGGACATCACGATCGGGCGGAGCCGAGTGGATTCGGCGCTCAACGCGATCAGCCTCATCACCAGGTAGGTGACCGCGTCAAGCTGCTGATACTGCACGAGCACAATCATGGGATCGCTGTGGGTGTCGGCATCCCAGGGTTGGTCACTGACCTTGCCAGTCCGGACTTCGACTTCATACCGGTAGAAGGGGTCGAGTTCGTTGAGGGCAACGGTGAGCGCCTGATGCCGCCCGATCACGGCGGCAAGCAGATCGTCCCCCGCCTTCTGTTCAGGAACCTCCGTGCCCGCGTGCAACGCCGCGGCCATGAGGCGCTGCAGACGCGCACCACCGTCGCCAAAGAAGTACTCCACCAGCGACGGCCGGTGCGCAGCCATCCCGTCCAGGATGCGGCCCCCCATCCACCCGACGCGGATGCCGTGGCCAGCGGTTAGCTCGTCCAGCCATTCCAGCCGCTCGTTGGTGGGTTCCCAGGGCGTGACCAACGTCCACGACCGCACCGGAAGGACGGGAAGGGTCTTGTCGACGAAGGTGCGCCAGGAGCGTTCAATGTCGTTGGCCTGCTTGGCGGTCAACTTCCCGGCATACCGTTTGACCTGGTAGATGTCGAAACCCTCGGGGTGTCGCACACAGATGTCCACTCCCCGGTCCCCGCGGGATGGGGTGATCTGATTCCCGTGAGGGTGATCAAGCAGCAGCATCGCGGCGACGAACTCCTCGACGATCTCGCCCGGCTCCCGTTCCCAGTTCACCTTCGCCATACGGCAATCTGAGCACGGACAAACCGCATGAAAACGCCGCCACGCTGCCATCCACCGGGCCGGATCCGGTCGTCGGCCTCGCGGCCCCACCCATCAACCACTCAGTTGACCGATCCCTTGGGGCACCGCCGCGTACCGACCTGCGGCGGGTATACCGCCGTGCGCTCCAGATGGGAGCAGGCCCCCCGGCGCTGCTGCGCGGGGGCCTGGTCCTCGACCGCCTACGCCGCATCGAAGCAGTGGAGAGGCAAACGGGAGGTTCACATCCGGCCTGGCCGCCCGCCTGTCACCTGACCTGCCAAGTAGTCAGATGACGCCGGCTTGGGCCAGCCAGCGCCACAGTTCGTCCTGCTGGACGACCGTGACTTGCGGTGGTGAACCCGATGTCGGCCGCCATGACGACGAAGCGCAAGATCAATTACGGCCCCTTGGCAACTGCTGCACCACCCAAGCGTGCGCTGACGAAGGGCCGCGCCATGGAACCGCGCTCGACCGCGCCGACCGATGCATGGACTGGGCGCGCAGCGGAGAGGTGTTTCCCCGATCCGGGACTACGGGATGATGGCGACATATCCAGGATGGTGTGCCTGTCCACGGGATGCCAGTTATAGGAGTCACATGTTGCAACCAACCCCAGAAGCAGTCGAGTGGGGCAAGCGCCAGGCCGCCAAATCGCCGCAGTGGAGCGACGCCAAGTGGAAAAGGATCGGAGCCCTCCTCGGCGTGCAACTCCTCGCCAACGACGGGCGTGCGTTGCAAGAGCAGGATGAAGGCACGCATGGAAAAGGTGTCGGGGTTCCGCCTGACCTCTGGCATCGCTGGCCGGTTCAGCCTTCGACGACGCACATCGACTCCGCCTAGTACCGAATTTCGGTCGGCATGGCGGCTTAGACCCTTCTGAAACCCCCGTCGCCTCCCCATGCCCTACTCTGCTCCTTTTTGGTGGCTGGCCTCGACGTACCGGCCGGGCCCCACTGCGTCAGGAACGGATCAAGATCGAACCGCCCAGGTTCCGGGATAGTCATGGTGATCGGATGGATCGCCGGGGCCGGGCGGCGGCGTGGGGGTGTCGTCGCGGGTTCAGAGCGCGTCTGGGGTCTCATCAGCAGGGTCAGGGGCGATCTCACCGTGGGGGCGTAGTGTCTGAGTCGAACGATCAGCGATCCAGTCGGTGACCTCCCCGTGCGGGTCGGTGAACCGGACCGACACGCACGCGCCATCGGAGGATTCGGAGAACACCACCAGAGCCTGGTTGCCGCCAACCTGGCCCGAGCCGATCGCATAGGCCGCGCTCTGCGGGTTCCCTGCCGCCAGCGGTACTGGCCGTGTCACGACCTGGGCACTGATTACGGCGCTGATCGAGGTCAGACGCAGCAGCTTCTCAGGAGCGGCCTGCATGCTGACGAACGCTTTGATCGGCTCGCCTCCATCGGCAGAGCGAAGGGCCAGGTCGTTCACCTCGGCGCGCAACTCCCCGGACTGACCGGAAGCGTCGGCCACGACCTGGCGCAAGTCCGCTTTATTCAGGATGTCCGCCACGATATGCGCAATGCTGGTGATCTGAGCGCCCTCCGCGTTGAAGACCGCACCGCCCGCGGCCAGCGGAATCTGCTGGAGGCGCCCATCGTGGTGAACGTGATCGGAGACCGAGATGAACCGATCCATGATCACCTCACGGAACTCCAGGCGCGGGCGCCCCAGGCGGCCGAGGGGCCCGTCGATGGGGATCGGCCGTTCGGGGGTCACTAGTTCGATGCCGTAGTAGCGGGCCTTGGCGACCGCGCCCCCGGTGAAGCCGCTGGAGGAGACCAGCACCATCTGGTCCAGTTCCAGATCCGCCTGCTTGGTGCGCACCTGCTCTACCCAAGCGATGTCGTTGGCCCTGCGGTGATCGCGGCATTCGACACCGATCCGGAACTCCCTGCCCCGGGGCACGGCTGGTGATTAGCACATCGACTTCGCGTGTACCTGCACCGGTACGGTCGGGCAGCAACGCCGACTCAGTCACCGCGGCGTGTGCATCCACATGCGACCTGATGAAGTAGACGACCGCCTGAAAGTCGTTTGAACGCTTGGGCACCAAACTACGCTCTTTCAGACGTCCCGGTAAGGCGGGGATTCTCCATGGTGAGCGGCATCGGCCGCGCTCAAGGGCTACTCGCCGACGCCGCCCGGTTGTCTCGTACCGCAGCCATCCTAAGGAGGCACCTGATGGAAGGTCTTCACCCTGCCGCCCCCGCGGCCGTGCCCGGCGACGGCGGGGCACGGCACGCCCCGCATCGGATCCGGCGCCGTCCGCCCATTTGGTGCTGCCATGGTCACGACACCCGGCATCGCAATGGAGGCTCAGCCAGACGGCAGCCTACCTGACCGGCTTCTGGAGACGGTGCGCAGCTGGTGGCTGGCGACCCAGGCGCGCGCCAGAGCACAGCGCCACCGATTTCCCCGGCGACCGACTGTCAGTCCGATGTTCACCGGCGCTGCCGCCCCCCGCCCCGCTGCACCGCGTCCTGGACATCATCATCGAGGTCCCCACCGGCCCCGGCCGTAGCCCGGGGCCGTGCACGTCCGTGTGTTCCGCGGGTACGCCTCCATCAAGGCCCCGCCGCCCTCGAACTCGACCTCGCCCGTGGCCGTCGACGTGCTCGCGGCGGACGGCTCCATCGCACCCATCCCCGCCACCCCTAACGGGGAGGAGCGCCTCGTGATCGTGTTGAGCTACGCCGACGCCGCGGCGAGCTCCCGCTGTGGTGCCGCCGACACGGTCGGCAGCACGGTTGGTGGCGCGGTTGCCGATGCGGTTCGCCTTGCGGTTGACGAGGTAGGGCTCGCGGACGGCGACCATCGTGCCCTGGCGATATCTGTGACGGTGGTTGAAGTGAAGATGTGGCCTGTCCCGGCCGTCCCTCGCGCATTGGTGAGGTAAGGACGCGACATCAAATAACCTTGGTCCGCTGGCAGGGCGTCGGCAGGGGCGCGGGGGCACGTGCATGGAGTTCCGGCTTTGGGAGTCGCGGCAGTTGCGGCCGGGCTTGGGTTGCTTTCTGATTCGTGACGACTGGGACGACTTCGGGTTCAAGACGAACTTCTTTCTGGAGTACAGGGACGACGACGGTGTCCGGGAGATCGGCCGAGTGAAGATCGGCCGGTTCGGGATGATCTCGCCGAGCCGGGTCGAGATCCCTGGCGAGTTCACCGAGCTGGGCCCGGACTACTTCTCGGTCGGACAGGATCCCTCCTACTACGAGAACCTCAACCAGCTTGGGGCGGAGACGCGCCGGTCGATTCTGCGGGCGCTCAGGGACGTGGCGTTCGACGCCGTGCTGTTCGAGCGTGTGCTGCAGGAGCCGGTGATGACGACGTCGCTGTTGCGCCACGTGGACGCCCGGACCGTTGCCGGGCAGCACAGGCGTATCGCCGCCGGAGGCCGAACGTGGGCGCTGTATGAGTTCGACTATGTGTGGCCCGCCGCCGCGACGGCCGGGCCACCTCCCCGCCTGAACATCAGGATCCGCCCAAGGTCTCACCCACCGACCAACATTCACGCGGTGATCGGGAGCAACGGAGTCGGCAAGACCCGGCTGCTGCGCAACCTTGCGCGTGCGGTTGCCGCCGATGCCCCCGACCCCGACGAGGTCGGCCGCATCGGCGGCGTCGTGCTCGATGGGACTGGCAACCCCGAGCAGCTGTTCGTCAATCTCGTCGTCGTCTCCTTCAGCGCCTTCGACCAGTTCGAGGAGTTCACCGACTCCCATACCACGCGAGGTGTGGAGGGCGTCAAATGCACCCTGGTCACCCTTGCCCCGGCGCCACGCACAACGCCCCATCCAGCGCGCGGTGCAGCGGCCAACGGTGCCACGGACGGCCGGTCCCGTGCTGCCGAACCGGCGGACCGCGGCCGGTCTGCCAGCGGCCCCGCCGAGACCTACCATGACCTCATTCACAACGGTCTCGACCGGGGGAGCCGCGCGCGGTGGATAAGGGCGGTGAGAACGCTGGAGTCCGACCCGCTGTTCGCCGCCGCCGGCATCATCGACGGCTCGTTCGGAGCGCCGGACGCGCGTGAGCTGTTCGACGATTTGAGCTCCGGCCACAAGATCGTGCTACTGACCATGACGCACCTGGCGTCGCTGGTGGCCGAACGCACCCTGGTGCTGATCGACGAGCCCGAGACCCACCTGCACCCGCCGCTGCTGTCGGCGTTGATCCGCGCGGTCTCGGACCTGCTCATCGAGCGCAACGGAGCTGCCGTCATCGCCACGCACTCACCGGTGGTCCTGCAGGAGATCCCCAGCAGCTGCGTACATCTGCTGCGCCGCTCGGGTGAGGTCCTGGTCTCCGAGCAGCCGGCGATCGAGACCTATGGGGAGAACGTCGGCGTGCTGACCCGGGAGGTGTTCGGGCTGGAGGTAACCGAGTCGGGCTTTCACGCCGAACTCGCCAAGACGGTGGAGGCCGGCTTGTCGTTCGAGCAGGTGATGGCGCGCTACGGTCAGCGGCTCGGCCGCGAGGCCCAGGCCATCACGCGGGCACTGATCGCCCGGCGTGACCGGCACGCGGCGCAGGGCCGGTAGATGCGGTCGCTGCCGCGACCGGCCACCTCCGCCGCTGACACCTACCATCTGTGCCTCGGCGGCCTGCGTGACGCCAGCAATCGGCAACGCCTGACCGGCTTGGCCGAGCAGGTCAGCGCCGCCGCCGATTGGTTCGGCACCGCGGCGCAGACCGGGACGCTGCACCTGCTGGCTCCCGACGGATTCGCCCCCGCCGTCAAGCACGATCGGGAGATCCTGAAGAAGCTCTACGAGCAGCAGATGGCCAGGCAAGGCCGCCCTGGGCGGGTCGTGTACGACCAGCTGATGACGGCGGCGCGCAAGTGCCCACTGTGCGGCGTCGGCCGAGTCACCACCGTGGATCACCACCTGCCCAAGTCGGTGTACCTGTATCTGTCGGTGGCACCCGACAACCTGGTCCCGGCCTGCCGCGACTGCAACACCACCAAAGGCAACCGGAGGCCGAAGCGGGCCAGCGAGCAGACCTTGCATCCCTACTTCGACGACATCGCCGGGGACACCTGGCTGGCCGGCCAGGTCCGCGAGCAGACACCGCCCATCGTGGAATTCTGCGTGGTCGACCCGCCGGGCTGCAGCCCGGAGCTGGCCGCACGGGTCCGACACCACTTCCAGACCTTCGACCTGGGCAACCTCTACACCGTCAACGCCGCCGAGCTCCTGAGCGGCATCGCCGGGGAGCTCGAGCGCCTGCTGGTAGAGGCGGGAACCGACACCGTCCGCGCGCATCTGGCTAGGCAGGCCGACAGTTGGAGCGCCACGAACCGCAACTGCTGGGAGGCGGCCACCTACCGGGCCCTGGCCGAGAATGTCTGGTACTGCGGCGGTGGGTTCGGCGACCTATCGACCCCCGTCCCTGCTGAGGCCGAGGCCTCCTAGCCGGTTGCTCCAGCCCTTGCGCTGGCCGGCCAGGTGAGAGGCTGTCCAGTTATCGGCTCTGTCGCACACTCGGTGGCGACGGACAGCGGGGTCAGCCGAGCAAGATTCGGTGTCGGAGGAACGGGAACCTGCGCGTCCGTGCATCTGGCGTTGATCATCTTGGTCTTGGTGCTGAGTCATTCTGCGCCGCCATTGTGGAAGGGCAAGGTAAGGTCGGCGTTCACAGCGTCGCGGTCGAGGTCGAGCCCGCGGAGGAGAGCATGCAGGCAAGGTTGGTCTTCGGCTCGTGCTGGGTACCCGGAAGACCGTCCATAGCGGTGCCGGCAACGATTGCGCCCCCTGCCAATTAGTCAGATGACGCCGGATTCGGTCAGCCAGCGCCATAGCTCGTCCTGGTGGACGACCTTGACTCCCAGTTTCTCGGCCTTGCCGGTCTTTGAGGCGCCGACGTTGTCTCCGGCCAGCAGGTAGTCGGTGTTGGCCGAGACCGACGAGGCGGTCGTGGCCGCGGCCTGCTCGACCAGGCGCGTGACGT
>NZ_JBEUPD010000028.1:0-124036 GCF_040492135.1 Actinomadura sp. NPDC000600
CGCGGCGCCGGCGGCGAGCCGCTCGGCGCCGGGCCGGGGGAGAAGTGGGAGCACGGCCGCTTCAGCGCCCCCTACCTGCGCGACTCCCTCCTGGACGTCGGCGCGTTCGTCGAGACGCTGGAGACCGCCGCGTTCTGGTCGGACGTGCCCGCGCTGTACGAGGCCGTCCGGCAGGCCCTGATCGGGACGCTGTCGGGAGCCGGGACGCCGCCGCTGGTGATGTGCCACATCTCGCACGTGTACCCGGCCGGCGCGTCCCTCTACTTCACGGTCGTGTCCGCGCAGGGCGAGGACCCCGTCGAACACTGGGCCGCCGCGAAGCGCGCGGCCTGCGACGCGATCCTCGCCGCGGGCGGGACGATCAGCCATCATCACGGGGTGGGCACCGACCACCGCGACTGGTACGCCCGGGAGATCGGGCCGCTCGGCGCCGCGGTGCTGCGCGCCGTCAAGGACCGGGTCGATCCCGCCGGGATCCTCAACCCGGGGGTCCTGGTGCCCCCCGCGGGAAGGGAGTGAGCGCCGTGCGCGCGTTCACCGCGATCGTCAACCCGGCGGCGGGCGGGTCCGCGTCCGCCTCCTGCCTGATGCCGCTCGCCCGGCTGCTGCGCGAGGCGGGCGCCGAGGTCGACGTCGAGTACAGCCGCGGGATGGAGCACGCCGCCGACGTGGCCCGCGCCGCCGGCGAGGCCGGCCGCGTGGTGCTCGGCGTCGGCGGGGACGGCCTGGTCGGCTGCGTCGGCGGGGCCCTCGCCGGGACGGGCGCGCTGTTCGGGATCGTCCCCGCCGGCCGGGGCAACGACTTCGCGCGGCAGCTCGGCGTCCCGTCCGACCCGGAACGGCTCGCGCCGCTGCTGCTGGAGGGGGAGCCGCGCGAGGTCGACGCCATCGACGCCAACGGGACGGCCGTGCTCGGCAGCGTCTACGCGGGAGTGGACGCGGTAGCCAACGACAACGCCAACCGGACCCGGCTGCTGCGCGGCTCGGCCGCCTACTACGTCGGGGCGCTGCGCGCGATCGCCACGTGGCGGCACGCCGACTACCTGATCACGGTGGACGGCGAGGAGCACCGGCGGGAGGGCTACACCGTCGTCGCCGCCAACTCCGGCTACTACGGCTTCGGCAAGCACATCGCGCCGGACGCCCGCGTCGACGACGGGCTGCTGGACGTCGTGCTCATCCGCAAGGCGCCGAGGACGCTGTTCTTCTCGGTCATGCGGGAGCTGGAGGCCGGGACGCACGTCCGGCGGCCCGAGGTGGAGGTCCTGCGTGGCCGCGAGGTGCGCATCGAGCTCGCCGGCGGGACCGGCAGGACGCTCCCGTACGGCGCGGACGGGGAGCTGCCCGGGGTGCTTCCCGTCACCGCGCGGGTGCTGCCCGGCGCCCTGCGCGTCCTGGCGCCCTGACCGGCCGCGACGAGGATTTGGCCGCGTGTTTAGGGCGGTTTACGCGCCCATTACGGCTCTCCGGATAGTGTCGGTTACGTCCCGCTACGGGACCTTGGGGTTGTCTGTGGAGGCATCATGAGAAGGCGACTTTTCGCCGTTCTGGGGGGACTCATGATGACCGCAGGCCCCCTCGTCGCGGTGGCGCCGGCGTCCTTGGGGGTGGCGCCGGCGTCAACCGCGCTCGGCTGACGGTCTGTCGGCTTCCTGGCGTCGTGTCGGCTTGACGTCGAACCTGCCTCTGGAAAGGCTGTGAGGACCCCCTCACAGCCCGGAGGCATTCTGTGTCTGCCGAGGTCCCCCCCGGACCCGCCAACTCGCGCAGCTCGGAGGAGGGAGCCGGCTGGGCCTGCGGGAGGCCGGGCGGCTTCAACGAGCTGCTCCCGGCCCGCGTCCCCGACTTCTCCTGGCGCCGCCCCTCGGTGCTGTGGCGCTCGCGCAACGACGTGCTGGCGCGGCTGTTCGGCGACCCGACGAACGCGATCCGCCGCCGCTGCGTGGCGGCCCTGCGCGAACGGGGCACGCCCGCCGCGTTCACCGTGCACCGCCCGGCGCCCGAGTTCTCGTTCGCGCTGGTCGGCGACACGGGCGAGGGCGACCGCTCGCAGTACGCGGTGGTCCCGCCGCTGCTGCACGCCGCCGCGGGCACCGACTTCATGGTCATCGCCAGCGACGTGATCTACCCGACCGGCGACGCGGCGGACTACCCCGAGAAGTTCTTCCGCCCCTACAAGGACTACCCCGCCCCCATCTACGCCGTGCCCGGCAACCACGACTGGTACGACGGGCTGCGGGGCTTCCTGCACGTCTTCTGCGGCCTGGACGAGAACTGCTCGCCGCCGCCGTGGCGCGGCCCGCTCGCGTTCGTCCCGCGCACGCTGTGGCGCCACTCGGGGGAGGTCGACGCGGAGGCGCTCGCGGAGGCCCGCCGGCTGTACCGGGGCGCACCCGGCCAGCAGGCCGTGCAGCCCGGGCCGTACTGGGCGATCGACACCCCCTCGCTGCGCGTCATCGGCATCGACACCGGGATCACCGGCCGGCTCGACCGCGCCCAGGGCCGCTGGCTGCGCGAGGTGTCCGGTGGTCCGAAACCCAAGCTGCTGGTGACCGGAAAGCCGCTGTACGTGGACGACGAGCACCGTCCCGGGCCGATCGAGGGCGGCGGGACGGTCGACGAGATCGTCCAGGACCCGGCGCACCACTACGTGGCCGCGATCGGCGGCGACATCCACAACTACCAGCGCTACCCGGTGCGGACCGGCGACGGCCGGACCATCCAGTACATCGTCTCGGGCGGCGGCGGGGCCTTCATGCACGCCACGCACGTCATCCCGCGGACCCGGACGGTGGAGGAGGACGAGTTCCGCTGCTACCCGCTGCGCGGCGACTCCCTGTCGCGCTACAGCAAGCTGTACGGCCGGTGGCTGCGGATGCCGGGGCTCTTCGAGCTCACCCCGGAGGAGGCCACCGCCGCGGTCCAGCACCGACTCGGCATCAGGCCGGGGCGCGGGTACGACGGCCCCGCCCCGTCCCGCCGCGCGCGCTTCGTCGCGTCCGTCCTCGGCGTTCCGCGCAGCGCCCGGGGCCGCCGCCGGCTCCTGCGGCTCCCCGTCCGGAGGATCCCGCAGCGGTTCCGTTCGGAGCTGGCCGACTGGGACCGGCCGCCGTTCTTCAAGAATTTCCTCCGCCTGGACGTGACGGAGTCGCAGTTGCGCATCCGTTGCTTCGCCGCGACGGGGTGCGGCGACCACGAGACGGCGCCGCCGTGCGAGGACGAGGTGACGATCCCGTTGCGCTAGCCCGAACGCTTTGGAGAATCCGCCAGTAATAGATGAAATCTAGGCGATCTTGCCTCGCGACGTGCCCCGATGCCGTTACAGTCGTGGCTCACCACACCGGTGAACGGTAACGGACGGTCGGCCGGAGAACGACCGCGTCCTTCAGGAGAGCTTCTCAAATGAGTCACCCCCAGCAGGGTCAGGGCCAGCAACAGCAGCAGGCGTACCAGGGCGGCTACTCGCCCGCCCCGGCACAGCAGCAGGCGCCCGCCGCCGTCGGCACCGGCCTCAACATGAAGCGCCGCAACCCCGTCGGCGCCTGGCTCGGCCTGCCGATCATCACCTTCGGCATCTACGGCCTCGTCTGGTTCTTCAAGGTCCACAACGAGCTGCACGAGTACGACCGCCGCATCGACAACGCCGCCACCAGCGCGCTGCTGTCCATGCTGTTCGGCGGCATCACCCTCGGGATCTGGCCCCTCGTCATGTGGGTCAAGCTCGGCGGGCGCATCGCCCAGGCCCAGCGCGCGGCCGGCCTCCAGCCGAGCTGCAGCGGCGGCATGGGCTTCCTGCTCGGCATCTTCGGCTTCGGCGTGCTGTACTACCAGCTCCAGCTGAACAAGGTCACCGACCGCTACGGCGACACCCCGGCCGGCCAGCAAGTCTCGCTCGCCGCGTAGTCATCGCATTTCTCTCCTCCTTCGGGCCTGACGGCCCTCCATCGTCGAGAAATGCGGGCGATCGCTGGCATCGCTCCGGCTCGCCTTGGCGGCTCGCTGCGCGATCAGGTTCTCGCAAGCTCGAACCTGCCTTCGGACGCGATCGCAAGGGTGAGGCCGGCGCCGGCTGAGCTTCAAACGCTGCGAGAGCAGCGGGCCGCGGCCCTGGCCTGCTGAATCGATTCGCGCTGGACCCCTCCGTGATCCCTCACGGAGGGGTCTTCGTCGTGGTGCGGGAGGCGGGTTTGTCGGTGGGCGGGGTCAGAATGGGCGCGTGAGGATCGCGGTTGCGGCCGGGGCGGGGGGCGGGGGCTCGCTGCGGGCGGTCGCCGAGGACGGGGCGCCCGCGGGGCCCGTCCAGGACGTCCCCGATCTGGTCTCGGCGGTCGCCGAGCGGGAGCGCGACGGCGCGCCGCGGTGGGTGTGGCCGTCCACGGCGCGGCTCTACCCCCGGCTGCTGGAGGCGGGGGTGCGGGTGTCGCGCTGCCATGACCTCGAACTGGTCGAGAACCTGCTGCTCGGCCATGCCGGGCGGTACGGGGAGCCGCGCTCGGTCCGGGCGGCGTGGGCGCGGCTGCGCGGCGAGCCCGTCCCGGCCGACCCGCCGCCGTCCCGGGAGGCGTCGGCGCAGCCGTCGCTGTTCGACGACGACGCCGGGCGCAAGGAGGCCGCGGACGACCTCGGCCAGATCGTCGCGGTGCACGCCGAGCAGCAGCGCGCCATCGCCGGGCTCGACGGGTTCGCGCTGCTCGCGGCGGCGGAGTCGGCAGGGTCGCTGGTGGCCGCCGAGATGGGCCACGACGGGCTGCCCTGGTCGGCCGCCGAGCACGACGCGCTGCTCACCGAGCTGCTCGGCCCGCGCCCCTCGGGCGGCCTGCGGCCCCGCAGGCTGCAGGACCTCGCCGACCGCATCAGCGCCGCGTTCGGGCCGCGCGTGCACGTCAACCCCGACTCCCCGGCGCAGATCCTGCGGGCGTTCGCCTCGGCGGGGCTGCCGATCCCCTCCACCCGCGCGCACGTCCTCAAGCAGCTCGACCACCCCGCCGTCCCGCTGCTGCTGGAGTACAAGGAGCTGTCGCGGCTGCACACCGCGCACGGCTGGACGTGGCTCGACACGTGGGTGAGCGGCGGCCGGTTCCGTCCCGAGTACGTCGTCGGGGGCGTGGTGTCCGGGCGGTGGGCGACGAGCGGCGGCGGGGCCCTGCAGATCCCGCGCGTACTGCGCAAGGCCGTCGTCGCCGACCCGGGCTGGGCCCTGGTCGTGGCCGACGCGGCGCAGCTCGAACCCCGCGTGCTGGCGGCGCTCGCCGGAGACCGCGCGTTCGCCGAGGCCGCCGCGCACGGCGACCTCTACGCGGCCCTGTCCGACGCCTTCCAGGACGACGCCGACGGCGGGCGCACCGCGCGCGACAAGGCCAAGATCGCCCTGCTGTCCGCCATGTACGGGGGAGGGACGGCCGACGCGGTGCAGCTCCTCGGCGTCCTGCGGAGCCGGTTCCCGCAGGCGTTCGAGTACGTGGAGGCCGCCGCGCGGGCGGGGGAGCGCGGCCGGCTCGTCCGGTCCCGGCTCGGCCGCACGTGCCCGCCGCCGTCGGCCGGGTGGCGCGAGCTGACCTCGGCGGGCGACGACGACGCCCCGGGCCCCCGGCAGGGGACGGCGGCCCAGGCGCTGCGCGGCCGGGGCCGCTTCACCCGCAACTTCGTCGTCCAGGCCACCGCCGCCGACTGGGCGCTCGCGCTCCTGGGCTCCCTGCGCCGCCGCCTGACCGCCCTCGGCTCGCCCCGCCTGGTGTTCTTCCAGCACGACGAGGTCATCGTGCACGGCCCCGCCGAGCTGGCCGACGAGGTCGCCGCCGCCGTGCGCGCCGCGGCGGAGGAGGCCCGCGGCCTGCTGTTCGGCGACACCCCGGTCGTCTTCCCGATGGAGATCGCCGTCGTCGACCGCTACGCCGACGCCAAGTGAGCGGCCAGCGCGCGGATCGTGTTGGCGGCGGCGAACGCGTGCCCCCGGGCGTTCAGATGAAGCTGGTCGCCGCAGTAGATGCCCGGGTCGGCGGCGACCGGGTGCCCGTGCGGATTGTCGACGTGGCAGGCGCCGTGCTCGGCCGCGACCTCGGCGGTGAGCTCGGCCAGCCGCCGCGTCCGCGCCGAGATGACCTCCCGGTAGCGGGACGGGCCGAGCCCGGCGGCCGTGATGTCCAGCAGCCCGATCGTGACGACGTCGGCGCCCGCCGCGCGGAACGCCGAGACCATCGCGGCCAGCTCGCGGCGCACTCCGTCCGCGTCGAAGTCGGGGCGGAGCATGTCGTTGCCCCCGGCCACCACGAACGCCAGGTCGGGCCGGAACGCCAGGGCCGGCCGGAGCTGCTCGGCCGCCACCTGCGCGGCGACGAGGTTCCGGCGCCCGAGGTTCAGCGCGGTGAACCCGGGGTCGACCGCGCCGAGCGCCTCCTCGACGCGGTCGGTCCAGGACAGGTCGCGATAGCCGGGGACGGGCTCGCGGACGCCTTCGGCGACGCTGTCGCCGATCGTCACCATCCGCCTCCACGGGGCGTCGGCCAGCAGCGCGGTTGCGTCGGCGGCCGGCAGCACGGAGGGGTCGGTCCACTCGGTCGGAAGCGTCTCGGTCACGGTGTCCTCCTTCAGGGCTTCGCCGGGCGCGCGGCGAGGAGCAGGCCGACGGCGGCCGCGCCCGCGGCGGCGATCGTGCAGAACAGGTAGACGGACGTGTAGTCGCCGGGCGCCGCCCGCTCCGGCAGCAGCGCGGCGAGGACGGCGATGCCGAGCGCGCCGCCGAGCTGCCGCGCCGTGGTGTTGAGCCCGGTGGCGCCCGCGAACCGCAGCGGGCCGGCCGACAGCGCGGCGCCCGTGGCGGTGCCGGTGGTCATCATCCCCATCCCCGTCCCGACCACGAGGCCGAGCGGGAGCCAGAACGTCAGGAAGTGCGGCTCGGCGGGCAGGGCCGCGACGGCCCAGACCCCGCACCCGACCATGATCAGCGCGCCGCCCGTCACGGCGGGGCGGACGCCGAGGCGCGCGGTGAGCCGTCCCGTCGCGATCGCCGCCGCGGTGGCGGTGAACGCGCCGGGCGTCGAGGCGAACCCCGCCTTCACGATCGAGTAGTGCCACTCGGTCGTCAGGTAGAGCACGCCGACGAGCAGCCACGCGTACAGGGCCGTCCCGTACAGGAACGAGGCGGCGTTCGCGGCGGCGAACCGGTGGTTGCGCCACAGCGAGATCTCCAGCGCGGGCACCGGATGCCGCGCCGACCGCCACAGCGCGAGGGCGGCCAGGACGGCGCCGCCGAGCAGCAGGGCGAGCGTCCGGGCGTCGGTCCAGGCCCAGTCCCGGCTCTGCGTCACGCCGAGCGCGACGCCGCCCACGCCGGCGGCGAGCAGCACCGTCCCGGCGAGGTCGGGCAGCCGTCCCGCGCCGCCCTCGGCCCGGGGGAGGCGGCGGCCGCCGAGCAGCATCGCCAGCCCGATCGGCACGTTGATGACGAACAGGGACCGCCAGCCGGACAGGTCGACGAGCACCCCGCCGAGGCCCGGGCCGATCGCGGCGGCGAACGCGCCCGCCGCGCTCCACAGCCCGATGCTGCGGGCGCGCCGCTCGGGGGGCGTGTCGTGCAGCAGCAGCGCGAGGGAGGCGGGGATCAGGGCCGCCGCGGCGGCGCCCTGCGCGGCGCGCGTCGCCAGCAGGACGGGCACGTTCGGCGCGACCGCGCACGCCAGCGACGCCAGCGTGAACAGCCCGGTGCCCCACAGGTACAGCGACCGCCGCCCGACCAGGTCGGCGAACCGGCCGGCGGGGGCGAGCAGCGCCGCGAACAGCACCGCGTACAGGGTGATCACCCAGGTCAGGCCGGAAAGCGTGCTGCCCGGGAAGTCGGCGTGCAGGTCGGCGACGGCCAGGTTGGCGGCGGTCGCGTCGAGCATGGCCAGGAACGTCGCCCCGGCGGCGAGCCAGGGGACGTCCCGCCGCGCGGCCGGCCCCGGCGGCGCGCCGGTCCCGGTGGTGCTGGTCCCGGTGGTGCTGGTCCCGGTGGTGCTGGTCCCGGTGGTGCTGGTCCCGGTCGGCTCGGTCTCGGTGGTCATGGGCGGACCTCTCCAGAAAAATAAACGAACGGTCGTACACTCTTCTGGTCGAGGGGTCCGCGTCAAGGGGTTCGCCGCATTGACTTTGAACGAACGGTCGTGCAGATTAATCGGCGTGACCATCGACGGACGGCTTCTCAAGGGAGAGCAGACGCGCGGCACGATCCTGTCCCGCGCCGCCGACATCGCCTCGGCCGAGGGACTGGAGGGCCTGTCGATCGGCCGGCTCGCCGCCGAGCTGCGGATCAGCAAGAGCGGCGTGTTCACCCACTTCGGCTCCAAGGAGGAGCTCCAGCTGGCGACCGTCCGCAAGGCGGTCGAGGTGTTCCGCGCGCACGTGACCGAACCCGCGCTCGCGGTGCCCGAGGGGCTCGGCCGCGTCCGCGCGCTCCTGGAGGCCTGGCAGCGCTACCAGCGCGAGCCCGTCTTCCCCGGCGGGTGCTTCTTCCACTCCACGATGGCCGAGTTCGACGCCCGGCCCGGCCGCGTCCGCGACGCGATCGCGGCCTCGCAGCTCGACTGGCGCGCCTTCGTGGAGCGCTGCCTCCGCGAGGCGCGCGAGCTCGGCGAGATCGACGCGGCGACCGACGTCCCGCAGCTCGCCTTCGAGCTGGACGCCCTCTGCCGCACGGGCGCCGCGCAGGCGCTGCTCCACGACGACCCGTCCCTCTACGACCGCGCCGCCCATGCCGTGAACACGCGGCTGGCCGCCGTCACCGCCGCCTGACGGCCCTCACGGAGGCTGCGTTCGGCCCGAGACCGTGTAGGACTGCCGGGTGTTCAGCACCTCGACGTCGGTGAACGACGTCTGGAGGTAGGCGCTGGTGATGCTCGTCAGCTCCTCGGGGGAAAGGACGTCCTCGATGGACGCGAAGCCGTGCGGCGCCCGCTCGGCGACGAGGCGCAGGACGCGCTCGGCGGGCATCTCCCGGCAGGCCAGCACGACGGCGTTGGCCGCCTCCCGGCGCTCCTTCTCGTAGCCGAGGAGCCCCTCCGGCGGGCTCGCGGCGGTGGCCAGCTCGTACGCCAGGACCCGGGCGTCGAGCACCGCCTGGGAGCCGCCGTTGGAGCCGATGGGGTACATCGGGTGGGCGGCGTCGCCGAGCAGCGTGACCCGTCCGAACGTCCAGCGGTCGACGGGCTCCCGGTCGACCATCGGGTACTCCAGGATCTGCTCCGCGCCGGAGAGCAGCGCGGGGACGTCGAGCCAGTCGAACCGCCAGTCGGCGAAGTGGGGGAGCACGTCCTCCAGTCGGCCGGTCCGGTTCCAGTCCGCGGCGCCGTCCCGCGGGTCGCCCGGGACCCGCACCTCGGCCACCCAGTTCAGCAGCGCCTTGCCCCGGTGCTCGGCGCGCATGGAGATCGGGTAGACGACCATCTTGGCGGCGGCGTTGCTGCCCGCGACGGCCAGGGTCCGCCCGGTCAGGATCGGCTCCGCCTCGGTGAGGCCGCGCCACATCCGGATCCCGTTCCACAACGGCGCGCCCTCGTCCGGGTACAGCTGCGCCCGGACGGCGGAGTGCAGGCCGTCCGCGCCGACCAGCGCGTCCGCCGAGAACGGCTCGGCGGTGCCGGACGCGCGGTCCAGGAGGCGGGCCCGGACCCTGTCGCCGTCCTGCTCGAACCCCTCGAAGAGGGTCCCGGTGCGGACGGCCCCCTCACCGAGCCGCGCCAGCACGGTGTCGAGCAGCAGCATCTGGAGCTCGCCGCGGTGGATCGAGTACTGCGGCCAGGCGTACCCCAGCGCGCGGCCGCGGGGGTCCCCCCAGATCCGGCCCCCGTACCGGTCGAAGTGCACCATCTCGGCGGTGGGGATCGCGAGTTCGGCCAGCGCGTCGCCGAGGCCCAGCTCGGTGAGCTCGCGGACGGCGTGGGGGAGCAGGTTGATGCCGACGCCGAGCGGCCGCAGCCGGACGGCGGAGTCGACGACGAGTGCCTCGATGCCCGCCTGGTGCAGGCTTAACGCGGTGGTGAGCCCGCCGATCCCGGCTCCGACGATGAGTACGCGCATCACTTCCCCTTACTTGTCCAGTCGGGTCGCCGACGCGGCGGGCGCCGCGCCCGGCACCTTGGCGCCGCCCCGCACGAGCCGTCCCACCTCGGCCCGGAGCCGGACGAACTCCGGAAGCCCCCGGGTCTCGATCTGGTCGCGCTCGGACGGCAGGTCCACCGGCAGGTCGGCGTGCACCCGGGCGGGGGACCGGTTGAGCACGACGACCCGGTCGCCGACGTAGACGCTCTCGTCGATGTCGTGGGTGACCAGCAGGATCGTCATCTTCTGGGTCCGGTGCACCTGCAGGACGAGGTCCTCCAGGTCCTCGCGCGTCTGCGCGTCGACGGACCCGAACGGCTCGTCCATCAGCATCAGGGAGGGCCGGTAGGCGAGGGCCCGAGCGATCGAGACGCGCTGCTGCATGCCGCCCGACAGCTGCCACGGGTACTTGCGGCCCGCGTCCGGCAGCCCCACCGACTCCAGCGCCTCCTGCGCCGCCGCGCGCCGCTCCTGGCGCGACTTGCCGCGCCGGCGCAGCGGCAGCGCCACGTTGTCGCGGACGGTCAGCCAGGGGAACAGCGAGCGGCTGTAGTCCTGGAACACCACGGCGAGGTCGCCGGGGACCCCGTCGATCGCCGATCCGTGCAGCGTCAGCGTCCCGCCGGTCGGGCGGATCAGCCCGGCGATGCAGCGCAGCAGGGTGGACTTGCCGCAGCCGGACGGGCCCACGATGCTGACCAGCTCGCCGTCCGGGACGCGGAGGTCCAGGCCGTCGAGGGCCAGGTGCCCGTCGGCGTAGGAGTGGGTGAGGCCGGTTATCTCCAGCATCGCGGCCGCCTTTTCTGTGTGTGCGTCATGAGCGCCGTCGGTCGGAATCTCATCGGTCGGGGGACTGGTCGGTAGGGGGACTGGTCGGTAAGGGACATCGTCAGTCTTGGAGCCGCCGCGCGCCGGCGTGCCAGGCCAGCAGCCGCCGCTCCAGGAGCAGGAACACGGTGTTGAACAGGAGGCCGAGGATGCCCAGCATCACGATCCCCGCCCACATCCGCGGCAGCTCGAAGGAGCGCTGCGCGCCGATCAGCTCGGAGCCGATGCCCGCGGTGCTGCCGAACAGCTCCGACAGGACCATCAGGATCAGCGCGAACGACAGCGCGACGCGCAGCCCCGCGAAGATCTTGGGCGCCGCCGCGGGCAGGACGACGGTCACGAGCGTGCGGACTCGGCCGAGGCCGAACACCCGGGCCGTGTCCAGGTGCAGGGGGTCCACGGCGCGGACGCCGTCGCAGGCGTTGAGCAGCACCGGCCAGACGACGCCGAACGCGATCGTCACGATCTGCATCGTCGCGCCGAGCTGGAACACCATGATGAAGAACGGCACCAGCGTGGGCGGCGGCACCGCGCGCAGGAACTCCAGCACCGGGTTCAGCAGGTCGAACAGGGTCCGCGAGCGCCCGATCGCCGTCCCGAGCACGACGCCGGCGGCGCCCGCGGCGGCCCATCCGGTGAACAGGTGGGCGAGGCTGGTGGAGAAGTCGTCGAGCGCCTTGCCGGAGAAGAACAGGTGGCTCGCCGGGCCGGAGAACCACAGCTCGTGCAGCGCGGTCAGGATCGTCGTGGGCGGCGGGAAGTAGGTCTCGTCCACGGCCCTGGTGACGAGCTCCCACAGCACCGCGACGAGCGCGACCAGCCAGGCGCGTTCGGCGAACCCTCGCACCGCGCCCGCGGCCCTGCCGCCCGCCCCCGCCGCGCGGACGTCCCCGCCCGCCGCCCGCCTCGGCTCGGTCTTCACGCGACCCCCTCGACCCGGGCGCCGTGCCAGCGGAACGCGAGCCGCTCCAGCCCGCGCAGGCCCGTGTTCACCGCCAGGCCGAGCGCGCCGGCCCAGCAGGCCCCGGCCAGCAGCAGGTCGCTGTTGCCGCCCCCGGACTGGGTCTCGCTCAGGTAGATGCCGATGCCGTCGACCCCGCCGGCGAACAGCTCGGTGCTGATCACGACGATGAGCGCGACGGACGCGGCGATCCGGACGCCGGTCGCGATGAACGGGGCGGCGCTCGGCAGCGACACCCGCCACAGCACCGACAGCGGCCCGAACCCGAAGCCGCGGAGGGTGTCCTTGGCCAGCGGGTCGACGTCGCGCAGCGCGTACAGGGTATTGATGAGGATCGGCCAGAGGCAGGCGTAGAAGACCAGCGACATCTCCACCCGCGTCGGGTCCGCGAACACGATGATGGCGAGCGGGATGAGCGCGACCGACGGGATGGGGCGCAGCAGCTCGACCAGGGCGCGCGCGGCCGTGCCGAGGAACGGCACCGAGCCGAGCAGGACCCCGAGCGGGACCGCCGCGAGCACCGCCAGCACGAGCCCGCCGGACCACGCCTTGAGGGTGGCCGCCACGTCCACGAGGAACTCCCGGTCGACCGCCAGCCGCCCGGCCTCCCGGGCGACGGCGGACGCCGGGGGGAGCGCGGTCGCGTCCACGAGGCCGCCGCGGCTCAGGGCCTCGACGGCGGCGGCCGTGCCCACCGCCCCGGCGGCGCCGAGAAGGACGCGGCGGTACCTCATGGAGCGGGCGCGACGAACGACGCGGCGTCGATCTTCTTGTCCACGTACTGGAACCGCTGCATGAGGTCGGCCACGCGCTGCAGCGCGGCGGTGTCGACCGACGTCGGGTACGTCCCGTAGCTCATGCCGGCGGCCACCTCGGCGTTGATGCCCTTGGCGTAGGTCGGCAGGATGCTCTGCACGAGCTTGCGGTCGCCCGCGGCCATTCCCTGCGCCTTCTGGAGCGCCCGCTGGAACGCGGCGACCGTCTTCGGGTTCTCCTTCACGAACTTCTCGGTGGCGGCGTAGCCGGCGATCGGCAGCCCGTCCGTCTCGCCGGTGGACAGGTCGGCGACCAGGCGGGCGCCCATCGACGTCCGCATCTGGGTGCCGAACGGCTCGATCGCCTGGACGGCGTCCACGCTCCCCGACTTCAGCGCCTGCTCCATGGCGGGCGGCGCGATCTCCACGAAGTTCCTGTCCTCGTCGAAGGTCACGCCCTGGGGCTGCGCCGCAGCGCGGACCAGCATCGTGCTGACGTTGCGCTTGGTGTTGACGCCGATCTTCTTCCCCGCCAGATCCTTGATCGTCCGGTAGGGGGAGTCGCCGCGCACCATCAGGGTGTGGGTCTTGGACGCGCTGCGGAACCCGTCCGCGACGATCCTGGGCTTGAAGCCGGGGTCCTTGGTCCCGGCGGTGAGCAGCGAGACGTAGTTGCCGAAGCTGAAGTCGAGCCGACCGCTCTTCAGCAGCGGGACGCCGGCGGCGCCGCCCTGGATGACCTGGGTCTTCACGGTGAGGCCCTCGGCCTTGAACAGTCCCTTGGAAAGGGCGATCTGGACGGGCGCGGTGTCGGCGACCGTCATGGTGCCGAGCCTCACCTCGGACTGCTCAAGGCCGTTGGCCGACTTCTTGCCGCCGGATCCGCCGCAGGCGGATCCGGACACGAGCGCGATGGCGAGCACACCCGCGAGGGCCGCTCGGGGACGGGAAGCAGACATAGGAATGCTCCATGCGCGGGGGGATCTTGGAAGGCTTAACCTTTCACAGTTCCCCGCGCCCCGGAATGGGTCCCGGCGCCCACCGTTTCGTCCTTTTCCGCCGGCTCGTCCGACTCCGCGGGCCCGTCCGCCGCATCGCCCCCGGCGACGCCGCGGACCAGCCGGCCCACCTCGGCGCGCAGCCGGACGAACTCGGGGTCGGACCGCGTGCCGATCTGGTCGCGGTCGGCGGGCAGCCCGACGGGCAGCTCGGCGCGGATCCGGCCCGGGTCGCGGGCGAGGACCACGACCCGGTCGCCGAGATAGACGCTCTCGTCGATGTCGTGGGTGACGAGGAGGATCGTCACGCCCTGGCTCCGGTGGACCTGGAGCACCAGGTCCTCCAGGTCCTCGCGGGTCTGGGCGTCGACCGAGCCGAACGGCTCGTCCATCAGCATCAGGGACGGCCGGTAGGCGAGGGCCCGCGCGATCGACACGCGCTGCTGCATGCCGCCCGACAGCTGCCACGGGAACTTGCCCGCCGCGTCCTTCAGGCCGACCGACTCCAGCGCCTCGGCCGCCCTGGCGCGCCGCTCGGACCTGCCGAGGCCGCGGCGGCGCAGCGGCAGCCCGACGTTGTCGCGCACGGTGAGCCACGGCATCAGCGAGCGGCTGTAGTCCTGGAACACCACGGCGAGGTCGTCTGGGACGCCGTCGATGGGGGTGCCGTTCAGCACGACCTTCCCCTCGCTCGGCGCCATCAGCCCGGCGATGCACCGCAGCATCGTGGACTTCCCGCACCCGGACGGCCCGACGATGGTGACGAGCTCGCCCTCGCCGATCGACAGGTCCATGCCCTGCAGGACGCGGTGCTCGCCGTAGGCGTGGCCGAGGCCGGAGACCTCCAGCATGCCGCTCACTTCGCCTCCGGGGTGTAGGCGGCGGAGTCGTCGGGCGCGACCCGCACGTCGATGACGAACGGGCCATCGTGGCCGAGCCCCTCGGCCATGGCGGCCTCCACGTCCGCGGCGCGGGTGACGGTCCTGCCTTCGCAGCCGAGGCTCCGGGCGAGCGCCACGAAGTCGATGCCGTGGATGTCGGTGCCCGGGACGGTCTCCAGCTCGATCCGTCGGCCGAGCGCCTTGACGGCGCCGTACCCGTGGTTGTTGAGCACCAGGACGGTCATCGGGACCCGGTGCTGCGCGGCCGTCCAGAGGCTCTGCACCGAGTACATGGTCGAGCCGTCGCCGATGACGCAGACGATGCGCTCACCCGAGCCGGCGACGGCCCGTCCGACCGCGACGGGCAGGCCCCAGCCGAGCGCGCCGCTGCCGGTGGTCAGGAAGCCCCCGGCCCGGGTGATGGGAATCCGCGCGTGGAACAGGTCCCGGTGGCTCGGGCACTCCTCGACGATGACGGCGTCCTCGGGCATCCGCTCGCGGAGCGTCTCGATGACCAGGGCCGGGTCGATCGGGTCGGTGGCCTGCGGCTTGGCGAGCCGCTCGCGCGGCTCGGGGCGCGGCCGGTCGGCCTTGGCGACGAGCTCCAGCAGCCCGGACACGCCCGCGTCGATCGTGGTGAGGACGCTGGTGCCGACCGGCGCCCACGCGGTCGTCGCCGGGTCGCAGTCGAAGTGGAACAGCCGCGCGCCCTCGGGAATGACCCGCCCCTCGGAGTGCACGTGGTAGGTGAAGATCGGCGCGCCCAGGGCGAGGATGACGTCGTGCCCCTCGAGCCGGGCCGAGAGCTGGTCGCGCACGGGCGGCAGGAAGCCGCGGAACAGCGCGTGGTCCTCGGGGAACCCGGAGCGGCCCGACAGCGGGCTGATCCACACCGGCGCGCCGGTCCGCTCGGCGAGCTCGACCACGCCGGGCAGCGCGCCCTCGTCCTCGACCCCGGCGCCCACGATGAGGACCGGGTTCGCGGCCTCGTCCAGCGCCGCGGCCACCTCCCGCAGCGCGGCGGGGGACGCGGTGAAGTCCGTGCGGACCTCGCGGTGCGGGACCGGCTCGGCGGGCCGGTCCCAGTCGTCCTCGGGCACCGACAGGAACACCGGGCCGCGCGGGTGCGTCATGGCCACCCGGTACGCCTCGGCGAGCGCGGCGGGCACGTCCTCGGCCCGCTCGGGCTGCCTGCTCCACTTGACGTACGGGCGGGGGAACTGGGCGGGCTCGTCGGCGCCGAGGAACGGGCGGGTCGGCAGCATCGCGCGGGACTGCTGGCCCGCGATGATGACGACCGGGACCCGGTCGCGGTAGGCGTTGAAGACCGCGCCGAGGGAGTGCCCGACGCCGCCCGCCGAGTGCAGGCTGACCAGGGTCGCGCCGCCGGTGCCGAGCGAGTGCCCGGCGGCCGCCGCGACCGCCACGGTCTCCTGCAGGGCCAGGACGTACCGGAAGTCGTCCGGGAAGTCGCGGAACATCCGCAACTCGGTCGATCCGGGGTTGCCGAAGACGGTGGTCATCCCCACGCTCCGGCAGAAGTCGAAGAAGGCTTCCCGGACGGTGAGCCGAGTAGTCATGCGTTGGCCTTTCGGGCCCCGCGGTGCCGGGCGAGGACGCGCCGCTCCACCACGAGGAGGATCGAGTTGAACAGGTAGCCGAGGACGCCGAGGAGCACGATCACCGACCACAGGGTGCCGAGGTCGGACTGGCTCTGGGCGTTGGTCAGCAGGAAGCCGAGCCCGTCGGAGGTGCCGGGCAGCAGCTCGGAGAACACCATGAGGATCAGCGACAGGGACAGCGCGAGCCGCAGCCCGGCGAAGATCTTCGGCAGCGCCGACGGCACGATGACGAACCGGATCCGGTCGAGCGCGGAGAGCCGGAACACCTGGGCCGTGTCCATCTGCACGGGGTCGACGCTGCGGGCGCCGTCCGCGGTGTTGAGCAGGATCGGCCAGATGGCGCTGAAGATGATCGACGCGACCTGCATCTGCGTGCCGAGGTCGAAGAGCACGATGAACACCGGCACCAGGGTCGGCGGCGGGATCACCCGGGCGAACTGCAGCAGCGGCTGCAGGTAGGCCAGCACCCGCTGGGAGCGGCCGAGCGCGATGCCGAGGACGACCCCGACCACGATCGACATCGCCAGCGCCAGGAACATCCGGCCGAGGCTGGGCGCGATGGAGTCGCCCGCCTCGGAGGTGAGGTACAGGTGGTCGGCCGGGCCGGACAGCCACAGCTCCCGCATCCGCCGGACGATCTCCGAGGGCGGGGGGAAGAAGGTGCTGTCGGCGGCCCGCGTCGCCGCCTCCCAGACCGCGACGAGCAGGACCAGCGGGAGCAGCCGGTGCAGCAGGCCGCCGGCGATGCGGGCGGCCGCGCCGCGGGTGCGGGCGCGGGGCGCGCCGATGGTCGCCGCGGTCACGATGCACCACTCCTCTGGGCCTTGTGCCAGCGGAACACGCGGTCCTCGCCCTGTCCCAGCACGGTGTCGATGATGAGGCCGAGGCAGCCGGCCCACACCGTACCGGCGAGGACGTCGGTGGTCCCGTCCGGGACGTTGCCGGCCGTCGCGATGAACATGCCGAGACCGTCGCCGAAGCCGGAGAGGATCTCGGTGCCGACGGCCAGGATGAGCGCGATGGACGCGGCCAGCCGCACACCCGTCGCGATGAACGGGGCGGCGCTGGGCAGCGACACGCGCAGCAGCACCTGGAACCGGCTGAACCCGAAGCTGCGCAGCGTCTCCTTGGCCGTGGGGTCGACGTCGTCCAGCCCGTAGATCGTGTTGAACAGGATGGGCCAGCTGGACGCGTAGACGATCAGCGGCACCTCCATCTCCAGACCGGACCCGAGGACCAGCGCGGCGAGCGGGATGAGCGCCACCGACGGGATCGGGCGCAGGAACTCCACGATGGCGCGGACCCCGGTGTTCACCGCGGGGACGCTGCCGAGCAGCAGCCCGAGCGGGATCGCGACCGCGCAGGCGATCAGCAGGCCGAGCGCCCACGCGGTGAGGGTCACCCGGACGTTGAACAGGAACTCGGTGTCGCCCGCGAGCTCGAACGCGCGGGCGGTGATGCTGGAGGCGGGGGGCAGAAAGGAACGGTCCACAATCCCGGCGCGGCCCAGCAGCTCGCTCGCCAGGAACAGGACCGCCACCCCGGCGGCCCCCCGCGCCCAGACTCCTGGGCGCGAGAGGCCGCGGGGCGGCGTGGGCTCGTGTGCCATGAGCTGATCAGTGTCCCCGGGTCACGACGTCGGGTGGAAGAGGATCGTCTTGAGGTCCGGCTTCTGCGTGAGCAGGCCCGAGGTCTGCATCAGCTCGGCGACCCGCTGCATGCGGGTGGTGCTCAGCGAGGTGGGGTAGGCCGGCAGCGTGATGACCGAGGCCACCTGCGGGTCGATCTTGGCGTAGGAGGGCAGGACCTCCTCGACCTTCTTGCGGTCCTGGGAGGCCATCTTCTGCGCCTTGATGATCGCCCGCTGGAAGGCGGCGGCCGTCTTCGGGTACTTCTGCGAGAACTCCTGCGTGGTCACGTAGCCGCTGATGGGAAGGCCGGTCACCGGCTCGCTGCCGCCGTCCACGACGACCCGGGCGCCGAACTTCTTCTCGCTGTCGGACAGGAACGGCTCGACGGTGTGAATGGCGTCGACGTCCCCCTTCTGCAGGGCGGGCGCCATCGCCGGGAACGGCACCTGGACGTACTGGACCTTCTTCGGGTCGACGTTGTTGGCCTTGAGAATGGCGTCCAGCGTCAGCGACTGGATGTTGTTCAGGATGTTGACCGCGACCTTCTTGCCCTCCAGGTCCTTGGCGGACTTGATCTTGGAGTCGGGCATGACGAGCACGTTCATCATGTTCGAGGTGAGCTGGGCCCCCTCGGCCAGGATGCTGAGCTTCAGCGCCCCCTTCTCGTTGGCCTGCATGAACGACACGTAGTTCGCCCCGGCGATGACGTCCACCTCGCCGGCCTTGAGGGCGGGCAGCGCCTTGATGCTCTGCTGGACCGGAACGATCTTGACGTCCAGGCCCTCTTCCTTGAACAGCTTCGCCTTCTGGGCGATGTGCAGGGCCGCGCCGTCCACCAGCGGCAGCGAGGCCACCTTGATGGAGTCCTTCTCCAAGCCCTTGCCGCCGCCGGAGGAGTCGTCTCCGCCGCAGCCCGTCATGAGCGAGGCGACCAGGGTGAGCGCGCTGACCAGCGCTGAAACACGTAGGGATTGCCGCATTGGGCACTCCTTAACTCGAAGGGGGAAGCTGCTTCGGCAGGGCATGGGCCGACCAAGGCATGCGAGCCAGGGGGACCGACTGTAGCCGCGACACCCGCCGTGCCCGAAGATCACGTGCGCCGGGAGCGTATCGCGGACCCCCCGGTCGAAGGCGATTCGGTCTGAATTGTGTGACTCTCTTGTGTCCTTGGGAGGCCCCCGGCCAATCGCCGGAAGCGTGCGCGGCCGTTCGCAAAATGCGCCGGATAAAGGCTTCCCGCGGGGCTTGGTGACGATCCACGCCCGAGCCTATTCGCAGAGTGAGCGGACCGAGGTCCTGTGGCGCCGGAAGGCCCGCGTTCCGGGGCGCCCCGGCGAAGGCGAGCAGGTGGCGTCACTTTTCGCGGTCGAGTGATCACGAAGCGTCCCTGTGCGCAGCGTGACCCCGCATGCTCAGCGAATCGGACATATAGGCATAAAGTCATGATCGAGTCATTGGAAGATATCGACTCCCCTATGGTCCTTTGCGGCCTATCCGTGGATGTGCTGCAATGTCGTGCGCCGGAGGCGGAGACGATGTTGCATTAACCCTTCGCGGCGGCGACGTCACGGAGAGTGCGGCATTGTGAGGGAGAGGGTGTAAACGGCGGATGCAACCAAGCGACGAGGGTCGCGACCATCCTCGGCCTGGTGACGTCGAGGTGCGGTCGGACCATTCGAGACGGTCGGGCAGGCTGAGCCTGCGGAACTGGCGCGTGCCGCAGCGGCTCATCGTGCTGATCCTGGTCCCGACGGTCGCCGCCGTCGTGCTCTCCGGACTGCGCATCTCCGGCTCGGTCAGCGATGCGGAGACGTACGGGCGCGTCGAGCGGATGGCCGAGCTCGGGCAGGGGATCACCGAGTTCGTCCAGGAGTTCTCCGCGGAGCGGGACCTGGCGGTCGAGTACATCGCGGCCGGCCGGCCGGAGGTGCTCCTGCAGCCCCTGGAGGCGCAGCAGCGCAAGACCGACGCCCTGGTCGCCAGGGTGCGGGCGCTGACCGTCCCCATCGACGGCTCCTACGGCACCGAGGCGGTCCGCGACGCCACCACGGTCAAGAGCCGTGTCGACGGGGTCAAGGCGCTGCGCTCCCTGGTGGTCGGCACGAAGGTCCCCGCCTTCATCGTGCTGCAGAAGTACACCGAGTCCGCCCAGGAGCTGACCGGCGTCCTCGACGGCATCTCGCAGAACGTGGCCGACGACACGCTCGCGGAGTCCAGCCGTGCGCTGGGCGCCCTGGCCCGCGCCAAGGAGGCGGTCTCCCGGCAGCGGGCCCTGCTCCTCATCGCCGCGCGGGAACGGCGACTCGACTCCCAGGAGCTGAACGCTCTCACCGCCGCCCGCTCCCAGGAGGACAGCGAGCTCGCCGCCTTCCGCGGCTCGGCCTCCCTCGAGCAGATCCAGCGGTTCGAGGACACCGTCGTCGGCACCAAGATCGACCAGGCGCGGGACCTGCGGCAGCGGGTGATCCAGGCGACGACGGCGAGCGGCGGCCTGCTGCCCCTCCCGCTCGCCACCTCCGGGTCCGCCAAGCTCATCCGCGCCTCGCTCACCTCCATGATCGACCAGATGCGCGCGGTCGAGCGGTACCTGGGGGACCGGATCGAGGCGCAGAGCGAGCAGAGCGTCGCCGACGCGCGGACCGCCGCCGCCATCGACGCGGTCGTCGTCGCTGTCCTGCTGCTCATCGTCCTGCTGATCACGATCGTGATGGCCCGGTCGCTGGTGCGGCCGCTGCGCCGGCTGCAGTCGGGCGCGCTCGACGTGGCCAACGCGCGGCTGCCCGGCCTGGTCGACCGGCTGCGCGATCCCGAGGCCGCCGCCGGCGGCATCGAGGTCAAGCCGATCGAGATCGACTCCACCGACGAGATCGGCCAGGTCGCGCGGGCCTTCGACGAGGTCCACCGGGAGGCGGTCCGGCTGGCCGCCGACGAGGCCGTGCTGCGCGGCAACATCAACGCGATGTTCGTCAACCTCTCCCGCCGCAGCCAGTCCCTGATCGAGCGGCAGCTGCGCCTGATCGAGGAGCTGGAGCAGAGCGAGCGCGACGAGGAGCAGCTCGGCAACCTGTTCCGGCTGGACCACCTCGCCACCCGCATGCGTCGCAACAACGAGAACCTCCTCGTCCTCGGCGGCCAGGAGCAGGTGCGCCGGTGGAACCAGCCCGTCCCGCTGATCGACGTCGTCCGCGCGTCGCTGTCCGAGGTGGAGCAGTACGAGCGCGTCGCGCTGCGGGTTCAAGGCGACATGACGGTCGTCGGCCCGGTCGTCAACGACCTCGTCCACCTGCTGGCGGAGCTGGTCGAGAACGCCACCGTCTTCTCCTCCGACAACACCAGGGTGACGGTCTCCGGGCAGATGCTGAGCGGCGGCGGCTGCATGCTGCAGATCACCGACAACGGCGTCGGCATGTCGCCCGAGGAGCTGGAGCAGGCCAACTGGCGGCTGGCGAATCCGCCCGTCATCGACTTCTCCGCGGCCCGCCGCATGGGCCTGTTCGTGGTCGGCCGCCTGGCCGTCCGGCACGGGATCCGCGTCGAGCTGCGGGCCGCCCAGGGCGGCGGCCTCACCGCGTTCGTGGTGCTGCCGGACGCGGTGGTCACGCCGGGCGAGTCCGGCGGCATCGGCACCCGGCCCGGCCTCGCCCCGCGCGAGGCCGGCGCCCACGGCCAGCTCGCCGCGCTCACGACCGCCGGCGAGCCGCCCGCGGGCGCGTTCCGGCAGGACGACTACGGGCCCGCCCCCGCCATGGGGGGCGGCACCGGTCCGCAGCCCATGGCCGGCGGCACGGGCGCCCACCCCATGGTCGGCGGCACCGGTCCGCTGCGCGCGGTCCGGGGCGCCACCGGCCCGCAGCCGAGCGTCACCGAGACCGGGCCGATCCCGGCCCAGGGCTTGCACGACCCCTACACCACCGGCGCGCAGCCCGCGGTCCCGCCCGCGGAGCGGCCCCCGTCGCGGGACCGGCGGGTCCCGTCCGACGACCCCTACGTGACCGGCGAGCGGCAGGCGCCGCGCCGGCCGGGGGAGCTGCCGGTCCGCGAGCCGGGCACCCATCTGCAGGGCCGCCCGTCCGACGGCGGCTCCTCGAACGGCCTCTTCCAGCCGCGCAACGAGCGCTCGCAGGAGGTCGCGGACACCGGCGCCAACGGGGCCTACGGGCCGGGCGGGCGCACCGGGCCGCAGTCCGTCGTGCCGGAGGCGCAGCCGATGGTGCCCGAGTCCGGCGGCGCGCGGCAGATCCCGTGGGAGACCGGGCCGCTGGAGCAGGTCGGCCCGAACCCGGCGGGGGCCTCCGACCCCTACGCCGAGGACGTCCCGCCCATGTCCGCTCCGAACATGCCGGAGGGCCCCATCCCCGAACCACCACCCGTTCCCGAACCGGCCGTGCGGGCCGCGGCGGCCGCACAGCCGGAGCCGAAGGCCCCGCCGCGGCTGCCCGAGCGCTCGCCCATCTTCGACGCGATGCAGTCGGAGTGGTTCCAGCGCAGGTCGGGCGAAGCGGGCGGCGAGGATCCGTCCAAGGGCTGGGAGTCCCCGGCCGACGCGGGCTTCCGCGCGGCCGAGGCGGCCCGCGAACCGGTGGCGGCGAGCCGCACCAACGTCGGACTGCCCAAGCGGGTGCCCGGCAAGAACCGCATCCCCGGGGCCGTCGGCCGCGGGGCGCAGGACGCGCCCCAGGCGCCGGCGGGCCCGCCGCAGGGCGCCCGGCGGCCGCAGGGGCAGCCGGTCCTCGGGCAGCAGGCGCAGGGCCTGCCGCCCGAGATCCCGCAGGGGCAGCAGGCGCAGGGCCACGGCCAGTCGGCCGACGTTGTACGCAACCGCTTCGCGAGCCTGCAGCGCGGCGTCCACCGCGGACGCCACGAGGCTCGCGGCGCAGGCACGTCAGGTGAGGCGCCGTCACAGGGTGACGGCGAGACAGGAGGCACCCGGTGAGCGGGCAGGATCTCAACTGGTTGGTGACGAACTTCGCGGACCGTGTCCCGAAGGTCGCGCACGCCGTCGTGGTCTCCTCGGACGGACTGCCGATGGCGTACTCGGCGGGCTTCCCGCCCGAGCGGGCGGACCAGCTTTCGGCGATCGCCTCGGGACTGATGAGCCTGACGCAGGGCGCGGCGAAGATCTTCGACGCCGGCGGGGTGAGCCAGACCGTCGTGGAGATGGACCGCGGACTGCTGTTCGTCATGTCCATCACGAACGGGTCGGTGTTCGCGGTGCTCGCGGCCCCCGACTGCGATCTCGGGCTGGTGGCGTACGAGATGACGCTCCTGGTGGAGCGGGTGGGGCGGGTGCTGACGCCCGCCCTGCGCACCCAGGAGCAGCAGCAGCCCCCGTACTCGGGGCCTTCCGTGACCGAGATGGGCGCGGGGCCCGCCCGCTATTGACCGTGACTGACTCTGACGGAGGTCGGCGACATGGATCGAGGCAGTCCCTTCGGGGGCGGTCCCGGCGGCGGCGGCCGCTGGCCGGGTGACCAGGGGCGCGTCCCCGTGCAGGGCCGGCCCCCGGAGCGGGAGGAAAGCGAGGGCAGCTCTCTCGTGCGCCCGTACGCGGTCACCGGGGGGCGCACCAAGCCGCGCTACGACTTGGCCATCGAGGCGCTGGTCACCGCGGCGCCCTACCCGCCGCGGGACGTGGCCGTGCTGACCCCGGAGTACCGGGCGATCATGGACCTGTGCCGCTCGGCGCGCTCGGTCGCCGAGGTCTCCGCGCTGCTGCGCCTGCCGCTCGGGGTCGCGCGGGTCCTCGTCGCCGACATGGCCGTCGAGGGGCTGCTGCGCCTGCACCAGTCGCAGTCCCCCACCACCGCCGGCGGACAGCCGGACCTCCGCTTGCTAGAAAGGGTGCTCAGTGGCCTTCGGAAGCTCTGACCAGGTCCCGGGGCCGCACGGCGGGGAGGCCGAGCTGACCTCGGTCAAGATCGTCGTCGGTGGCGGCTTCGGCGTCGGCAAGACCACGTTCGTCGGCTCCGTCTCGGAGATCATGCCGCTCACCACCGAGGCGGTGATGACGGCGGCCAGCGCCGACGTGGACGACCTGTCGGCCGTCCCGGACAAGACGACCACCACGGTCGCGATGGACTTCGGCCGCGTGTCGCTGGACAGCGAGCTGATCCTCTACCTGTTCGGCACCCCGGGGCAGCACCGCTTCTGGTTCATGTGGGACGACCTGGTGCGCGGCGCGATCGGCGCCGTCGTCCTGGTCGACACCCGCCGGCTGGAGGACTGCTTCGCCGCGGTGGACTACTTCGAGGAGCTCGGCCTGCCGTTCGTGGTGGGCGTCAACGGGTTCCACGGCGAGTTCCAGTACGCCGTCGAGGACATCCGCGAGGCCCTGTCGATCAGCGCGCACGTGCCGATCGTGCAGTGCGACGCGCGCAGCCGCGAGTCCACCAAGCAGGTGCTGATCACGCTGGTCAAGCACGCGATGACGGTGCACGCCGCCGGAGCGCACGCCGCCGCGCCCGCGCCGGGCGCGCCCGGCGGCCAGCTCGGCACCACGTCCCCGAGCTGGACCTGAGCCCGTCCTCCCGGTGATGCGGGCGCCGCGCGCGGGGGGCGCGGCGCGGTCCGGCCGCCGGGCTACGGTCGCGTAGGTCGTGTGCACGATGCATGATTGTTCGTCGTGATCGACCATGAATCCGCGTTGGGGGCTGCGATGAGCGAAGTGGAGCAGATCGGCAAGTACGTGGCCATCGGTGACAGCTTCACCGAGGGCATGAACGACCCCTATCCCGGCCAGGACGACGTCTTCCGCGGCTGGGCGGACCGGCTCGCCGAGCACATCGCCGTGCTGAACCCGGGCCTGCGCTACGCCAACCTCGCCGTCCGCGGCAAGCTCGTGCGCCAGATCGTGGACGACCAGGTGCCGATCGCCGTGGACCTCGCGCCCGACCTGGTGACGCTCTGCGCCGGCGGCAACGACATGATCCGTCCCGGCGCGGATCCCGACGCGGCCGCGGTCGTGTTCGACGACGCGGTCCGGCGGCTGCGCGGCACCGGGGCCCGCGTCGTGGTCTTCACCGGGTTCGATCCGCGCGGGCTGCGCTCCGGCGGCCGCATCCGGGGCAAGGCCGCCACCTACAACATGCACCTGCGCGCGATCGCCGACCACCGCGGCTGCTCGGTGGTGGACCTGTGGCCGCTGCGCGTCTTCCACGACCCGCGCGCCTGGTACGAGGACCGCCTGCACCTGTCGCCCGAGGGGCACCGGCGCATGGCGCTCTACGTGGCGGAGGCGATCGGCGTCCCTGTGGAGGGCGACTGGCGCGAGCCCTGGCCGCCCCTGGACCGCGCCGACTGGCTCACGATGAGGCGCGAGGACGTCCACTGGGCCCGGACCTACCTCCTGCCGTGGATCGGCCGCCGGGCCACGGGCCGCTCCTCGGGCGACGGCCGCGGCCCCAAGCGCCCCACCCCCCTGCCGCTCTAGGCGGGGCCCGCCGGCCCGGCCGCCGCCGGCCCGGCCGCCGCCGGGCCGGTCGCCTCAGGCGGGGTCGGGCTCGGCCGCGAGGGCCTCCTGGAGGGTCCGCTTCACGGGGATGCGCCGGTGCAGCCCCGTGATCTCCAGGGCGCGGCGGACGATGGGCCGGGGGCCCGCGAGGACGAGGCTGCCGCCCGCCGCGGTGGCGGCCTTGTAACAGGTGACGATGACCGAGAGACCGCCCGAGTCCATGAACTCGAGGTCGGTGAGGTCCAGCACGAGGTGGTCGCCGTGCTCGCGGCGCGCCTCCTCCAGTCGGACGCGCAGCTCCTCGGAGCCGGCGACGTCGAGTTCTCCGCACAGCCTGAGGACGGCGCGTCCACCGTCCGACCGCGTGGTCACTTCCAAAGGTGACACGGGGGGTTCCCCTCTTGTGTGCTGCTTTGGCCGGACTTCGTCCGGCGAATAGTTTCCGTCCGACAACTATCGCGGACGCCGGGCCGCCTGCCAACCCGCCGCAACGGGGGTGTGCGTGATCGTGACGCGCCGTAAGGTGCTGTCGGATGTGATTGCCTCGATCCGCTGCGTAGGAGACGACCCCAGGTGAGTTCCCCCCGGCTGCCGGACCATCTCGAAGTGCTGCTCACTGAGGAGCCGGTCCTCGACGTGTACGCGTACGGCCCCTGGCGCGTGCCTGACGGCTTGTACGAGAAGATGCGCGAGCGCGCGGTCGCCTACAACACCGACCAGCGCGCCCTCGTGCTGACGCGGCAGCTCAGCGACTTCTACGGGAGCGACACCAGCGCCGCGGGGGCGGAGCAGTGGTCGCTGCTGACGTTCCTGCTGGGCGCGTCGGCGGTGCGCGGCGGGTCGCGCGGCGATGTCGACTACGAGCTGCTGTCGGACTTCCTGGCGACGCCCGAGTCGGCGGTGCGGGACCCGGTGGCGTGGTTCACCCAGGGCGGGCGGTGGCGTCCGCCGGGCCTGTGGCTGCCCGAGCCGGCCGGAGACGACCGGGAGCGCCGCGCGGTGATGTACGAGCTGGCGCGGGCCGGGCTGGAGGTCTTCGAGGGCCTGGAGCCGCTGGAGCGGCGCCGGCGGGCGCTGATGGGCCTGTTCGACCGGCGCGCCGCCGACCCGGCGCTGCGCGAGGCGGACATGACCGTCCCCAACCGGCGGCTGGAGGAGGTGTGGGTCTCCGGCCTGACCGACGAGGAACTGGCCGTCCTGCCCGAGCTCGCCGGTCCGGTGGGCTACCTGGGCTGGGTGTGCGAGGGGCTGGACGCCGCGCACGAGCGGCTGGCCGGAGCCGTGGCCGACGGGGAAGGGCCCGACGACGCCCTGGCGCGCCTGCTGCTGGCGGCGGACGCCGCGGTCGTCCCGGCCGAACTGGCGGTCGTGCTGGGCGGCCCCCGCTACGAGAACGTGGAGGAGCGGTTCCGCGCGGCGCGGGAGGGCTTCGCCGCCGAGGCGTGGCAGTACGACGTGCGGGCGTGGCTGGCGCGCGGCCTGGTCGCGGGCGAGGCGGACGCGGCCCGCGCCTGGCTGGACATGGCGGTGCGGTTCACCGGCGCGGTGCAGGGCCTGCCGGAGGCGCCGGTAAGCCCGCGCTGCCGGGTGCCGGTGCGCCCGTTCCAGGTCGACCTGCGGCGCCTGTTCACCGTCCGCCGGGTCTTCAACACCCTGAAGTTCGGCGGCGGCGAGGGCGACGAGCGGACGTCCGGGACCGAGCCCGAGCCCGTGACCGAGGGCGGGGCGCGGCTGGTCGGGCAGCCGGAGCTGGCGCGGGCGGTGCAGGACGCGGTGGCGGCGCGGCTGGCCGACCAGCGGCCGGTCCGGCTGCTGATCGCCGGGCCGGAGGGCACCGGGAAGGGCACCGCGGCCGAGATCGTCGAGGAGCTGCTGGCCGGGCGCGGCGCCGTCCGCGAGGCGCTGTGGATCTCCGACCAGGTCTTCGCCTCGCTCGGCGTGAGCGAGGCCGTCCTGTGGCTGCAGGCCCGCGTCCGCGAGTGCCTGGAGCACCGGATGCTCCTGGTCGTGGACGACCTGGAGAAGCTCGCCGCGCACGAGCGCTGCGGCGCCGCCGCGGCCGAGGAGCTGCGCCGGCTCATGGCGCGCTCGCCGTCCCTGAACGTCGTCGCGCTGTGCCGCCCCGGCGGCGACCGGCGGCTGTTCGACGCCAACCCCGCGCTGGTCCGGGCGTTCGAGGCCGCCCGCACCCGCGACTTCACCGAGGACGACTTCGCCGAGCTGTTCACCCTGGCCGTCGCGCGGCGCGGCGCGCGGGCCGGCGAGCAGGTCGCCGCGGCCGCGGGCGCCCTGCTCCGCCGCACCCCGCCGCTGCTGAACCTGCGCGGCGCCCGGCTGGTGGAGCACATGGCGGCCCAGGCCGTCGCCGCCGCCGACCGCCGGGCCCGCCAGGAAGCAGCGGACGCACCGGATGTACCGGACGGACAGGACGGACCGGACGAGATGGACGCCGGGCCGCTGGAGGTCACCGCCGCCGACCTGCCGCAGCGGCTCATCGCGGGCCGTCCCGACGAGTCCGACCCGCTCGCCGAGCTGGCCGCCTGCGTCGGCATCGAGCCCGTCAAGCGGGAGGTCGAGGCGCTGATCGCCGAGGCCAACGCGGCGCGGCTGCGCCGCGAGGCGGGCATGACGGCGCGGACGCGGCTGCGGCACCTGGTCTTCACCGGGAACCCCGGAACCGGCAAGGGCAAGGTCGCGCGGATCCTCGGCCGGATCTACGCCGACATCGGCGTGCTGTCGTCCGGCCACATGGTCGAGGTGGAGCGCGCCGACCTGCTCGGCGAGTACGCCAGCGAGAGCGTGCTGCGCGTGCGCCGGGCGGTCGAGCAGGCCCACGGCGGCGTCCTGGTCGTCCGCGACGCGCACGCCCTGGTGTCGGCCGCGGCCGACGCGGCGCGCGGCCGCGAGGTGCTGGACGTGCTGCTGACCAGCGTCCAGGCGCACACCGACGACCTCGTCGTCGTGCTGACCGGCCCGGAGGCGGAGATGAACGGGCTGCTGAAGGCGCACCCCGACCTCGCCGCCGCCTTCCCCCGCACGCTCCGCTTCCCCGACCTCACCGACGAGGAGCTGGTGAAGGTGTTCACCGCCAAGGCCGCCGACTCGGGGTTCGAGCTCGCCCCCGGCGTCCTGGACAAGGTGCGCGCGCTGGTCGAGGCGGCGCCGCGCGAGCGCGGGATCGGCAACGTCCGCATCATGACGAACCTGCTGGAGCGGGCCGTCGCGATGCAGGGGCGCCGCGTCCTCGCGGACGGGATCGTCGACGAGGACGAGTCCCTCGACGTGATCCTGACGGAGGACGTCCCCGACACCCTCACCCGCGGCCGCGACGACGTCCCCGGCGACCCGCTCGCGGAGATCGAGCGGCTGATCGGCCTGGCCGACATCAAGCGGGAGGTGGCCGCGCTGGTCGCCGAGGTCCGCGCGGAGCAGCTGCGGCGCGACGCCAAGGTCTCCCCGGCGCCGCCGGCCCGGCACATGGTGTTCTCCGGCAACCCGGGCACCGCCAAGACGACGATCGCGCGGCTGATCGCCGCCGTGTTCGCCCGGCTCGGCCTGCTGTCGTCCGGGCACCTGGTGGAGGTCACCCGCGCCGACCTCGTCGCCGAGTTCATCGGGCAGACCGCGCCGCGGGTGCGGGACGCGGTCGGCCGCGCCCTCGGCGGCGTCCTGTTCGTGGACGAGGCGTACACGCTGGCCTCCGGCGGCGGCGACCGGCGCGACTTCGGCCACGAGGCGATCGCCGAGCTGCTGCGGCTGATGGAGGAGCACCGCGGCGACCTGGTGGTCATCGTCGCGGGCTACGACGCCGAGATGGAGCGGTTCCTGGACGCCAACCCGGGGCTGAAGTCGCGGTTCCCGAAGCGGCTGCGCTTCCCCGACTACACCGACGACGAGCTCGTCACGATCTTCGAGTTCATGGCGGCGGAGGACGGGTTCGCGCTCGCCCCCGGGATCCTGGAAGAACTGCGCCGCCTCGTCGCGGCCCAGCCGCGCGGCTCCTCGTTCGGCAACGCCCGGCTCGTCCGCAACCTGCTGGAGGCGGCGATCTCCCGGCAGGCGCAGCGCATCACTGCCAAGGAGGACGCGGCGCCCGGCGAGATCGACCCGGCCGAGGTGGCGCTGCTGCGCCCCGAGGACCTGCCCGAGGCGCCGCCCCGCGAGGACGAGGGAGGCTACGGCCCCTACATCTAGGGCGGCCCGGCCGCCCCGTAGGCCGACGCCTGGAGCGAGTACAGGTCGGAGTAGAGGCCGCCCCGGGCCATCAGCGCGGCGTGGCCGCCCTCCTCGATCACCTCGCCGTGCTCCAGGACGTAGATCCGGTCGGCGTAGCGGACGCTGGCGAGCCGGTGGGTGATGAGCAGGACGGTCCGGCCGTCGGCGTGCGTGCGGATCCGCTCGAACAGCTGGTGCTCGGCGCGGGCGTCCAGGGCGGCGGTCGGCTCGTCGCAGATCAGCAGCGGCGCGTCCCGGTAGAACCCGCGGGCCACGGCGAGCCGCTGCCACTGCCCGCCCGACAGCTCGGCGCCGCCCTTGAACCGGCGGTCCAGCAGCGTGCCGTACCCGAGGGCGAGCCCGGCGACGACCTCGTCGGCGCCGGAGGCGCGGGCGGCGCCGAGCATCGCCGGGTCCTCGTCCCCGCCCTCGGCGGGCTCGCCGCCGCGGCCCATCGTGATGTTCTGCCGCGCGGTCATCGGCCAGTGCGTGTACTCCTGCGCGATGACGGCGACGCGCTCCCACACCTCGGCCGGGTCCACCTCCGCCAGCGGCACGCCGTCCCAGCGCACCTCGCCCGCGTCCGGGTCGTACAGGCCCGCCATGATCTTGGCGAGGGTCGTCTTGCCGGAGCCGTTCTCGCCGACGAGCGCGACCACCTCGCCCTTGCGCAGGTCCAGCGAGACGCCCCTGAGGGACGGCGTCTCGGCGCCCGGGTAGGTGAACTCCACGTCCCGGACGCTGATCAGCCCGAAGTCGTCGGGGAGCCGCGCGCGACGCTCCGCGGCGGCGGGCAGCGCGCGGCGCGGGATCCGCCGCTCGGCGGCGTCGCAGAACTCCAGGTAGTCGCCGAAGTACAGCCCCTCCTCGTAGCACCGGTTGACCGCGAACACGAGGTTGGCCAGGGACGACTGGCCCGAGCGGATGGCGAGGACCGCCGTGCCCGCGACCGCCAGCGGCACCGCCCCCTTCCACAGCATGACGCCGAGCGCGACGTAGACCAGCGCCGTCGCCACGCCCTTGCCCACGTCTCCGGTGACCTTCACGACGGTCTGCCTGCGGGCCACGTCCAGCTCGACCCGCCGCTGGTGGGAGGCGGACCGGTCGTACTGGTCCAGCAGGAAGCGCCGCATCGTGAACGAGCGCACCTCGGCGGCGTGCCGCCGCTCCACCATCAGGTCGGACAGGATCCACTTGCGGCGCGTCACCCCGATCAGCGACAGCATCATCAGGTACCGCATCCGCGCGCTGCGGACCGACGCCCAGCCCTCCGGCACGGCGGTGAGGAGCAGCAGCGGCAGCAGGATCGGATGCAGCACGCCGAGCGTCCCGGCCGCCGCGACCATGCCGATGAGGCCCGTCAGGACGTCCACGGCGTGCCGGACCACCTGGGGCGCCGACATCATGCCGCGCCCCTCCGCCCGCTTCAGGTCGTCCAGGAAGTCCGAGTCGTCCAGCGCGGTCAGGTCCACCGCGGTCGTCGTCTCGTACAGCCGCAGCTCGACCAGCCGCTCCACCTGCGGCTCCAGCCGGGCCTGCGCCCAGCCCGCGCCCGCCAGCAGCCCCGCCCGCAGCGCCACCGCCCCCGCGACCATCGCCAGCGACGGCAGGGCGTCGCGGACCCGCGACGGGGTCGGCGCCTCGCTGAACAGCGCGGTCAGCACGCCGGTCGTGGCCAGCAGCCAGAACGCGGTGAAGAACCCCGCGGCGATGTTGAGCGAGACGGTCGCGAGCGCGTCGGCGCGGCTCGCCCGCCAGGCCAGCCCCGCGGCCTGGACGATCATCGACGGGAGCCGCCGCGCGATCGTGGCCATCCCCGTCTCGGTGAGTTCCCTGTCCTTCGCGTGCCAGGTGAGGATCACCTCGGGGAACCCCTGGTCGGGGACCGCCTCCGGGCGGTGGCGGCGGCGCCGGAACGTCCGGCGCGGTCTGGATCCCCTGGGAGAAAGCCGTCGTGTGCCCATGCGCCGCCCCTCCGCGCGTACTACCGGCCACGGGCAGTGTGCGCCCTTAGGGGGACGATGTCCGCTTCTTTTCTCACAGAGGACGGTGATTTGTGGGTGTGGACAATCATGCGCCGGACGGACGCGGCGCGCGCCCGGGTTGTCTAGGGTCTACGCCATGACGGACGGCTGGCCGGACGGCCGGACACGTAAGGAGGGCGGCCGCGTGGCGCGCAGCAGAGACCACTCCGCACGCGCGGAGCACCACCACGCCGCCTACGGGCGGGACACCTACGAGGACCCGTACGACGACCCGTACGCCGGAGACCAGCTCGCCGGGGGACGGGTCGAGCAGGGCGGCCCCTACGGCGGCGCGCCCTACCGGCGGCGGCGCCGGCGGCGCTGGCCGCGCGTGCTCGGCGCCCTGCTGGCCGTGCTCCTGGTGGTCGTCGTCGGCGGCTACTTCTACCTGGACTCCCGGCTGAAGCGCGAGTCGGTCCTCGTCGACTACCCGGGCCGGGTCGCCGACACCCCGGGGACGAACTGGCTGATCGTCGGGTCCGACAGCCGCGAGGGCCTGTCCAAGGACGACCAGAAGCGCCTCGCGACCGGGTTCGCCTCCGGGCGCCGCACCGACTCGATGATGCTGCTGCACTACGGCTCCGGCGGGACGTCGCTCATCAGCCTGCCGCGCGACTCCTACCTCCCGATCCCCGGGCACGGCTCGAACAAGCTGAACGCCGCCTTCGCCTTCGGCGGCCCCAAGCTGCTCGTCCAGACCGTGGAGAAGGCCACCGGGCTGCACATCGACCACTACGCCGAGATCGGCTTCGGCGGCTTCGTGGGCGTCGTGGACGCCGTCGGCGGCGTCGACATCTGCGTCAAGGAGAACATCAAGGACCGCAAGGCGGGGCTGAACCTCAAGGCGGGATGCCAGACGCTGAACGGCGGCGAGGCGCTCGGCTACGTCCGGACCCGCGCCTTCGCCCGCGCCGACCTCGAACGCGTGGAGCACCAGCGGCAGTTCTTCGGCGCGCTGATGAAGAAGGCGACGAGCCCCGGCACGATGCTCAACCCGTTCCGCAGCGTCCCGCTGGCCATGAACGCCACCAGCAACTTCCTGGTGGACGACGGCGACCACCTGTACGACCTGGTCCGCATGATGTGGGCGATGAAGGGCGTCAGCGGCGGGAGCGGCGTGACGACCACCGTCCCGATAGGCGGCAGCGGCAGCTCGGCCGCCGCGGGCTCCTACATCACGTGGGACAGGTCCAAGGCGTCCACGCTGTTCGGCGCGCTCAAGCAGGACCAGGAGATCCCGCCGAACGTCATCACGAAGTGACGGGCCGCGCCCGGCGCGGAGTGACGGGTCGGGCGCTGCAATAGAGTCGGGGCATGTCCGAAGCGACGCCAGACGGCGGGAACCTGGACGAGTTGACGTCCAAGGAGCTGTACGAGCGAGCGATGGGTCTCGCCAAGGAGCGGCACGACGTCGGCTTCCTGTGGGACCTGCTGCGCGCCATCCCGGCCGCCGCGGCGGCCACGGGTGAGGTCGACCGGGCCGAGTTCGACCTCTTCCACGGCCTGTCGCTGCTGGAGGAGTTCACGCACGCCGGAGAGGGCGAGATGGCGGACGCGCTGCGGCCGTTCTACATCGACTACCTCGCGCGGCACGCCAAGGGGACCTGACCCGCCCTTTGTCCCCTCTTGATCTCTCATCGGCCACCCTGGGGAATCACGGAGAGTAAGTGATCCAGTGCAGAGGGTGGTCGTAGTGAACAAGAAGTACATGAAGGTCGCCGCCATCGCCTTCGTGGCGTGGTACGTCATCAGCCGGCCCCAGGGGGCGGCGCACCTCGTCAACAACGCCCTGAGCGGGCTCGGGAACGCCGCCGAGTCGTTGTCGCAGTTCATGAGCGCCATTCCGAACTGACGGCCGGCTCTCCGGCTCCCTGCCCCGCCGGTGCGGGGGTTCTCAACGGGACGCCACCAAGCGGTTGCCCACACGTCACAGTAAAATCGCGCTTTGCGGGCAGACGCGGCGGGGCACAATGGGATCGGGTCGATTGTGTCGCGCGCTACAAAAGGGACGGCGTTACGGATGAAGAAGAACCTCCGCTATGTGGCGATCGCCTTCGTCATCTTCTACTTGCTGAGCTCACCGACGGATGCGGCAGGAGTGGTCAACAACGCCTTCGACCAGCTGGGCAACGCGGGCAACCAGCTCGCCTCCTTCGTGAACGCCTTGGGCAAGTGACGGGCGCCCTGGGCGCGTGAGCGCGGCCGGCGGCGCGGGCACCCCGGCCGCCGGCGGCATCGGCGGCGTGGACGGGGCCGATCCGCGGAGCGATCTCCTAGGATCGGCCACATGTCTGTCTTCGACGTAGAGATCGAGGCCCTGCGGGGCGGACCCGCGGACCTCGGGCAGTACCGGGGCAAGGCCGTGCTGATCGTCAATGTCGCCTCCAAGTGCGGCCTCACTCCGCAGTACTCCGGCCTGGAGAAGCTGCAGGAGACGTACGCCGGACGCGGCTTCACCGTCCTCGGCGTCCCCTGCAACCAGTTCATGGGCCAGGAGCCCGGCAGCTCCGAGGAGATCGCCGAGTTCTGCTCGACGACCTACGGGGTCACCTTCCCGATGACCGAGAAGGTCGAGGTCAACGGCGAGGGCCGCCACCCGCTGTACCGCGAGCTCGTCGACGTCCCTGACGCCGAGGGCCACACCGGCGACATCCGCTGGAACTTCGAGAAGTTCCTGATCGCCCCGGACGGCGCCGTCGCGGCGCGCTTCGCGCCCCAGGCCGAGCCGGAGTCCGCCGAGGTCGTCGCCGCCATCGAGAAGACCCTCCCGGCCTGACCACCCGCTCCCCGCGCACGGGCCGCGTCCCCGCGCACGGGCCGCGTCCCGTGCAGGGACCGCCTCCCGCGCACGGACAGGGTCCGTGCGCGGGTTCGGCGTGCGCGGAGCGCGGACGTGCTCTTGGGCGGCCTCCCGGTCATTGACCGGGCCGTGCGGGGGCGTGGTCTCGGCGAGCGGGGGCATGCGTCCGGGTGTGAATCGCGCCACAGCGCGGAGGCGTTGCCTCCTATTCGATGGCGCGTCTAGCTTGTGGGTTCGCGATATGACGTGGAGGTGCCCCCATGGGCGGATGGACGGCCCGCGACATCCCGGATCTGCGCGGGCGGCGGGCGATCGTGACCGGCGCCAACAGCGGCATCGGCTACCACACCGCGCTCCAGCTCGCGCGGCACGGCGCCTCCGTGGTGCTGGCCTGCCGCAGCGCCGAACGCGGCCGGGCCGCCGTCGAGCGGATGAAGGCCGCCGCGCCGGAGGCCGATCTCGTCCTCGCCTCCCTGGACCTCGCCGACCTGGCGTCCGTCCGGGACTTCGCGTCCCGGTACGGCGAGGCCCCGCTCGACATCCTGGTCAACAACGCCGGGGTCATGGCGATCCCGCGCCGCTCCACCGCCGACGGCTTCGAGATGCAGTTCGGCACCAACCACCTGGGCCACTTCGCGCTGACCGGGCTCCTGCTGCCCGCGCTGCGCGCCGCCCCGTCCGCCCGCGTCGTGACCGTCACCTCGGGCTTCGCCTGGACGGGCCGCCTCGACTTCGACGACCTGCAGGGCGAGCGCCGGTACCGCAAGTGGGCCGCCTACGGCCAGGCCAAGCTCGCCAACCTCGTCTTCGCCAAGGAACTGGACCGGCGCGTCCCCGAGGTGACCAGCGTCGCCGCCCACCCCGGGTACGCCGCGACCAACCTCCAGCAGACGGGGCCGCGCATGCAGGGCAGCACCCTCATGGAGAAGGCCACGGGACTCGGCAACGCGGTGTTCGCGCAGTCCGCCGCCGCGGGCGCGCTCCCGTCCCTCTACGCCGCGACGGCGCCGGACGTGCGCGGCGGCGCCTGCTACGGGCCCCGCCTGTTCCAGTACCGCGGCGCCCCGGCCAAGGTCGCCACGCCCAAGCAGGCGGACCAGCCCGGCCTGGGCGAGCGCCTCTGGGAGGTGTCCGAGGCCCTCACGGGCGTCACCTACGCCGAGACGCCCGCCTAGCGCGGCCCGTGGTCACGGGCCCCGGCTGATGTCCCAGTCGAGGGTGGCGGGGACGGAGCCTTCGAGGGTGAGGAGCCAGCGCTTGACCTCCACGCCGGAGCCGCCGCTGTAGCCGCCGAGGCCGTTCGAGGCGACGACGCGGTGGCACGGGACGATCAGGGGGATCGGGTTGCTGCCCATCACCTGGCCGATGACCTGGGCATGGACACCGGTTCCGCTGCGCTCTCCCAGCTCGCCGTAGGTCAGGACCCGCCCGTACGGGACGGTCTCGTACAGCGTCGAGAGCACCTGCCGCTGGACGTCGGACGTGAGCCGCCAGTCGATGGGCAGTTCGAAGTGCTTCAGGTCGCCGGCGAAGTAGTCGCGCAGCGCCGCCAGGGCGGGGGCCAGGCGGCCGGGGGCGTCCACGACCGGCAGCCCGGCCGCCTTGGCGGTGCGGGCGCGGGCGGCCGGGGTGTCGTGGAAGTGCAGCGCGACGACGCCCGTCTCGGTCTCGGCGACGAGCAGGCGGCCGAGCACGGTGTCGACCGTGCCGAACGCAAGGGTCTCGGTCATTGTTCAGCGCTCCTTCCCGCCGGGCTCAGCGTCCCATATCGGACCGGCGCTTCCGTCAACACCGTGTACTCGGGTCAACACCGGTACTCGGGTCAACACCGCCGCGGGCCCTCACGTTGCGAGCGTGCGGTGCAGGCGGGCGGACTCCTTCACCAGGCGGCTGGAGCCGCCGCGCGCCGCGACGTCCTGGACGGCCGGGATCGCGCCCCTGGCGCCGGTCGCCTCCGCCAGGCGGGTCGCCAGGGCGAGGAGGTCGGGCATGCCGGTCGCGGCGCGCTCGCCGGGGGCCGGCAGCGCGTGCGGGAGCGCCGCGGCGAGGATCGTCCACACGCCGGAGTGCCCGCCGCCGTCGGCGGCGGCCGTGAGGGCCTTGACGGCGCGGGGGAGGACGAGGCGCTTCAGCGCGGCGAGGCGTCCGAGGGCCGTTCCCGTCTCGGCGGCGGGCAGGGCGCCCCGGGCGCTGAGGACGAGGAGCGCCTCGACCGCGTCGGCGCGCTCGTTCTGGCTCTGGTGGGCGAGCACGTGGGCGAGCAGCGTCCCGGTGGCGGAACCGGTGGGCCCGTCGGCCTCCGCCAGGTCGAGCATGATGGCGCCCTGGTCCAGGTCGATCTCGTCCGCTCCCGCCAGGTGGGGGACGAGATGCGCGGCGGCCACCTCGCGGTGGGACGGCAGGACCGACGGCCAGAACCCCTGGGCCGAACTGATCCCCGCCGTCCCGAAGTCCGTCCAGCCGTCTTCGGGGAAGGCGCACAGGTGGGCGATGTCGGAGCCACCGGGGACGTCCACTGTGGACAGGACCCGGCTCGGCAGCCGGACCGTCCGGCCGCGGACGGCCGCCAGGGGCTTGTCGAGGATCGCGCACTCGACGGCGGGGTCGGCTAGGCCGCCGTCCGCCAGCCACGCCGCGAGGGTCTGGCCGGCCTTGGACTCCAGCTGTCCCGCGCACGCCGCGGCGGCCGGGTCGATCTCGCGGGGCACGCGCAGCATCGCCTGCATGAGGTCGGCGCGCCCCGGCTCGGCGCCCGCCGCCTCGATCCTCTCGAGCCGCGCGACCAGGACGCCGGGGTCGACGTGGCCGCTGCCCTCGGTCGGGGTCGCGAGGAGGACGGGCACCCTCCCCACCGCGGACGCGATCTCGTGCCTGCGCAGGGTGAGGAAGCGCTCCAGCTGCGGGTCGAACACCGTCCCGGACTTGCGGGACCGCCCCTTCAGCAGGGAGGTGAGCGCCTCGACAAGGCCGTGCGACCTCGGCGGGCGCAGGAGGCTCTGCACCGGGAACGCGATCCAGCTCGCCCGGACAAAGTTGCGCCAGTACGCGTGGTCGTCGCCGTCCAGGATCCAGCGCGCGCGGTCGGCGGCGGGTTTCCGGAGCGCCGCGCGCGTCCCCTCCGGGTCGCGGTAGGCGAACTCGACGAGCGCGGCCAGGAAGCGTTCGGACGTGCGCCACTCCTCGTCGGCCCGCAGCAGGACCGCGAACTCCTCGGCCAGTTCGGCGAGGGAGCCGATCGGGACGGGCGCCTCGCGCGGGGTGAAGGGCGGCGGGCCGGGGGACGGCTCGGGAGCGGCCGCCGCCTCGACCTCGCCGAACGCCCCCGCGATCGGCTCGCGCAGGACGGCCGGCAGGTCGCCCGCGGCGGCGCGGATCTCCTGGTGGACGGCCTTGCTCGCGTGGCCCGCGTGCTTGACCGCGAGCGCGACGGCGCGTTCGCGCAGGTCGAGGGCGTCCGAGGTGAACACGGCCGTGACGGCGCGCAGGGTGGCGTCGACCCGGTCGCGCTTGCGGGCCGTGCGGTCGAGCCAGGTCAGCGCGGCCTGGACGAGCTTCTTCTCGGGGCGGAACAGCAGCGCGCCCGCGGCCTCGTCGAACAACCCGGCGTCGAGCCGTCCCAGGTCGTCGACCCGGCGGACCTGGCGCAGGGCGAGGCCGGCGACGGTGGAGGGCGCGGCCGGGAGCAGGCGGACGTAGTCGCGGGCGCGGGCGGCCGTCTCGTCGTCGGTCGGCTCCAGCGCGTCGTGCAGCGCGATGAACCAGCGCAGGTCGCGGGCGGTGCCGCCGCGAAGGAAGCGGCTGACGCAGCCGTCCAGCAGGAGGGTGCGGTCGAGCCGCCCGGCTTCGGCCATGGCGGCCAGGGTGCCGGCCCAGGTGCCCTTGCGCGCCCTGTCCCACCGGAGTCTCGCCTCGTCCTCGGCGAGGGCGCCGCCAACGGCCTCGACCTCGAACAGCCTCGGGACGAGCACGTCGAGGAACGGGTCGTCGGCCCGGGGAAGGGCGCGCTCGGTCACCCAGCTGACGACGAAACCGTCAGATTCTGGGACGATCCCGGCCGATTTGGCCAGGGTCGCCGCGATGTGCCACTGAGCCCGCTCGCCGCCGGACAGGCGGATGCGGGCGGCGACGCGGTGCGCGACGTCGGCGCGCCATTCGTCCGGGCGCGCGGCGGTGACCTCGCACAGGGCCGCGCGGAAGTCGGCGAAGTCGTCCCGGGTCCACCACAGCCGCAGCTCCCGGCGGCACAGCCACGCGGCCGCGGCCGCGGCACCGCCGAACGTGCCCGCCCCGAGGACCAGAAGCGGCCCGAACGCCTCGCGGTCCAGCCAGCCGTACTCCGTCGCGGCGCGCATCGCCTTCAGCCGGTCGGGCAGGTCCTTCGCGATGGCGCGGCGGCCGGCCTCGTCGAGCTCGCCGGCCAGGCGCACCGTCTGCGCCAGGTCGCCGGCGTCGATCGCCTTCTGGAACTCGTCCGGGGCCCTCATCGGACGGCCTCCACAGCGGTCTCGCGGCGGACGATCCGCGCGGCGAGGACGTGCTTGCACGGGCCGCGCTCGCCCCGATGGTCGTACCACCATGGACAGGTGCAGGTGGCCCGGTCGCCGTCGAAGCGGACCCGGCGCTCACCGCCGTTGCTGAGGACGACCGCCGCGTCCTCGGCGGTGAACCGCACCGCGCCCTCCGCGACCAGCGCGCGCGCCGAACGCAGCCGCGGGTTGAGGTCGGCCACCCGCGCCGGGTCGTAGGGCAGTTCGCGATGGAAGAACGCGGCCTCGGCGGCGTCGAAGCCGACGCGGCCGGACGTCCCGAGCTGGACCAGCGCCGCCCTCGTCCGCGCGGGGGTGAGCCCCGACCGCTCGGCCAGCAGGCCCGGCTCCACCCGCGGCTCGAAGGACAGCAGCGCGCCGAGCAGGTCGGCGTCCGCCGCCGCCTCGTCGGTCGAGACGGCGTCCAGCACGGCGCCCTCCCCGGAGAAGCCGCGCGAGTGCTGCGGCGACAGCGTCAGGACGTACCGCATGCCGGGCAGCTCCAGCTCCCAGACGCTCGCCACCGGCCCGCTCCCGGCGGCGACGGGCGGCCCGTAGACGCGCAGCGCCTTCGCGAAGCGCAGCAGCGGCTGCATCGTCCGGAGCCGGTCGGGTCCGGCCAGGCAGACCGCGCCGGGGGACGGGCGCGCCGCGACCCGCAGCGTCCGGCCCGCCGGGACCGCCCACAGCGGCTCGCGCCCCCCGCGCGGCAGCGACCGCAGGAACCGCACCGCGTCGGCCGCGCTCAGCTCCCCGCGCGGGTCGAACCCGGCCGTGATGACCTGGACTTCGGCGAAGCCCCGGAGCCAGCGGTCGGGCAGCGGGACCTTCTTCTCCACCACGGCCCCGTCCAGCGTGGTGACGGCCATCTCCCCGGCGCCGACCGCCAGGTGCAGCGGATCGGACCCCCCCACCCGGGCGAGCGCCTCGCGCAGGGGCCCGTTCACGTCCACGTTCGTCGTGCCGCGCTCGTGGACGTCGCCGTCCAGCGCCGGTTCGAGGACGTCCAGCCGCGCGTACACGCCGCCGCAGGCGGAGAAGGACTCCATCCGGATCCGGTCGCCGCTGCACGTGACGACCGGATCCCGGAACGCGGTGGGACGCGGCTGGTGGTACCTGGTCTGGGCGACGTCGGCCAGCGCGAGCAGGCCGGCCGCCGCGGGCGCCGCCTGCGTCAGCACGCCGCTGAAGAAGTGCGGGTTCGCTTGCGGCCCGCTGCTCGTCGTCCCGCCGGACGTGGAGAGCCCCAGGAGCCCCTCGTCCAGGCCGGACGGCTTCGTGTACCGGTACGACTGCGCGGCCCCTGCCGCCACCGTGCTGCTCGCCATGCCGGGAAACGTAGGGCTCGGTACCGACAAATCAGAGCGGATCCGCGATCACGGGAGCTGGCCGGGGAAGAGCAGCGCCAGTTCCCGCGGATAGGTGGCGATGAGGCGGAGCTCGTCGTCGGTCAGGGGACGGCCCGTCTGGGCGTTGCAGAGCTGGACGAGCTGGAAGGCGAGGTCCTCGTCGGCGGGCTCGACGCCGAGGCCGTCCATCACGTGCCGGAAGCCCGCCTTGCCGCCGTACTCGCCGGTCAGCACGACGCGTCCGGGACGGGCGTGCCAGTCCGCCGGGAAGGGGCCGAGGGTCGCCTCGTCGTACAGCTCGTAGTTGCCGTGGTCCTTCAACGCGCCGTCGGCGTGGATGCCGGACTCGTGAGCGAACGCGTTCCGCCCGACGCCGACCTGGTTGTAGGGGAGCGGCTGGCCGAACGCGTAGCTCGCCCACAGCGCGAACCGCCGCGCCCACGCGAGGTCGATCGGATCGCCGAACTCGGCGCGCCCCTCAAGGCCGAAGCCGTGCCGGAACGCGAGGATCGTCGACAGCAGGTCGGCGTTGCCCGAACGCTCGCCGATGCCGTTCACGCACGTGTTGATCCAGGCGTCCTGCCCGGCCTCCAGGTCGCCGAGCGCGCCGCTGACGGAGTTGGCGACGGCCATGCCGAGGTCGTTGTGGCAGTGGGTCTCGACCGGCATCGCCGTGGCGGAGGCGAGCTTGGCGAAGCGCTCCCGGATGCGCTCCGGCGTGTCGCCGCCGATCGTGTCGCAGTACCGGACGCGGTCGGCGCCGGCCTCCTTCGCGGCGAGCGCGAACTCGGTGAGGAACCCGTCGTCGGTGCGCGAGCCGTCCTCGGCGTTGACACCGACCGTCCGCGCGCCGCCCGCCTTGGCCGCGCGGACGGCCGCGACCATCTCCCGGATGATCGCGTCGCGGTCGAGCCGGCCCCGGAACTTGTTGGCGATCATGTAGTCGGACGTCGAGATCGACAGGTTGTAGTGCGCGAGCCCGGTCTCCCCGGCCCGCACCCGAACGGCCTTCTCGACGTCCGCGGCGACGCCCCGGCACCACCCCGACAGGCGCAGGCCCCCGAACGCGCCCGCCTCGGCCAGGGCGATCTGCGCCCGGACGTAGGGGACCTCGTGGAACAGGAACGGGAAGCCGATCTCCGACTGCGCCACGCCCAGCCGTCCCAGGTAGAAGTTGACCATCGTCTTGCCGAACTTGGACAGGCCCGTCCGGGCCGTCTGGACGCCGTCGCGGTTGGTGACGTCCAGGAAGTGAATCTGTGGCATGCCCTCAGATTGACACCGGCAACGATATGTATCAATATTGACGAAAATCAATATTCAGGGAGCGGGATGGCGGAGGAAGAGCAGCTCAGCGGGTGGATCGACGCCAAGGCGGCGGCGGAACGCCTCGGTGTGAAGCCCGCCACGCTGTACGCGTACGTGAGCCGGGGCGTCCTGCGGCGCAGGCACGCGCCGGACGGCCGCCGGAGCCTGTTCGACGCCGCCCAGGTGGAGGAGCTCGCCAGGCGCGGCAGGCCCCGCCGCCCGCCCGGCCCCGGCGAGCTGGCGATCGAGTCGGCGATCACCGCGCTCGGCGCGGACCGGCACTACTACCGGGGCCGCGACGCCCTGGAGATGGCCGGGAGCCGGGCGTTCGAGGACGTCGCGAGATGGCTGTGGCACGGCCGCGACGCGCGCGAGGAGCCCTGGCGGGCCAGGGCGGACGGCGTCGCCGCGGCCGTCGCGGCCCAGTCCGGGCTGCCGCCGGACCTCCTCCCGCTCGACCGGCTCCACCTGATCGTCGCCGCGCTCGCCGCGACCGACCCGCTGCGCCACCACCTCGACCCCGAGGGCGTCACCGCGACCGGCCGGGCGCTGATCGCCGGTCTCGTCGAGGCCCTGCCCGCCGCGAACCGGGCCCCCGGCGCCGAGCGCGTCGCCGAGCGGCTCTGGAACCGGCTGTGCCCGCGCCCGCCCGAGGACGCCGGGCTGCTGCGCGCCTTCGAGGCCGCCATGATCCTGCTGGCCGACCACGAACTGGCCGCGTCGACGGTCGCGGCGCGGGTCGCCGCGTCCGTGCGCGCCGACCCCTACGCGGTCGTCGCGTCCGGCCTCGGGGTCCTGAGCGGGCCGCTGCACGGCGGCGCCTCCTACGGTGCGGAACGCCTGCTCGCCGAGGTCTCCGACCCGGCGTCGGCGTCCCGCGTGATCGGGGAGCGGCTGCGCGGCGGCGAGCGCGTGCCCGGGTTCGGGCACGCCGTCTACAAGTCCGGCGACGGGCGCGCCGCGCTGCTGATGGACCTCGTCCGCGCCGCGGCGCCGGGCCACGACCGGCTCGCCGCCGCGGAGGCCGTCCTGGACGAGGCCGCCCGGCGCCGCCTCCCCGCGCCCAACGTCGACTTCTCCCTGGCGACGCTCGGCGCGGTCGCGGGGCTCGTCCCGGGGGCCGGCGAGGCCCTCTTCGCCGTCGCACGGACCGCCGGCTGGCTCGCCCACGCGCTGGAGGAGTACGGCCGGCGCGGCCCGCTGCGTCCCCGCGCGGTCTACACGGGACCGGAGCCGTCCTGATCGTCCGCGCGCCGGGGCGGGGCCGGGGCCGCGGTCCGCGCGGGCGGGGGTAGGCTCGTTGACGTGCGACGGTTCCTCACCCCAGGCTGGCTCGGGCTGCACGCGCTCGCGATCGTGCTGTGCGGCGCGTTCATCGGCTTCGGCTGGTGGCAGTTCGACCGCGCCCAGGGCGGCAACGACCGCAGCTGGGCCTACACGTTCGAGTGGCCGATCTTCGCGATCTTCGTGATCGTGATGTGGGTCAAGATGATCCGGGACGAGCGCGCCGGAGTGCGGCCCGCCCCGCGGAGCATCGAGGAGCCCGCGGAGGCCGAGGTCAAGCGGGAGATCATCCGGCAGCAGGAGGAAGAGGACCCCGCGCTCGCGGCCTACAACCGCTACCTCGCGCGGCTCAACTCCGAGAGCCGCGGGCGCGGCTGACCCGCGTCCCGCACACCCCGCCCCGAGGGGCCGCTGAACGAAAGGTGCGTTTGCTGTGGAAGGCGCGGTGACCAGGTACCGGATCCTGGCGCTGGTGGTCGGCACCCTGCTGGTGCTGCTGACGATCGGCATGATCCTCAAGTACGGGCCCACCGACATGCCGGCGCTCGCGGGCATCGTGGCGCCCGTCCACGGCTTCCTCTACATGGTCTACCTTGTGGCCGCCTTCGACCTGTGGCGGCGCACGGGCTGGCCGCTGAGCCGGATGGTCGTGATCGTGCTCGGCGGGGTGGTGCCGCTGATGACCTTCTTCGTCGAGCGCAGCGTGGTCCGCGACGCGCGGGCGCTGCGGCCCGCGGAGGCCGAGGCGAAGGTCTGACCGTCCCCGGGGACTGGTGCGCGGCCGCTCCGTCGCCTAATGTTTGACTCAGTCAAACGTTAGGAGGGGCGGGTATGAAGGCGACCCGGGAGGACGTCGGCACGGTCCGCGCGTTCAACCGCTTCTACACCGGCGTCATCGGGGTGCTCGGCGAGGGGCTCGTCCGCTCGCCGTACTCGCTCACCGAGGCGCGCGTGATCTTCGAGCTGGCGCAGCGGGAGGACAGCGAGGTGCTGGCCCTGCGCCGCGCCCTCGACCTCGACGCCGGCTACCTCAGCCGGATGCTGGCCCGGTTCGAGGCCGACGGGCTCGTCGCGCGCGAGCGCGCGCCCGGGGACGCCCGGCGCCAGATCGTCCGGCTCACCCCGCGCGGCCGCGAGGTGTTCGCCATGCTGGACGAGCGCTCCATCGCCGAGATCCGCGAGATGCTGGACGGGCTGGACCCGGCCGACCGCCGCCGCCTGCTCGCCGCGATGCGCACCGTCCAGGACGTCCTCGGGGAGCGTCCGCGCCGGGACGGCTTCGTCCTGCGGGCGCTGCGCCCCGGCGACCTCGGCTGGGTGGTGGAGCGCAACGGCGCCCTCTACGACGTCGAGTGCGGCTGGGACCGCACCTACGAGGCCCTCGTCGCCTCCGTCCTCGCCGACTACGTGCGCGGGCACGACCCGGAGAGGGAGAACGCCTGGATCGCCGAGTCGGGAGGGGAGCGGCTGGGCGCGGTGTTCTGCGTCCGCCGCGAGGACGACGTCGCGCAGCTCCGGCTGCTGCACGTCGAACCGGAGGCCCGAGGCACGGGCGTCGGGGCGGCGCTGGTCGCCGCGTGCGTGGACTTCGCCGCCGCTGCGGGCTACACCGAGATCATGCTGTGGACGACGGCGCTCCAGCGTCCCGCGCACCGCCTCTACGAGCGCGCCGGGTTCGTCCTGGAGGAGCAGGAGCCGCCGGTGGAGCGCTTCGGCGACGTCGTGCACGGCCAGGTCTGGCGCAAGAAGCTTTGAGCGGGGCCCGTGGAGTGTGTCGCTCCTCCACGGGCCCTGCTCCGCAGCGATCCCTTACTGCGTAGGGCGGCCGGGACGGGGGTCGGACGGAGTACCGGCCGCCTGGGTTCACCGGCGCAACGCCGGTTCGGATCCGCTCTGGTTCCCACCTCCTTTCCACGCCGCGCCGGACGCGGGCGCTCGCCCGGCGCTCGGGGGAGGGCGCCTGCGCGGCGCCCGGAAGCCTGCGGCCGGACCGGCGGCGCGGCCCACCGCCGCGGCGGGTCCGGCCGGTGGGGGCGCCGGTGCCGCGGGGGCGGGCGGCACCGGGCCCAGGGGAGGACGTCGGCGCGGAGCCGGTCCGGTACGGCCGAGGACCCGAGGTGTGTCGCCGCGCCCCGCCTCCGCGGCCGCCGCTGGGGGGCGGTGCCGGCCGCGGAGCGGTACGTCGCGAACGTTCTCGGCCGTACGGACCGGGCCGCGCGGGGAAGGGGACGCGGAGACGGCCCGGGTCGCGCGCTCGCTGCGTCGCATCCGCCGCCTCCCGCCTATCGACCTGGGGCTTTGCCGCCCCGATGACCTGTCGTTCACCCTGCGTCACGATCTCGTTGCGTTAGGTACCCCCGCGTCATGCGCGCGTAAACCGGCACCCGGGCAAAGAATCAGGATCGCGAAGGCGCCTTTGCCTCGGCGTTGCCCCGCAGGCCCGCGGGGGCCGGCCGGTGCGCCAGGTGCCGGGCGAGGGCAAGGCAGGCCAGGAGGGCGACGAGCGCGCACACGCCCGTCCAGCCGAACCGGGTGCAGGCCTGGGCGCCGAGCCACGACCCGGTGCTGCCGCCGAGGAAGGCGCAGGTCATGTACGCGGTGTTGATGCGGCTGCGGGCGTCCGGGCGCAACGCGAAGATCCGCGCCTGGTTCGCGATCATGCCGGACTGCATCGCGACGTCCAGCAGCAGCGTCCCGGCTCCGAGCGCCACGAGCCCCGGCGCGCCCCCGAGTCCGCCCAGCGCCAGGACGCCGGTGGACGCGATCGTCCCGAGGATCGCGACGAGGGTGACCGGTTCCGGGCCGCGCCGGTCGACCCGGCGTCCCGCGACGGGCGTCGCGGCCATGGTCGCCGCGCTGACCAGCGCCAGGAGGCCGACCGCCTGGACGCCGAGCCCGTACGCCGGGCCGGTCAGGTACAGCGCGACGCCCGTCCAGACGGCCTGGAAGCCGCCGAAGACCGTCGCCTGGTAGAAGCACGACCGCCGCAGCTCGGGCTCCTCGCGCAGCAGCCGCAGCGGCGCGGCCAGCAGCGCCGGATACGACTGCCGCGACGGCGGGACGGTCGCCGGCAGCGCGACGGCCAGCGCGGCCGCGATCGCCAGCGTGGCGGCCGCGGCGATCAGGTACGGGGCCCGCCAGCCGAGCCACTCGGCGGCGAACCCGCCGAACGTCCGGGCCAGCAGGATGCCGCCGATCGACCCGGCCAGCAGCGTCCCCATGACCGCGCCGCGCCGGTCCTCGGCCGCGAGCCCGGCCGCCATCGGCGCGATGACCTGGGCGACCACGGTCGCGACCCCGACCACGGCGCTCGCGCCGACCAGCACCGCGAGCCCGGGCGCGGCCGCCGCGCAGAGCAGCGCCGCGCCGGTGACGGCGAGCATCGCCACGATCAGCGGGCGGTGCGGGAACCGGTCCCCGAGCGGCACGAGCAGGAAGATCCCGGCCGCGTACCCGAACTGCGCCGCGGTCACCACCAGCGCGGCCGAGTCGGGCGGCACGCCCAGCCCGGCCGCCGCCAGCGGACTGACCGCCTGCGGGAAGTAGATGTTCCCCACGGCGACGCCGCAGGTCAGAGCCAGAAGGAAGATCATTCGGCGGCCGAGAGGGGCGTGCGCCGAGGGCAGGGAAGAAGACAAGGATGCTCCACGTCGAGTCGACGCCCGCGCGTGATCCGCGCAGGCGGGAACCGCGGGGCCGAACCCCCGCGCGGGAACCGTCCCGGCGTCGTGGAGCGGTGCCGGCCTCTAGGCCGCCGCGCCCTCCGCCGCCGGGACGCCGGTCGTGGCCTTGCCGTTGGCGGTGTACACGCGCGACCTCCCGAAGCGCACCCAAGATCTCCGCGCCGACCCTTGCACGCCCCCGCTCCTCCCGCAAGCGGTTTTCCGTCCGGAGGCCGTGGGGCTGGCGATCGGGCGGGAGCGGTTCAGCGGGGGACCGCGACGAGGGCTATCGGGAGGCCGTTGCGGCGGAAGTCGACCAGGGGCCGCAGCAACTGGAGGCGGCCGTCGTGCACGGCCGTCTCATAGCGCCCGCAGAAGTCGCGCCGGTAGCCGCCGGCCGACACCTTCTGGCAGGCGACCGGTCCGCCGTCCAGGTTCAGGGCGAGGCGCAGGCCGAGTCCCGAACGCGGGAGGAAGGCGGCGAGCGAAGGCAGGGAGAAGTAGGCGTCCCGGGTGGTGCCGACGATGATCCGCCCGGCGCCGTCCTGCCCGAGGAAGCTGCGGTTGGCCAGCCATCGCTCGTCCTGGCCGCCGGTCCGGCCGTGCCCGTCCGCTCCCAGCAGCATCGGGTAGGAGACCATGGCCTGGCTCGCGCCTTCGGTGACCGGCCGCCAGTCCGTGCCGGTGAGGTCCGCCAGGCGGGCGCCGCCCGGCCCGTCGACCAGGAACGCTCCGTGCCTCGCCTGGTAGGACGAGGGGCCGAGCCGGCGCCCGTCGCTGACGACGGGGGTGTCCGGGCTCCCGTCGCGGGCGTAGTAGCTGCCGTTGACGACCAGGGCCGCCCCGGTGGCCTCCATCCAGTCGCCGACCTCCCGGTCGCCGGCCGGGCGGCTCAGCACCCGGAACCGGTACCGGGCCGGGTCGATCCGGGTGAGCAGCAGGGCGTCCACGGGCCGCCCGCCCACCCGGACGGGCAGCTCGGCGACGTCCAGTCCCGCGGCGGCCTGGCGCCAGCGCACCGGTTCGGGCGCGTCGGGCGTGCGCCGCCCGGCCAGCGACAACCGGATGCCCGGGGAAAGCCGGGAATCGTCCGGAGCGACGTCGACCCAGATGCTGGCGCCCCGGCGCAGCATCACGTTGACGCCGTACCAGCCCCCGGCCTTCCCGTACGCCACAGCCACGGCCGCCGACGCCGCGAGGACGGGGGCCAGGGCCAACGAGACACCCCATCGCCACCCCCGCCCCCACCGCCGCGGCCGCAGGATCGTGGTCATGATCACGCCACTTTATGACGCTCGCCCTTTACGCCGGGTTCGCCGCCGTCCCGGCCACTTTCCCGCACCGGCAAGCTTTCCCGCTTGAATGCGCTCATGGAGAATCCGCTGTGGAACAGGCTGCCGGCAGAGGTGCGGGATCAGGTCGACGCGCTTGTCGCAGACGACCAGAGGCTCTCTGCGGTCAAGGCGGTCCTCGACGGCTCCGGGCAGCCGCGGGCGGGCCTGTATGAGTGTCATCGGCTGGTCGCCGAACGGTACGCGGCTCTGGGGCAAGGCTTCCATCGGTCACCGACCGCTCCTCTGGATCTTGAAGACCTCATCAGGAAGGTCCAGGAACTGCCGCGGCCTCCAGCTGCGGTGGAGGCCCTCTGGGATGGCGATACCGAGGGGTGGTTCGTGGTGGTGCTCGGTGTCACGCGCGACCCGAACACCGAGCACCACCTCGCGACCGTCCAGCACGGGAACGACATCCGCGCGTTCAACGGCGAGGTGCCCCCTTGGCCGGAGGCGGAAGAGGCGAGCAGGATCGGCGCGGCGCTGGCAGGACGATTGGGCGTGCCGTTCCATTTCGCAAGCCCCGACGAACCTGATGACTCGGCTCCACGCTGGTGGGACACCCTCTGACAGGGCGTCGCGGCCGTGCGCGGGCATTCTGCCGGGTCGTCGGCCGCGGGGACCCCGGTCTCGCCCACGTGTCGGCTTGGCCGCGCACTCGCCGGCCCTGTGGCGCGCACGCGGCGGGTGATCGCTGAGAGCGAACGTTGCTGCGGAAACAAATTGGTGCTCCGTTTTCTTGAGTGAGTATGACTCAACCCGTGGTTGGGTCGGTCTACTGACTTGGAGCTGAGCATGAGCGAGACCCTGACGCTGCCGGTGCTGCCCCTCGACGACGGGGTCGTTCTGCCCGGCATGGTGGTGCCCCTGGACCTGTCGGAGAGCGGCGAGGTCCGGGCCGCCGTCGAGGCCGCGCGGGCGGTGGCGCAGGCCAAGGGGCCGGGCATCCGGTCGGCGGCCAAGCCGCGGGTGCTGCTGGTGCCCAGGTTGAACGGGCAGTACGCCGGCCTCGGCACGCTCGGTGTCATCGAGCAGGAGGGGCGGCTTCCCGGCGGCGAGCCGGGCGCGGTCGTCCGCGGCGTGCAGCGGGTGCGGATCGGCATCGGGACGACCGGGCCGGGCGCGGCGCTGTGGGTCGAGGGGACGCCGGTCGAGACGCCGCCCGCCTCCGGGCGCGCGCAGGAGCTGGCGAAGGAGTACAAGGGCCTGGTCAGCGCGATCCTGCAGAACCGGGGCGCCTGGCAGGTCGTGGACGTCGTGCAGCAGATCGATGACCCGTCCACGCTGGCCGACAACGCCGGGTACGCGCCGTACCTCACCGACGAGCAGAAGATCGAGGTCCTGGAGACCGTCGACGTGGTGGAGCGGCTCAACCTGGTGATCGGGTGGACGCGCGACCACCTCGCCGAGCTGGACGTGGCGGAGACCATCCGCAAGGACGTCCAGGAGGGCATGGAGAAGACGCAGCGCGAGTTCCTGCTGCGCCAGCAGCAGGAGGCCATCCGCAAGGAGCTGGCCGAGCTGAACGGCGACCCGGCCGACGAGGAGGACGACTACCGGGCCCGGATCGAGGCCGCGAACCTCCCCGAGAAGGTGCGCGAGGCGGCGCTGAAGGAGGTCGACAAACTGGAGCGGTCGTCCGACGCCTCGCCCGAGGGCGGCTGGATCCGCACCTGGCTGGACACCGTCCTCGACATCCCCTGGAACGAGCGGACCGAGGACGCCTACGACATCGCGGGCGCGCGGGAGATCCTCGATGCCGACCACGCGGGCCTCGACGACGTCAAGGAGCGCATCGTCGAGTACCTGGCCGTGCGCAAGCGGCGCGAGGAGCGCGGCCTGGGCGTCGTGGGCGGGCGCAGGAGCGGCGCGGTGCTGGCGCTGACCGGCCCTCCCGGCGTCGGCAAGACGTCCCTGGGCGAGTCGGTCGCGCGGGCCATGGGCCGCGAGTTCGTGCGGGTCGCTCTGGGCGGCGTCCGTGACGAGGCCGAGATCCGGGGTCACCGCCGAACGTACGTGGGCGCGCTTCCGGGACGCATCGTCCGCGCCATCCGGGAGGCCGGCTCGATGAACCCCGTCGTCCTGCTGGACGAGGTCGACAAGGTCGGCGCCGACTACCGCGGCGACCCGACCGCGGCGCTGCTGGAGGTCCTCGACCCCGAGCAGAACCACACCTTCCGGGACCACTACCTGGAGGTCGAGCTCGACCTGAGCGACGTGCTGTTCCTCGCCACCGCGAACGTGGTGGAGGCGATCCCCGGGCCGCTGCTCGACCGGATGGAGCTGGTGGAGCTGGACGGCTACACCGAGCACGAGAAGGTCACGATCGCCCGCGACCACCTGCTGCCGCGCCAGCTCGACAAGGCCGGCATGGAGGCGTCGGAGGTGGCCTTCGGCGACGACGCGCTGCGGCTGCTCGCGGCCGAGTACACCCGGGAGGCCGGGGTCCGGTCCCTGGACCGCTCGATCGCGCGGGTGCTGCGCAAGGTCGCGGCCAACGTCGCGCTCGGCAAGTCGGCGCTGCCCGTCCGGATCGGCGCGGACGACCTGAAGGACTACCTCGGCCGGCCGCGGTTCACCCCGGAGGTCGAGCTGAGCAGGAACGAGCGCCGCACCGGCGTGCCGGGCGTGGCGACGGGCCTCGCGGTCACCGGCGCGGGCGGCGACGTCCTCTACATCGAGGCGTCGCTGGCCGACCGGGAGACGGGCGACACCGGCGTGACGCTCACCGGCCAGCTCGGCGACGTCATGAAGGAGTCGGCCCGGATCGCGCTCAGCTACCTGCGCTCGCGCGGCGCGGAGCTGGAGCTGCCGGTCGGCGACCTGAAGGACCGCGGCGTGCACGTCCACGTGCCCGCCGGCGCGATCCCGAAGGACGGCCCGAGCGCGGGCATCACGATGACGACGGCGCTCGCGTCGCTGCTGTCGGGCCGGCCGGTGCGCTCGGACGTGGCGATGACCGGCGAGGTGTCGCTGACCGGGCGGGTGCTGCCGATCGGCGGCCTGAAGCAGAAGCTGCTGGCCGCGTCGAGGCTCGGCATCACCACCGCGATCGTGCCGAAGCGCAACGAGCCGGACCTCGAGGACGTCCCGGCCGAGGTGCTCGAGAAGATGACGGTGTTCGCCGTCAGCGACGTCCGCGAGGTGCTGGACCTGGCCCTGGAGCCGGCCACCACCGCGGTCGCCGCCTGATCGGAGCGGAGCGCACGCCCGCGCCGGGTTCGTCCCGGCGCGGGCGTTTCCGTACCATCCGGGCATTTCGACATCAATGGACTATCCGGTCATCCCAAAACCCGTGGGCATGCATGGACCGCGGCGAACTGGGGAGACCGCGCCGAGTGTTGGTGGAAATGTGGCAGCCCGCAGCGGCGGGCGAGAGGGTCCCCTGGTACGTCGTCGCCCTGCGCGTGGTGGTAGTGATCATCGCGTTGGGCTTCCTCGGAGTTTTCTTCTACTTCGCTTTCAAGCTCACTTTGACCCCCGTCCAGGACAACGGCCAGGCCGGTGGGAACACCGATCCCGGCCGATCGCTCCGGTTCTATATGGACCAGCCCATCAAGGACGCGCTCCTCCAGGTGGGCGGCAACGTGATCCTCCTGGCGCCGCTCGGCGTGCTCCTGCCCCTGGTCTGGACGTCCCTCCGCGGCCCGGTACGGCTGGCCCTGGTGAGCGGCATGCTCTCGCTGGCCATCGAGACGGTGCAGGGCGCGTTCGTGATGGGACGGGCCTTCGACGTCGACGATGTCATCCTCAACGTCGCCGGTGTCGTGCTCGCCTATCTGCTCATCGGCCGGCGACTTTCCCTGACCCTCCGCGGCCGTTAGCGGGGGTCAGGCGGAAGACCCTCAGCTGCCGTTCCGTGCGCTCCACATAACGGTCGTAGACGGGCCAGACGGCGATGAGGCGAGGCCAGATCTCCTTGCGTTCGACGTCGTCCAGGAGGTGGGCGGTGACGGGGACGGAGCGGCCCTGGAAGCTGACCTCGGCTTCCGGGTTCTTGAGGAGGTTGCCCGTCCAGGCGGGGTGCTTCTCGCGACCGAAATTGGAGCCGACGACGTACCAGCCGCCCGCCTGGTCGGGCAGGCAGGCGAGCGGAGTCCGCCGGGGGAGCCCGCTGACGGCGCCGGTCGTCGTCAGCACGAGGCTGGGCACGAGGAGCTGGCCGAGCAGCAGCCTTCCTCCGGTGAGCCTGTGCAGCGTCCGGTCGACGGGCGGGACGACCTTGGGCCCCACCTTGGAGAACCACTCGGAGCCCGAGACCCGGTGGAAGACGGGTCCGAACGTGCGCTGGACGAGGGTCGGCATCGGGGCCTCCTTGGCGGCGAGCCGTCCGGCCCGGCGCGGGTTCAGATGTCCGCTCTCGGCCAGCCAGCGCAGGCCGTCGGCGACGGTTTCCTCGACGGGGCGCAGCGTGAGGCCGAGCGCGTCCAGGACGGGACGGTCGTCGGTCGGCACCAGCGTGACCATGAACTCGGCGGCGTCCCGGGTGAGCGGGTAGTCGAAGCGGCGGACGCGCTTGGCCGCGTCCAGGGCGGAGCCCAGCGCGAGCATGGCGCGGCTGGGGACGCGGACGCGGCGGCACCGCACCCCGGTGAGCCGGTCGCACAGGTCGGCGTACTGCGGCCAGGTCAGGTAGTGGCCGCCGAGCACCCAGCGGCTCGGCCCCTGCCGTGCCTCCACGGAACGTGCCAACGCCTCGCCCAGGTCGCGGACGTCGAGCACGGACACGCCGCCGCCCGGAAGCGGCCACACCTTGCCGAGCGCGGCGGCGAGGCCCTCCATCAGCGCGTCCAGCGCCGGCTGGTTCGGGCCGCACACGCCGCCGGGGTAGACGATGGTGACCGGAGCGCCGTCCTCCTGGAGGCCGCGCACGTAGCGTTCGGCCGCGAGCTTGGACCTGCCGTAGTCGGTCCGCGGGTTCGCCAGGGCGTCGCCCGCGGTGATGACCGGGCCGGACGGCGGGACGAACACCGCGACCGTCGACACGTGGACCACCGGGGCCAGGCCCTGGGCGACGGCCCCGCCGACCACGTTGCGCGTGCCCTGGACGTTCACCTTCACGAGGTCGCCCGCGCCGCCGGTCACCCCGATCGCCGCGGCGGCGTGGATCGCGGCGTCGCAGCCCCGCAGCGCCTCGGCCACGCGGTCCTCGTCGAGCATGTCTCCGCGGACGAGCTCCACGTCCCGGGCGTCGACGCCCACCGCGCGCAGGACCTTCGCCGCCTTCTCCGGGTCGCGGACCAGCGCGCGCGGCCGGTGCCCGGCGTCGAGCAGGGCGCGCACGGCATGGGACCCGACGAATCCGGAGGCGCCGGTGACGAAGATCCGCATAGGGCAAAACTAGCGCTTGGTATGACCCCCGCGACAGCCGGAGTCCCGAGTACCCGTCCCGGTTTCGGACAACTCCATTACCGGAGAGGCGGACAGTCGGGGCGTTGACGCTTCTGGAACGCTCCATCAGACTCGGTGTCTCCACCTGACGGCCGACCGGGAGGGGATCGATGAGGATCGGACTGGCCGGCGCGGGGCGCATTGGTGCGCGCCACGCCGCCGCGCTGCGAGAGTTGCCCGAGGTGGAGGCGGTGGTCGTCGCGGACGCCGACCCGCGCCGCGCCCGCGACCTCGCCGCGCGACTGGGCGGGGGGCGGCCCGAGGTCACCGCCCTGGACGCCGTCGACGGCCTCTTCTCCGCCGGACTGGACGGCCTGGTCGTCGCGGCGGCCACGGACGCGCACGCGGGCCTGGTGGAGCGGGCCGTCGCCGCGCGAACTCCCGTCTTCTGCGAGAAACCGCTCGCCTCCGATCTAAATGGAACGTTCCAAATCGTCCATGCGGCCGCCGCCGCCGACGTGCCGGTGCAGGTCGGGTTCCAGCGCCGGTTCGACGCGGGGAACGCGGCGGCGCGCGAGGCCCTGGCGTCCGGACGGCTCGGCTGGCTGCACACCGTCCGGTCGTGCAGCTTCGACCCGGCGCCCCCGCCGGCCGAGTACGTCCCCGCGTCCGGCGGGCTGTTCCGCGACTGCCTCATCCACGACCTGGACCTCATCCGGTTCGTCACGGGCCGCGAGGTCGTCCGCGTGATGGCCGCCGGAGCCAACCGGGGCGACGACTTCTTCCGCGAGGCCGGCGACGTCGACACCGGCTCCGCGCTGCTCATCCTGGACGACGGGACGCTGGGCCAGGTCTCGGCCACCCGCTACAACGCCGCCGGATACGACGCCCGGCTGGAGCTGTTCGGGTCCAAGGACAGCGTCATCACCGGCCTGGACGATCGGACGCCCGCGACCGCGCTTCCGGACGGGGACCAGCCCAAGGCCCCCTACGCCGGTTTCATGGAGCGCTTCTCCGACGCCTACGACGCCGAGCTGCGGGCCTTCGCGGACGTCGTGGCGGGCCGCCGCGCCAACCCGTGCCCGCCGGAGGAGGCGCTGGAGGCGTTCTACCTCGCCGAGGCGTGCGAGCTGTCCATGCGGCAGGGCCGGATCGTCGGCGTCGAGGAGGTGCGGCGGTGAGGGTCGCCGGCGCCCCGATCTCCTGGGGCGTGTGCGAGGTGCCAGGCTGGGGCCACCAGATGGAACCGGGCCGAGTTCTCGCCGAGATGCACGACCTCGGTCTCGCGGCGACCGAGCTGGGGCCGGACGGCTTCCTCCCTAGGGCCGCGCAAGAGCGGAATGAACTGCTGGCCTCGTTCGGGTTGGGCCTTGTAGGGGCGTTCGTACCCGTCGTGCTGCACGACTCCGACTTCGACCCGATGCCTCTGGTCGAGCGAGCCTTGGACGACATCGACGGCGTCCTCGTCTTGGCGGCCGCAACCGGCCTCGACGGGTATGACGAGCGTCCCGTCCTCGACACCAAGGCGTGGTCGGTGCTGCTTGCGAACCTGGACGCGATCGCTGCGCGCGCCACCGCCCGCGGCAGGCTCGTCACGCTGCACCCGCACGTCGGAACGGTCGTGGAGCGGCGCGACGAGGTCGAACGCGTGCTGGGGGGATGCAGCATCCCCCTCTGCCTCGACACAGGCCACCTGCTGGTCGGCGGGACCGATCCGGTGTGGCTGGCGCGTTTCGCGGCGCCGCGCATAGCGCACGTCCATCTCAAGGACGTGGACGTGGAGCTCGCCCAACGGGTGCTCAAGGGCGGCGTCACCTACACGAACGCGGTGCGGGACGGCTTGTACAGGCCGCTAGGGGAGGGCGACATCGACATCCCCGACATCATCCGCACCTTGGAGATCGCCGGTTACGAAGGCTGGTGGGTGATGGAGCAGGACACCGTCCTGACCGGCGAGCCCGCGCCGGGCGACGGGCCGTACGGCGACGTCCGCCGGAGCCTCGACTACCTCGCCGGGGTGGCCCGATGACGTTCGACCTCATCACGATGGGGCGGGTCAGCGTCGACGTCTACCCGGACCAGGTGGGCACGCCGCTGGAGGACGTCGAATCGTTCGGCAAGTACCTCGGCGGGAGCCCGACCAATGTCGCCGTGGCGGCGGCCAGGTACGGCCGCAGCGCCGCCGTCGTCACGCGCACGGGGGAGGACCCCTTCGGCCGGTTCGTCCACAAGGCGCTCCGCGGCTACGGCGTGGACGACCGGTACGTCACCGCCGTCCCCGGCCTGCCGACACCGCTGGCCTTCTGCGAGATCTTCCCGCCGGACGACTTCCCGCTGTACTTCTACCGCTACCCCAAGGCTCCCGACCTGGAGATCCGTCCGGATGAGCTGGACCTCGACGCGATCCGCGCGGCGCGCATCGTCTGGGCCACGGTCACGGGCCTTTCGCAGGAGCCGAGCCGGGAGGCGACCCTGGCCGCGCTGGGGGAGCACCCCGGACAGACCGTCATCGACCTCGACTACAGGCCGATGCTGTGGGAGGACCCCTCAGAGGCTCCGCACTGGGCCGGACTCGCCTTGGAACGGGCGAGGGTCGCCGTCGGGAACCTGGAGGAGTGCGAGGTCGCCGTGGGGGAGCGGGAGCCGCATGCCGCCGCCCGCGCGATCCTGGCCCGCGGCCCGGAACTCGCCATCGTGAAGATGGGCCCGGAAGGCGTGCTGGCGGCCACCGCCGACGAGGTGGTGGAGGTGCCGCCGGTCAAGGTCGACGTGGTCAACGGACTCGGCGCCGGGGACGCGTTCGGCGGCGCCGTCTGCCACGGGCTCCTCGCCGGTTGGGGCCTGCGGCGGCTCATCGAGTTCGCGGGCGCCGCAGGGGCGATCGTCGCGTCCCGCATCGCCTGCTCCGACGCGATGCCCACCCAAGACGAGGTCGACGAACTGCTGAAGGAGCCGCGATGAAGTACCACCTGCCCGCCGGAACCGCCGCGGAGGCCCCGTACGGGCTGGTCGTCACCCCCGAGTCGGCGGGGTGGGCGTACTCGTCGCTGCGGGTGCTGGAGCTCCCGGAAGGCGGGTCGCACGAGTTCGGCACCGGCGAGTTCGAGATGATCGTCTTGCCGCTGGCGGGGTCGTGCGTGGTCGAGTGCGACGGTGAGCGGTTCGGGCTTGAGGGCCGCGAGGACGTCTTCGCCCGGGTCAGCGACTTCGCCTACGTGCCGCGCGACGCGCGGGTGACGGTGCGGGGGCACGGGCGGTTCGCGCTGGCGGGCGCCCGGTGCGAGCGGCGGCTCGCGCCGCGCTACGGGCCCGCGGAGGCGGTTCCGGTCGAGCTGCGGGGCGCCGGGTCGGCGAGCCGGCAGGTCAACAACTTCGGGACGCCGGAGGGGTTCCCGTTCGCCGAGAAGCTGATCGCGTGCGAGGTGCTCACGCCGGCGGGCTGCTGGTCGTCGTTCCCGCCGCACAAGCACGACGAGCAGACGGCGGACGAGGCCGTCCTGGAGGAGATCTACTACTTCGAGGTCGCCCGGGACGGCATGGCCTACCAGCGCGTCTACGGGTCGCCGGGACGTCCGATCGACGTGCTGGCGGAGGTCCGCAGCGGCGACGCCGTGCTGATCCCGCACGGCTGGCACGGCCCGTCGATGGCTCCGCCGGGGCACGACCTGTACTACCTCAACGTGATGGCCGGGCCGTCGCCGGAACGCGCGTGGCGCATCTGCGACGACCCGGCGCACGCCTGGATCCGGGACACCTGGGAGGGGCAGCCGGTCGACCCGAGGCTGCCGCTCACCTCGGCGGAGGGACGTTCATGAGACTCACGGTGGCGCAGGCGCTGGTGCGTTTCCTGGCGGCGCAGTACAGCGAGCGTGATGGGGCGCGGCGGCGGTTCTTCGCCGGGTGTTTCGGGATTTTCGGGCACGGCAATGTGGCGGGGATGGGGCAGGCGCTGCTGGAGCACGGTGATGGGCTGCCGTACTACATGGCGCGTAATGAGCAGGCGATGGTGCATGCGGCGGCGGGGTTCGCGCGGATGAGTGACCGGTTGTCGACGTTGGCGTGCACGACGTCGATCGGGCCGGGTGCGACGAACATGGTGACGGGTGCGGCGCTGGCCACGATCAACCGGTTGCCGGTGCTGCTGCTGCCCGGTGATGTGTTCGCCACGCGTCCGGCGAACCCGGTGCTGCAGGAGTTGGAGGATGCGCGGTCGTTCGATGTGTCGGTGAACGACTGCTTGAGGCCGGTGTCGAAGTTCTGGGATCGGATCAATCGGGCGGAGCAGTTGCCGGGGGCGTTGCTGGCGGCGATGCGGGTGCTGACCGATCCCGCCGAGACCGGGGCGGTGACGTTGGCGCTGCCGCAGGACGTGCAGGCCGAGGCGTTCGAGTGGCCGGAGGAGTTGTTCGCCGAGCGGGTGTGGCGGATCGCGCGTCCGGTCCCCGAGCCGGCCGTGCTGGCGGAGGCGGCGGCGCTGGTGCGGGCGGCGGAGCGTCCGTTGATCGTGGCGGGGGGCGGGGTGATCTACTCCGGCGCGACGCAGGAGTTGCGGGCGCTGGCCGAGCGGACGGGTGTGCCGGTGGCCGAGACCCAGGCGGGCAAGGGCGCGCTGGCGTGGGACCACTCCTGTTCGGTGGGTGCGGTCGGTGCGACCGGGACCGCGGCGGCCAACGCGCTGGCGCGCCGGGCCGATGTGGTGGTGGGGATCGGGACCCGTTACAGCGATTTCACCACCGCCTCCCACAGCCTGTTCGCCGACCCGGCGGTGAAGTTCGTCAACATCAACGTCGCGCGGTCGGACGCGGTCAAGCTCGCGGGCTGCGCCGTCGTGGCCGACGCCCGGGAGGGCATCCGGGCCTTGGACGCCGCGCTGGACGGCTACACCGTCCCGCAGGCGCACACCGACCGCGCGCGGGCTCTGATGGCCGACTGGAACGCCAAGGCCGACCTGGCGTGCGGGCCCCAGGGCGGGGAGCTGATGACCCAGGCCGAGGTGATCGGGGCGGTCAACGAGGTCAGCGGTCCGCGGGACGTGGTGGTGTGCGCGGCCGGGTCGATGCCCGGCGACCTGCACAAGCTGTGGCGGGCCCGAGACCCCAAGGGCTACCACGTCGAGTACGGCTACTCCTGCATGGGCTACGAGATCGCCGGGGGGCTCGGGGTGAAGATGGCCGCGCCCGACCGCGAGGTGTTCGTCATGGTCGGCGACGGCTCCTACCTGATGATGGCCCAGGAACTCACCACCGCCGCCGCCGAAGGCGTCAAACTGATCGTCGTCCTGGTCCAGAACCACGGCTACGCCTCCATCGGCAACCTGTCCGAATCGGTCGGCGCCCAGCGCTTCGGCACCCGCCACCGCCTGCGCACCGGCACCGGCCTGGACGGCGACCCCATCCCCGTCGACCTCGCCGCCAACGCCGCCAGCCTCGGCGCCGACGTCATCCGCGCGTCCGCCCCAGGCGACCTGCGCGACGCGCTCCACCAGGCGCGCAAGTCCCCCCGGACCACGGTTATCCACATTGAGACGAACCCCTTGGCAGGCACCCCCGACAGTGCGGCATGGTGGGACGTCCCGGTCGCGGAGGTGTCGGCGCTGGACTCCACCCGGGAGGCTCGCGCCCGGTATGAAAGGGATAGACGAGCGCGCCGCCATCATCTGTGATCAACTCCTCAGACCGACCATTCGGGGAGAAACGGAGAGCAGCCGATGAGAGGCGTTTTCGCGCGCGGGACGTCCAGGGGTCTCGCTGTGCTGGCCGCCGCGGGGCTGCTGGCGCTGAGCGCCTGCAGCAGCTCGGGCGGCAAGAAGTCCGAGGAGACGCCGGAGGGCGCCGGCCCCCGGCTGAAGATCGCGATGGTCACGCACTCCGGCGCGGGCGACACCTTCTGGGACATCGTCCAGAAGGGCGCGAAGGCCGCCGCCGCCAAGGACAACGTCGAGTTCCTGTACTCGGCCGACCCGGACGGCGGCAAGCAGGCCCAGCTCGTCCAGGCCGCGCTCGACAAGAAGGTCGACGGCATCATCGTCACCCTCGCCAAGCCGGACGCGATGAAGGACGTGCTGGCCCGCGCCGCGGCCGCGAAGGTCCCGGTCGTGTCGATCAACTCCGGCGCCGAGGAGTCGGCGAAGCTCGGCGCGGTCGCGCACTTCGGGCAGGACGAGTCGATCGCCGGTGAGGCGGCGGGCACGGAACTGGCGAAGATCGGCGCGAAGAAGGCGCTGTGCGTCGTCCACGAGCAGGGCAACGTCGGCTTGGAGGACCGCTGCGCCGGAGCCAAGAAGACGTTCGGCGGCGACCTGCAGAACCTGTTCGTCCAGGGCACCAACATGCCGGAGGTGAAGTCGTCCATCACGGCCAAGCTCCAGGCCGACAAGAGCATCGACGGCATCCTCACGCTCGGCGCCCCGTTCGCCGCGACCGCCGTCGACGCGGTGAAGGAGACCGGCAGCAAGGCGAAGGTCGGCACGTTCGACCTGAACAAGGACCTCATCGCCTCGATCAACTCCGGGGCGATCGAGTTCGCCGTCGACCAGCAGCCCTACCTGCAGGGCTACGAGGCCGTCGACGAGCTGTGGCTGCTGAAGAACAACGGCAACGTGCTCGGCGGCGGGCGCCCCGTGCTGACCGGTCCCGCGATCGTCACCAAGCAGAACGCCGGGCAGCTCGAGGCGTTCGCGAACCGGGGGACGCGGTGACCCAGGCGGTCGCCGAGCCGCCGGTGGCCCGCCCCGACGAGCGCCTGGCCCGGCGGTCGCCGCTGCGGCGGCTGCTGGGCCGCCCGGAGCTCGGCGCGCTGCTCGGCGCCCTGGCGCTGTTCGTGTTCTTCTCGGTCGTCGCCGACGCGTTCCTGCGCGCCGGGTCGTTCTCCACCGTGCTCTACGCGGCCTCCACCTTCGGGATCATGGCGGTCGGGGTGTCGCTGCTGATGATCGGCGGCGAGTTCGACCTGTCCGCCGGGGTGATGGTGACCTCCTCGGCGCTGATCGCCGCGCTGACCGCCTACCAGTTCACGCTGAACGTGTGGGCGGGCGTGGTGATCTCGCTGGTGCTGACGCTGGCGCTCGGCATGGTGAACGGCGTCCTGTACGTCCGGACGCGGCTGCCGAGCTTCATCATCACGCTCGCCACCTTCTTCATGCTCGCGGGCCTGAACCTCGGCGTGACGAAGGCGCTCACCGGCAACGTCGCGAGCGACTCCGTCCGCGACATGGACGGCTTCTCCTCCGCCCGCGCGGTCTTCGCCTCCGACGTCGACGTGCTCGGCGTCAACGTCAAGATCACGGTGTTCTGGTGGCTGCTGTTCACGGCGGTCGCCACCTGGCTCCTGCTGCGCACCCGCCTCGGGAACTGGATCTTCGCGGTGGGCGGGGCGTCCGCCAGCGCCCGCGCGGTGGGCGTGCCCGTCGACCGCGTGAAGATCGGCCTGTTCATGGGGGTCGCGTTCTGCGCGTGGTTCTCCGGGATGCACCTGGTGTTCGCGTTCGCGACCGTCCAGTCGGGGGAGGGGATCGGCAACGAGTTCCTCTACATCATCTGCGCGGTCATCGGCGGGTGCCTGCTCACCGGCGGCTACGGCTCGGCGATCGGCGCGGCGATCGGCGCGTTCATCTTCGGCATGACGAACAAGGGCATCGTGTACGCCGAGTGGAACCCCGACTGGTTCCGGTTCTTCCTCGGCGCGATGCTGCTGGTCGCCACCGTGGTCAACCTGGTCGTGCGGCGCAGGGTGGAGCGGTCGGTATGACGGAGGCGAAGGAGGCGCCGCTCATCAGGCTGACCGGCGTCGGCAAGAACTACGGCAACGTCATCGCGCTGCGCGACGTCGACCTGGAGGCGTCCGCCGGCGAGGTCACCTGCGTCCTCGGCGACAACGGGGCCGGCAAGTCCTCGCTCATCAAGGTCGTCGCCGGGCTGCACCGCCACGACAGCGGGACCTACGAGGTGCGGGGCGAGAAGGTGGCCTTCGGGTCGCCCCGCGACGCGCTCGACCGCGGCATCGCGACCGTCTACCAGGACCTCGCGGTCGTGCCGCTCATGCCGGTCTGGCGCAACTTCTTCCTCGGTTCGGAGCTGCGCGGGCGCTTCGGCCGCCTGGACGTCGGGACCATGCGCGAGACCACCCACCGCGAGATGGCCGCGATGGGCATCGACCTGCGCGACGTCGACCAGCCCATCGGGACGCTGTCGGGCGGCGAGCGGCAGTGCGTGGCCATCGCCCGAGCCGTCCACTTCGGCGCGAAGGCCCTCGTCCTGGACGAGCCCACCGCCGCGCTCGGCGTCAAGCAGGCCGGGGTGGTGCTGCGCTACATCGTCCAGGCGCGGGAGCGGGGCCTCGCCGTCGTCTTCATCACCCACAACCCGCACCACGCCTACCCGGTCGGCGACCGCTTCCTGATCCTCAACCGGGGGCGCAGCATCGGCTACCACACCAAGGAGGAGATCACCCGCGAGGAGCTGACCGCCCTCATGGCGGGGGGCAGCGAACTGGAGGAGCTCGCCCACGAACTCGACGCGGCGGGCTCGTCCGCCGCCGCAGCCCAGGTGACGAAGGAGGCCGAAAGCCTGGGCCTCACCGAAGACTGACGACACCCCTGTGCCGCTCACCGCGCCCCGGGCCGCTGCCGCGGCCCGGGGCGCGGTCGTCGTGTTCCGGGCCGGACACCGGAGCCCGGCTCGTCACCGCGCCTCGGGGGGCCGCCGAGGTTCGGGGGCGGTCGGGTCGGGCGTGGCCGGGTCGGGGCGGGCGGCGGTGATGTGGTCGGCGAGTTTGCGGACGCGGGCCTCGTGCTCGTCGTAGCCGACGACGACCGGGGGCTCGTTGTAGGGCATCGTGTCGGACGAGCGGCGCAGCTTCACGTACTGGCCGCACGCGTCGATCGCGTACGGCTCCATGTCGTCCTGCAGGGCGCCGATGACGGTGATGCCGTGCGTCTCACCGATCTTGCGGAAGAGCGCCACCGCCTCCTTGCGGTGCTCCTTGCCGAGGTTGCGGCCGAGCTCGTCCAGCACGAGGCACAGCCGGCCGCCGCCGGAGCTGGCGAGCGCCGCCGCGCACACCAGCTTGACGGCCTTCTCGTCCATGAGCGCGGTGTTGGCGCGGCGGTTGTAGGGGACGTACCGCTGCCCGTCCGAGCGGCGCCATTTCGGCGTGACGCGCCAGCGCCACTCCTGCTCGGGGTCGCCCGGCTGCTCCGGCGTGGGGAACTCCAGCGTCGCGCCGTACCCTCCGTACGCCACGTCCAGCTTCTCGAACTCCTCCGACACCCGCTGCAGGCGCGCGCGGATCGCGGCCGTCAGCGCCGTGCGGTGCGCCTCGGCCGCGCCGGCCGCCTCCGTCGCGCCCTTCTGCGCCTTGTCCAGGTCGGCGCGGCGCGCCGACAGCTGCACCTCGATCTGCCGTCGCTGGTGCTTCTCGTAGTCCTCCTGCTGGCGCAGGTAGCTCTCCACCGCCTTCACCAGGCGCGGGAACGTGGCCTGCTCGCGGTCGGTGCGGCGGCCCTCGCCCTCGGCGCGCTCGCGCAGCAGGAACCGCATCTCCTCGGGCATGTCCTCGTCGGACGGGCCGTCGGGGAAGACCCGCCGCAGCGCCTCCGACAGGTGCTTCTCGGCGGTGTGCCACCACTCGGCGGGCGTCCAGGTGGCCTCGTCCTCGTCCAGGCCGGACAGCCACTCGGCGGCGCCCTCGCGGGAGCCGCCCCACGCCTTCTCCAGGTCGTCCAGGCCGAGCGCGGCGCGCCTGTCGGCCAGCTCGGACGCGGCGCGGCGGACCTTGTCGCGCTCGCGCTCGTGGCCCTCCTTGCGGCCGCGCAGCCGGTCGACCTCCAGCGCGCGCGTGTCGGCCTTCGCTTGCAGCCGCCGCAGCGCCTGCTCCGCCGCCCCGAGGCGCGGGCCGAGCCGCGACTCGCTGCCGCCCAGCTCCTCCAGGCCCTCGCGCAGCCCCGCCATCGCCGAGCGGACCTCCTCCAGCTCGGCCGCCGCCCGCGCGCCCGCGAGCCGCCGCCCGGCCAGCGCCACGTCGGCGGCGGCGTCGGCCGTGGCCTGCCGCGCGCTTTCCAACGCCTCCTTGGCGGACTCCACCGCCGTCCTGGCCGCCTGGACCCGGGCCACGCGCCCCGTGACGGGCTCCTCGAACCCGCCGACGACCACGGCCCCCGTGCCGTCCCCTTCGAGAGCGGCGAAGAAGCCGGCCGGCGCGGGTTCGCAGGCCACGCCCTCCGGGAGCGGCCCAGGGCCGTCCGCGGGCACGATCATGGAGCCGGGCATGCCCTCCAGGGCGGCGACCGCGGCGTCCAGGTCGTCCGCCCCGACGACGACGGCCTCCCGGTACGGCCAGAGGGCGGCCTCCCACCGCTCCCGGACGTCCTCGGCCAGCTCCACGGCGTCCAGCAGGCCCACCGCCGCGATGCCCGCGGCGGACAGCGCGCGGATCTGCGCGGGCGCGCTGCCCTCGCCCGCCTCCGCCTCGGCCAGGGACCGCTCCGCGCGGGCGACGGCGCCCTTGGCCATCCCGTACTCCTGCTGGGCCTCGTCCCGGCGGGCCTCGGCCTCCGCCAGCTCGGCGCGCGCGGTGTCGCGGTCGCGCCCGTCGGCCTCGCGGCGGCGCTCCTCCAGCGCCGACACGCGCCGGCGCAGCTCGTCCAGGCGGTTGCGGGCGACGGCCTTGTCGGCGCCGAGCTTGTCGGCCTGGCCCTTCAGCTCGGCGAGCGCCGCGCCCGCCTCCTGGAGCTGCGCCTCCAGGGCGCCGCCGGTGAGCTGCTCGATCTCCTTCTCGGCGGCCTTCGCCGCGGCGGCGAGTTCCTCGCCCTCCCGGTGCAGCCGCTCCTGGTCGGCGGCGTGCGCGGCGTCGGCCTCGGCCGCGTCCGCCAGCAGCCGGGCCTGCCGCGTCCGCCAGTGCCGCACGGCCGCGGCCACCTCGTCGCGGGCCCGGTCGCGGCGGTCGAACGTCTTCAGCAGGCTCGCCGCCTCCCGCTCCCACTCGGCGAGCCGCTCGGCCGCCTCCGCGGCCTTGGCGCGCTCGCGGTGCTCCTCCGCGCGGGACTTGCGCTCTGCCTCCAGCTCCCGGTCCAGCCCGGTCAGCGCCGCGATCGCGCTGAAGATGCGCTCCGGGCTGATCTCGTTCAGCGGCTGCGACAGCAGGTTCGTCGCGACCTTGGACCGCACCGACGTCGACAGGAACGACACGCACCGGACCTGCCCCCCGTACAGCACGCGGGACAGGTCCTTCGCGACGAGGTCGCGGCGCCCGGCGCTGCGCGGCAGGCTCGCCCACAGCCGGTCGGCCAGCGACACCCGGTCGGCCTCGGACGGGGCCGACGCCAGGTAGACGCCCTGCCGCCACCGGATCTCCAGGTGCGGCGCGTCGACGTTCACCCGCAGCCACACGGTCACGGCGGTCTCGCCGTGCTCGTCCGCGGTCCCGTCCTCCGAGGTCCCGTCCTCCGCCGCGGCCCCGCCGCCCTCCGGGGGCTCGGCGTGGTCGAATACCCCGACGATGTACCCGTGGTCGGCGCTGGCCCACTGGCTGTCGCCCTGCGCGGCCAGTTCCGCGTTGAACAGCAGTTCCGCCACCGCACGCGCGCCCGATGCGAACCGCCACTGCTCGTCCCCCAGCAGCGCGGTGATGGCCGCGATGAACGATGACTTGCCCGCGCCGTTGGAGTCCTTCGGCCCCTGCCCGGCCACAACGATGAGCGTCCCCGGGACGGTCGGCACCGGATGCGTCGACAGCCGCGAGATGTTCACCGCCTGCACGGCCACGAGGGTCCGGTCGCCGACGACGTTCTCGGCGTCGCGCGCGGTCACCATCGGTTCGAGGACCGCCGTCATGTGTGCTCCCCCTGCTCGCGTTCCCGCCCCCTGCGCCGCGCCCGGATCGCCGCCGCGAGCGGCGAGTCCGGCCCGGCGGCCAGGATCAGCTCCTCTTGCAGACGCCTTCGCGCGGCGCCGGTCAGCCGGTGGAACTGCGGCCCCGGCACGAACCCTCCCGCGTCGTCCGCCCCCGCCTTCACCTGCGACACCAGCCCGGCCAGCCGCAGCCGCCGCAGCGCCGACTCCAGCTCCCCGACCGGCAGCTGCGTGCGGCGGCGCAGCTCGTCCAGCGGCGTCGGGTGGGGCGACAGCCACGAGTCGTCCTCCAGCAGCCCCGCCGCCCTCGGGATCGCCACCGAGTGGATCAGCACCAGGGTCAGGACGGCCCGCTCCCGCACCGGCGGGACGCACTCGGGGTCGGCGGGTAGCTCCGCGGCGACGTCGTCGCGGTAGCCGGAGATCCAGCGGGTCTGCTCCGACCGGATGAGGGTCCGCCCGCTCAGGGCGAGCATCTGCTCCACCGTCCTGCGCAGCGCCGGCTCCCGCAGCGCCGCGAACCGCACCTCCGAGACCGGCTCGGCGGCGTGCTCGACCGCCATGTAGGCCGCCACGAGCTCCGCCCGGCGCCGCTCGTCGTAGGGCCGCAGCACCGGTTCGAACATGTCACTCACCCGCGTCCTCCCCGGTGCCGGGTTCGGGGAGGCGGCGCAGGAGGTCGCGCAGCGACCCCAGGGAGCCTTCCGGCCAGAGCGCGACCCGCGGACCGGGGCGGACGGTGCCGGAGGACTCGTCCAGCAGCAGCCAGCCGGTGTCGGACAGGCGGCGGAGCTCGCCGGTCGCCCAGCGGCGGGCCAGGTCGGTGTCGCCGCGCGTCATGCCCGCGTACACCTCCAGGACGTCCGCGACCGTGGACGGCGAGCCCGGCCAGGGGGCGTCGTCCAGGCGCGTCCAGCAGCAGCGCAGGGCCGCGGCGAGGACGCGGCGGGCCTGGCCGGCGCGGTCCAGGGGCATGGGGGCGGTGTCGTACTCCTCCAGCAGCGCGGGCGTCGCGCCGTCCGGCCACTCGGGCAGGAGCCAGACGCGGTCGCCGTCCGCCGCGGCGACCGTCCCCGGCGGCACCGGTTCGGACACTGGGACGGACGGCCCGCCCAGGACGCGGGCGCGTGCGCGGGCCAGGACATGCGGGTCGACGGTCACCGGTCCGTCCTTTCGAACCGGCCCGGGGACACCCATGTCGGGGAGCCCTCCGGACGCACCGCCAGGCCGTCGGACCAGACGAGGCGGTAGGGCAGTTCGGGGTGCAGGTGGATGGACGACAGGTCCGCGAGCATGCGGCGGGCCGTGGCCCAGTCGTGGGCGAGGACGTCCTCGACCGCGATCGCGTCGTGGCCGCGGAGGATCTGCTCGGCCAGGCCGCGGAGCCTCTCCGCCGCGGCCGTGTCCGAGCCGGTGTCGCCCGACAGGCCCGGGTCCGGGACCGACGGGCGGGGCGGCGCGGGACGCGGGGGCGTGGCGCGCGGGCCGTCCTCCACGGCCGTCACCACGGCGGACGGCTCGTGCCACGGCGCGGGCGCGTCGAAGACGAACCCGTCCAGGACGGCGGCGAGGTCCTCGCGGGACGCGGTGCGGGTGAAGGTGCGCCACGTCTCGGGCGGCAGGAGGGTGAGGTTGCGGGTCGTGCCCGCCGAGTCCGACAGCCGGGCGGCGGCGCGGCGGGAGGCGTCGCCGTAGGCGTAGATGGCGGCGCGCAGGTCGGTGCAGGTGCGGTCGAGCTGCGGCCAGCGGCGCAGGATCGCGCCGTGCAGCCGCTCGGCGCGCAGCAGGATCTCCTCGGTGCCCCAGAGCTTCGGCGCCTGCTCCCGGAGCTCCTCGATGGTGCCGTTGGTGAGGGTGACCAGCTCGACGCTCCACAGCCGGAACGCGCGGGCGAGGCCGTCCGCGCCGTCGCGGGCCTGCTCGGGCGTCATGCGCGGGTCGGCCACGTTGAGCTGCTCCAGCGCGAGGAGCCGGTGCATCTCGCTCTGGCCGCCGTCAAGCATCATCCGCCGGACGAACATCAGCCCGACGACGCTCGTGAACGAGGCCCTGTAGCGCAGCTGGTTCGGCTTGGGGAACACCTCGCGGACGGCGCCGAGCCCCTTGAGCACCCGCAGCCGGTTCTCGAAGACCTCGGCCGGGTAGCGGCGGCACACGTACCGCATCTGCTCGCGGCTCAGCCCGTCCTCGCCCGCGTCGGCGAACGCCGCGAGCAGCGTCTCGGCGACGTCCACGAGCTCCGGGTCGTCGACGACGGCGCCGCTGTCGCGGGCCAGCGCCGCGAACATCTGGCGGTAGACGCCCAGCACGGCCTCGCCGACCAGGACGTCGTCGAGGCTGGCGGCCGCGTTGTCGGAGGCAGGGGACGCAGAGGACACGGCGCACTACGGTACGGCCACCGCGCCGCCAAGGTGGAATCGGCGCGGTCGCGCCCCGGCCTGCGGGCGTTCCCGCGCGCCCGGTGGGCGCGCGGGAACCGCGGAGGTCAGCCGGCGGGGGCCGGGTGGGGGATGGACTTGTGCTCCAGGTAGGCGTGCAGGCCCTCGGGGCCGAGCTCGCGGCCGAGGCCGCTGTTCTTGTAGCCGCCGAACGGGGTGTTCGGGTCGAGGGTGTACATGTTGACGCCGCAGCTCCCGGTGCGGATGCGGCGGGCGACCTCCACGCCGTGGTCGACGTCGGAGGTCCACACCGAGCCGCCGAGGCCGTAGTCGCTGTCGTTGGCGATCTTGATGGCGTCGGCCTCGTCCTCGTAGGGGATGAGGACGAGGACCGGGCCGAAGATCTCCTCGCGGGCGATGCGCATGTCGTTGCCGACGTCGCCGAAGACGGTGGGCGCGACGTACCAGCCGCGGTCGTGCGGGCGGTTCAGGCCGCCGGTGATGATCTTGGCGCCCTCGTCCTGGCCGATCCGGATGTAGTTCTCCACGCGCTCCTGCTGCCGCTTGGCGACCAGCGGGCCGATCTCGCAGCCGTAGTCGGCGGGGTCGCCCACGTTGAGGCCGCTCACCATGGTCGCGAGCGCGTCGGCGACCTCGTCGTAGCGGCGGCGGGAGGCGAGGATGCGGGTCTGGGCCGCGCACGCCTCGCCGTTGTTCATCAGCGAGGCGAGCTTGAAGCCCTCGACGGTGGCGGCGAGGTCCGCGTCGTCCAGGATGATCGCGGCGGACTTGCCGCCGAGTTCGAGGGTGACCCGCTTGAGCTGCTCGCCGCAGACCGCGCCGATCTTGCGTCCGGCGGCGGTGGAGCCGGTGAAGGACACCTTGTCGACGTCGGGGTGCGCGACGAGGTAGGCGCCGACCTCGCGTCCGGCCGGGACGAAGTTGACGACGCCCTCGGGGATGCCCGCCTCGCGGATCCACTCGGCGAGCAGGTAGGTGTCGAGGGGGGTCTCGGGGGAGGGCTTGGCCACGACGGTGCAGCCGGCGATGAGCGCGGGGGCGAGCTTGAGCATCAGCGTGAACTGCGGGACGTTCCACGGGACGATCGCCGCGACGACGCCGACCGGCTCCTGGGTGACCGTGACCGGGCCCAGCATGCCCTGCCGCTCCTCCTCCCAGGTGTAGGCGGCGGCGAGGTCCACGTAGTACTGGAGCACCATCTGCGGGATGGCGGCCTGCCCGAACACCGAGAACATGATGGGCGAGCCCATCTCGGCGGTGACGAGGTCGGCCATCTCCTGCTGCCGCTCGGCGTAGATCGCGGAGAGCCGGCCGACGATCTCGGCGCGCTCGGCGGGGGTCATCCGCGGCCAGGGGCCCTCGTCGAAGGCGCGCCGCGCCGCCGCGACGGCCGCGTCGATGTCGGCCTCGGTGCCCTCGGGCACCCGCCCGATGACCTCCTCCGTGTGCGGGGACACGACGTCGATCACGCCGGTGCCGGCCGGTGCGGCCCACTCGCCTCCGATGAACAGCCGATCGTGCTCGCGCATGCTGCTGTGCCTCCCCTGCCCGAAGGGCCGACGCGGGTAACCGAATGCTTGCTTGGCCACAGCATCGCATGACGTCCCCGGGCGTTGGCAAGAGCAAATGAGACTGGAGTCTCATTTGATAGAACGGGCCCATGGCCGAGATCGCGGACGTCTGGTTCGACCCCGCCTGCCCGTACACCTGGATCACGTCGCGGTGGCTGCTGGAGGCCGCGCGGGCCCGGCCCGTCGAGCCGCGCTGGCACCTGCTGAGCCTGGCGGCGCTGAACGAGGGCCGCGACGACGATCCCGAGAGCGACCCCGAGGGCTACCTGTGGCTGCCCGCCCGGGTCTGCGCGGCGGTCGCGGAGCAGGCCGGGCAGGAGGCGCTGGGCCGCTTCTACACCGCGTTCGGCTCCCGCGTCCACGAGCGGAAGGAGACGGGGCCGCAGACGATCCCCGACGCGCTCGCCGAGGCGGGCCTGTCCGCGGGCCTCGCCGAAGCGGCCCTGTCGGACCGCTACGACGCCGCGGTCCGCGCCTCGACGGCCGCGGGGCTCGCGCGGGTCGGCCCGCACGTCGGCACGCCCGTCGTCGCGGTCGGCGAGGTCGCGTTCTTCGGGCCGGTCCTGTCGCGGATCCCGCGCGGCGAGGAGGCCGGGCGGCTCTGGGACGGGACGCTCCTCGTCGCCGGGGTGCCCGGCTTCCACGAGCTCAAGGGGGTCCCGCACGCCGACCCCGACCCCTCCTAGAGCAGGTGGGCGTTCGGGCGGCGGGCGCGCTCGGCGAGCGCGGGCAGCTCGACCGCCTCGACGCCCGCGGCCTCCAGGATCTCCGCGCCCGTGCCCGCGGCGAACAGGGCCGGCTCGCGCCAGGCGAACACGACGCGCCGGGCGCCCGAGGCGACGATCAGCTCCGCGCACGTGCGGGGGCGCGACGCGCGGTGCCCGCACGGTTCGAGGGAGCTGTAGACGGTCGCGCCGGCGAGGTCCCCGCCGGTCCTGGCGAGCGCGGCCTCCTCCGCGTGGTCGTGCGGGTCGTCCTCGCGGGAGAAGCCGCGCGCGATCTCCAGCCCGTCCGCGCCGACGATGACCGCGCCCACCGAGAACGCGGTGCGCGAGGGCGGGCACAGCGCCGCGAGGTCGCAGGCGAGCGCCAGCCAGCCGAGGTCATCCACGCGCGCCTCCGATCAGGTAGCGCAGCAGGGCGAGGTCGCCGATGCGGGTGGCCTCCGCCAGCCGCATCGGGCGGGCCGGCGACTGCGGGAACACCCCGGACCGGACGAAGCGCGGCGCGGACGGGTCGCCGATGAAGAACGGCGCCACGACGAGCTGGATCTCGTCCACCGCGTCGGCGGTGAGGAACAGCGTGTGGATCCCGCCGCCGCCCTCGACCATCAGCCGCCGGACGCCCCGGGACGCGAGGTCGGCGAGCACCGCGCTGAGTGCGGGCGGGTCGCCGGCGTCCACGACATCGGCGAGGCCGCCCAGCCGGGCCGCGAGCTCCGGAGCGGTGCCGGTCGGGGCGTACACGAGCTTCGGGGACTCGCCCGTGGTGAAGAACTTCGCGCCCGGGTCGAGGTCGCCGCTCCAGGTCAGCGTCACCTTGGTGAGGTCGCCCGGCAGCCCGCGCGCGACGCGCTGCTCCCGCCGCGCCGCGGAGCGCACGAGCAGCTTCGGGTCGTCGGCCCGGACGGTCCCCGCGCCGACGAGGATCGCGTCGCAGCCGGCGCGCACCGCGTCGACCCGGTCCCAGTCGGCCGTGCTGGACAGCCGCAGCCGCTCCGGAGTCGCGTCGTCGATGTAGCCGTCGGCGGACATCGCGCAGCTCAGCAGCACGTAGGGGCGCTCGCTCACGCCGCCACCCTACGGGAGCGCCGCGCCCGCGGACGCCACCGCCCACGGAGATCGTTTGAGGCGACTCGGCGTTTCTGCGCCGGATGTGTCGGAGGGGGTGCCTATGGTTGCTGCGACATGCGAATCCTGCACACCTCCGACTGGCATCTCGGCAGATCGTTCCACCGCGAGGACCTGCTGGCCGCACAGGCGGCGTTCGTCGACCACCTGGTCGAGACCGTCGAGGCGGAGCGGGTCGAGTGCGTGCTGGTCTCCGGGGACGTCTACGACCGGGCCCTGCCCGCCGTCGACGCCGTCCGGCTGTGCGACGAGGCCCTGAAGCGGCTCGCCGACCGCACCCGGGTCGTCGTCATCGCGGGCAACCACGACTCCGCGCGCCGCCTCGGCTTCGGGTCGGGGCTGATGGACGCCGCCGGCGTGCACGTCCGCACCGAATTCGCGACCGTGGGGGAGCCCGTCGTCGTGGGCGACGCCGCGATCTACGGCATCCCCTACCTGGAGCCCGAGCTCGTCCGCCACCCGTGGGAGCTGGACGAGCGCAGCCACGCCGCCGCGCTCACCGAGGCGATGCGCCGCGTCCGCGCCGACGCCGCGCGCCGCGACGAGCTCTCGGTCGTGCTCGCGCACGCGTTCGTCACCGGCGGCGAGTCCAGCGAGAGCGAGCGCGACATCTCCGTCGGCGGGTCCTCGCAGGTGTCGGCGTCGGTGTTCGACGGCGTCGACTACGCGGCGCTCGGCCACCTGCACGGCCGCTGGAGCATCACCGACCGCGTCCGCTACTCGGGCTCCCCGCTGGCGTACTCGTTCTCCGAGGAGAAGCACGTCAAGGGCTCCTGGCTGGTCGACCTGCGCGCGGACGGCGTCGCCGCGGAGTTCGTGGAGGCGCCCGTCCCGCGTCGCCTCGCCCGGGTTCGGGGCCGCCTCGACGACCTGCTCACCGACCCGTCCTACGACGAGCTCGAAGACCGCTGGCTCCAGGTCACGCTGACCGACGAGCGCCGCCCGTCCGCCGCGATGGAGCGGCTGCGCCGCCGGTTCCCGCACACGCTCGTCCTCGGCTTCGAGCCCGAGGGCGGCGGCGCGGACGGCGCCCGCACGTGGTCGGGCCGCGTCCGCGAGCGCTCCGCCCTCGACGTCGCGGGCGACTTCGTCGCCGAGGTCACCGACGGGCCCGCCACCGACGCCGAGCGCGCGCTTCTGCACGAGGCCTTCGAGGCGTGCCGCCGGAAGGAGGCCATGGCGTGAGGCTGCACCGGCTGGAGATCGCGGCGTTCGGGCCCTTCTCGGGGACGGAGGTCATCGACTTCGACGCGCTGTCCGACGCCGGGCTGTTCCTCATCCAGGGCCGGACGGGCGCGGGCAAGACGAGCATCCTCGACGCGGTCTGCTTCGCGCTCTACGGCCAGGTCCCCGGCGTCCGCAACGCGGTCAAGGGACTGCGCAGCGACCACGCGCCGCCCGGCGCCGGGCCGCGCGTGGTGCTGGAGACGACCATCCGGGGCCGCCGCATGCGCATCACGCGCTCGCCCGCCTGGGAGCGTCCCAAGCTGCGCGGGTCCGGGACGACGACCGAGCACGCCAAGGTGATCCTGGAGGAGTTCGAGCACGGCGCGTGGGTGGGTCTCAGCACCCGGATCGACGAGGCGGGCGACCTCGTGTCGGGGATGCTCGGAATGACCGCGGTCCAGTTCTGCCAGGTGGCGATGCTGCCGCAGGGGGAGTTCGCCGGGTTCCTGCGCGCCGGCGCCGAGGAGCGCCGCAAGGTGCTGGAGCGGCTGTTCGCCGCCGAGGTGTTCGCCCAGGTCGAGAAGTGGCTCGCCGACCGGCGCGCCGCGACCGGCCGGGAGGCCGCCGAGCTCGGGGCGCGCGCAGTCTCGATCGCCGACCGGATCTGCGAGACGACCGGCGCCGCGTCGCCGCGCGGGCCCCGTCCGGCCGTCCCGGCGCCCCGCCGCGGGGAGCCCGTGGTCGAGCCGTTCGCCGAGGTGGAGGCGCTGCCCGCGTGGGCCGCCGAGCTGGCGGGCGGCCAGGAGGACGTCCGCGCGGTCGTCGAGGAACTGCGCGCGGGCGTCGCCGCCGCCGCGCACGCGGCGCGCGCGGCGCTGGAGGAGGCGAGGGCGCTCGCCGACCGGCGGCGCCGCCACGCCGACGCGCTCGCCAGGCGCGACGCCCTGGCCCAGCGTGCGGAGGAGAAGTCGCGGCTGGCCTCGCGGCTCGACGCCGCCGCCCGCGCCGACCGGGTCGTCCCGCTGGTCAGGGACGTCCAGGCCCGGCACGGGGAGGCGGCCCGCGCCCGGCGCTGGGCCGAGGAGACCCGCTCCCGGGTCGCGGCGCTGCTGCCGCCGAAGGCGCCGCAGGACGTCCTCGCCAAGGCCGAGCGCCAGCGCCGCGACGAGGTCGCCGCGCTGGAGGGCCGCCGTGCCGCCGCCGCCCGCCTCCGCCAGATCGGCCGCGACCGCGAGGCGCTGGCCGGGGAGCTGCGGCGGCTGGAGCCCGAGGACGCGCGGATCCGCGCCGCCCTCGCCGAACTGCCCGCGCTAGTGGAAGGGCGCCGCGCCGAGCTGGACGAGGCCCGGCTCGCCGCCGCCGGGCGCTCCGGCGCCGCGGCCGCCGTCCAGGACGCCGGGCGCCGTCTCGACGCGGCGCAGCGCCGCGACCAGGTGGAGCACCGGCTCGCCGAGGCGGAGGCCGGGTACCGGACGGCGGTCGACGCCGCCCAGGACGCCCGCCAGCGTGTCCTCGACCTCCGCCAGGCGCGGCTCGACGGCATGGCCGCCGTCCTCGCCGAGGAGCTGGTGGACGGCGAGCCCTGCCGGGTCTGCGGCTCCACCGAGCACCCGGCCCCCGTCACCTCGCTCGCGATCATCCCGACCGAGGAGCAGGTGGAGGAGGCGCAGGCGGAGGCCGACGGCGCCCAGGACGTCCGGGAGCAGGCCGCGACCGCGGTCGGGGAGCTGCGCACCGAGCGCGACAAGCTGCTGGAGATCGCCGGCGAGGCGGACGCGGACGCCCTCGCGGCCGAGCTCGCCGAGGCGCAGGCGGCGCTGGCGGCGGCGGAGGCCCGCGCGGCCGAGGCCGAACGCCTGGAGGCGGAGCTGCACCGGCACGAGCAGGAGCTCGACCGTGTCCGCACCGCGCAGGAGGAGACCGGCCGGGCCCTCACCGAGAACCGCACCCACGACCGGGAGCTGGCCGCCGAGCAGGCCAGGCTCGCCGCCGAGCTGGACGAGGCGCGCGGCGGCGACCCGACGCTGGAGGCCCGCATCGCCAGGCTCGGCGAGGAGGCCGACGCGCTCGCCGCGGCCGTCGAGGCGGTCCGCGCGCACGGGCGCGCCGACGAGGAGCTGGCCGCCGCCCGCGCGAAGGCGGGGCAGGAGGCCGCGGAGCAGGGGTTCCGCACGCCGGAGGAGGTCCTCGAAGCCGCGCTCTCCGACGAGGACCAGGGCGTCCTGCGCGACCGGGTCCGCAAGCTCGACGACGAGGAGGCCGAGGTCCGCGCCCTGCTCGCCGACCCGGAGCTGGTCGCGGCCGCCGCCGCGCCCGCCCCCGACCTGCCCGCCCTGGAGGCGGCGGTCGCCGCGGCCGACGCGGCGCACACCGGGGCCGCGAACGCGGCCGACCGCGCGCGGCACCGCTGCGAGCGCCTCGCGGAGCTGCGCATGGAGCTCGCCGCCGCCGTCGGCGAGTGGCGCCCCGCCGCCGCGCGCCACGAGGTCGCCGAGCGGCTCGCGGGCCTCGCCTCGGGCAAGCACGCGGCGAACCGGCACTCCATTTCGCTGTCGGCGTACGTGCTGGCCGCCCGCCTCGAACAGGTCGTCGCCGCCGCGAACGAGCGGCTGCACCGCATGTCCGGGGGCCGCTACGCCCTCGTCCACACCACCGACAAGGCTGCGGGCGACCGCTCCAAGGGCGCCGGGGGCCTCGGCCTGCGCGTCGCCGACTCCTGGACGGGCCTGGAGCGCGACCCGGTGACCCTGTCGGGCGGCGAGTCGTTCATCAGCTCGCTGGCGCTGGCGCTCGGGCTCGCCGACGTCGTCACCGCCGAGGCGGGCGGCACCGAGATCGGCACCCTGTTCGTCGACGAGGGGTTCGGCACGCTCGACGAGGAGACCCTCGACGAGGTCATGGACGTCCTCGACGGCCTGCGCGACGGCGGCCGCGCGGTCGGCATCGTCAGCCACGTCGCCGAGCTGCGCGCCCGCATCCCCGCCCAGCTCCGCGTCACCAAGGACCGCGCCGGCTCCACCGCCGCGGTCGTCGTCTGACGCGGGCGCCGGTCGGAGCCGGTCAGCCGGAGATGTACTGCAGGATCACGTTGTGCACGTGGTGGCTCTTGTCGGCGCCGCGGAACTCGACCTCGTAGGTGTGGGTGCCGACGTTGATCGCGATCGAGCCGGTGGAGAAGTAGGACCCGGCCCACGACTTGTTGCTGACCACGCTCACCGAGGTGATCCTGGAGTAGGGGATGCTGGTGATCGCGTACTTCTTGCCGGCGAAGCTGCGGTCCTGGACGATCACCCGGCGGTCGGTGAGCCCGATGAACCCGGTGCCCGTGCCGACGGCGTCGTAGACGGCGATGATCTGCTCGCCGGGCAGCAGCCCGCTCTCGATCTGCTTGAGCTGCCCCGACCTGTCGTGCTCGACCCCGTCTCCCATGGCTCCTCCGGTGCTCGTGGCATTCGTCCCGTTCCGTAGCGAGTGTCTCAGCCGCCGGGGGTGGACCGGGCGGCTTCCAGGAAGCCGACGCACCGGCCGAGCAGTTCGATCAGCGTCGCCCGCTCGGCCTCGGTGAACTCGGCGGCGAGCCCCCGCTCGACCTTGACCGCGCGGACGTCGGCCCTCTCCAGGACCGCCGCGCCCTCGGCGGTGAGCCGCGTCTCCAGGATGTTGCGGTGCCACTCGTGCGGGGTCCGCTCGATCAGCCCGCGCTCCTGGAGGTTCTTCAGGACGGTGTTCATCGTCGGCGGGGTGACCGCGCACGCCCTGGCCAGCGCGGCGGCCGACATGCCCGGGTTGTCGGCGAGGTGGAGCAGGGCCGCGTACTGGGGGACCGTGAGCCCGCTCGGCTTGATCGCCGCCTGCTTGGCGCCGTTGAGCGCCTGCTCCGCGCGCTTGAGGTGGGAGCCGAGCCGCTCCGGGACGGGCAACGAGGTCATGCCCGCATGGTATCGAGCCTGTTCAGCCTTCCGACAGAAGACCGTTGACGAGCATTAGGGTTCTAACTATCGTATGTACGCGTCCTAACGAGCTAACTCGAACGGAGAAACAATGACGCGCATCCAGCGCACCACCGCGGCCGCGGCCGCGGCGCTCGCCGTCGCGGTGCTGCCCGCGTCCCTGGCCGCCGCCCCGCCCGCCGCCGCCGCGCGGGCGGCCGCCGCGCGGATCTCCACCGCCTACGTCCTGCCGGGCGACCGCGTGTACCCCGAGGGCATCGCCGCCGACCCGCGCGGCGGCGCGATGTACGCCGGGTCCTTCGCCGACGGCACCGTCTACCGGATGCGTCCGGGGCACCGGACGGCGGAGGTGTTCCTGCCCGCGGGGGCGGACGGCCGCCGCACCGCGAACGGGTTGAAGGTCGACTTCGCGGGACGGCTGTGGGTCATCGACTCCACGTCCGGCGTCGCGGTCTACGACGCACGGAGCCGCGCCCTGCTGGCGCGGTTCGTCGTTCCCGGCGACGGCGCCCGGTTCGTCAACGACCTCGCCGTCGCCCCGGACGGCGCCGTCTACCTGACCGACAGCACCCGTGCCGTCGTCTACCGGGTCACGCCGCACGACCTGGACGCCGCCAGGGGAGGGATCGGCACGCTCGCGCCGGCCTTCGACCTGAGCGGCGTCCTGGAGCCGCACAAGCCGACCGACTTCACGCTGAACGGGATCGTCGCCGACCCCGCGGGCCGGTTCCTGCTGACCGACGACATGCTCGGCGGCGACCTCTACCGGCTGGACCCGGCGACCGGCGCCGTCCGCAAGGTCGCGCTGAGCGGCGGCGACATGCACAACGCCGACGGCCTCGAACTCCAGTACGGGCGCCTTTGGACGGCCAACAACGTCGACAACGTCCTCACCCGCTGGCGCGTCGCGCGGGACGGGACGAGGGCCCGCCTCGAGCGCACGCTGGCGGACCCGTCCCTCCAGCTCCCGACGACGCTCGTCCGCCGCGACGGGACGCTCTACGTCGTCCGCTCGCAGTTCGACAAGGGCGGCCCGCTCGGCGACGGCACCCCGGAGATCCCGTTCACCGTCGCTGCCGTCCGGGGCCTCTGACCGCCGCAGTCACGGGCCCGCCGTCACAGGTTCGTGAGCAGGACCGCGGGGTTCTCCACGCAGTCGGCCACGAACCGCAGGAACCCGCCCGCCGCGCCGCCGTCGCAGACCCGGTGGTCGAACGTCAGCGAGAGCTGGGTGATCTTGCGGGGCACGACCGCGCCGCCGACCACCCAGGGGCGGTCGATGATCCGGCCGACGCCGAGCAGCGCCGCCTCCGGGTGGTTGATGATCGGGGTGGAGCCGTCGACGCCGAAGACGCCGTAGTTGTTGAGGGTGAACGTGCCGCCGGTCAGCGCCTCGGGCGGCAGGCCGCCCGAGCGCGCGAGGCCGGTGAGCCGGGCCAGCTCCGCGGCGAGCTGCGCGGTCGTCATCAGGTGCGCGTCCCGGACGACCGGCACGACGAGGCCGCGTTCGGTCTGCGCGGCGAAGCCGAGGTTGACGTGCCCGTACCGGACGATCTCCTGCCGGTCGGCGTCGACCGAGGAGTTCAGCTCGGGGAACTCCGCCAGGCCCGCCAGGCAGATGCGGGCCAGGATGGCCAGCAGCCCGATGCCGGCGTCCGGGCGGGTCCGCCGCAGCGCGTCCTTGGCCTCGACAAGGGCGGTGGCGTCGGCGTCCACCCAGGTCGTCGCGTCCGGGATCTCGCTGCGGCTGCGGGTGAGCTTGTCGGCCACCGCGCGGCGGAGCCCGCGAAGCGGGATGCGCTCGGGCATCGGACGGGCGGCCGGCGCCGGCGCCTCGGCGGGCGCCGGCGTCCCGGCGGCGTCGGCGAGGGCCTGCTCGACGTCGCGGCGAAGGATCACGCCCTGGGGCCCGGTGGCCGGGATGCCGGCGAGGTCGAGCCCGTGCTCGCGCGCCATCCTGCGGACGAGCGGGGAGATCACGCGTGGGGCCTCCGCCGGGCGGGGAGGCGGTGCCGGGGCCACGGGCGCGGGAGCCGCCGCGGGGGCGGCCGCCGCCGGGGCCTTCGGTCCGCCCGCGCGGCGGCGTCCCCGCCGACCGGGCCCGTGCCCGGTGCCGTAGCCGATCAGGACGTTGCCGGAGCCGGCCTGCTCCTCCTCGCGGTACTGGGCCGCGTCGGGGTGGAGGTCCGGGGCGGGGCGCACGGCCGCGACCGGCGCCGTGCCGGACCCCGCGTCGGAATCCGCGCCGGCCGGGCCGACCTCGATGAGCGGTTCGCCGACCGCGAGGATCGCGCCCGCCTCCGCGTGCAGTTTCAGGACGGTCCCCGCGAAGGGGACGGGCACCTCCACCGCGGCCTTGGCGGTCTCGACCTCCACCACGACCTGGTCGACCTCGACGGTGTCGCCCGCGGCGACCTTCCATTCGATGATCTCGGCCTCGGTCAGGCCCTCGCCGAGGTCGGGCAGCCGGAACACCTGCCGGGTCGCGGCGGCGGTCATGAGGCCTCCCTGTCCAGGTGCAGGAGGTCGGGCGTGTCGTCGAACTGGAGCCGGTCGACGGTGTCGAGGACGCGGTCGGCGTCCGGCAGGTGCGAGTGCTCCAGCTTCGGCGGAGGGTAGGGGATGTCGAAGCCGGAGACGCGCAGCACCGGCGCGGCCAGCGAGTGGAAGCAGCGCTCCTGCACGCGGGCCGCGATCTCCGCGCCCACGCCCGCGAAGCCCTGGGCCTCCTGGACGACCACGCAGCGGCCCGTCTTGCGCACCGAGGCGGCGACGGTCCCGTCGTCGAACGGGACGATGGTGCGCAGGTCCACCACCTCCAGGTCGCGGCCCTCGCGCGCGGCGGCCTCGGCGGCCTCCAACGCAACCGGGACGCTCGGCCCGTAGGCGACCAGCGTCGCGTCCCGCCCCTCGCGGCGCACCTCGGCGCGCCCGAACCCGGCGGCGCGGCGGTTCTCGCGGTCGGCCTCGCCCTTGGCCCAGTACAGCCGCTTCGGCTCCATGAAGACGACCGGGTCCGGGTCGGCGATGGCGTCGCGCAGCAGCCAGTACGCGTCGTCGGCGGTGGCCGGCGTGACGACCTTCAGGCCCGGCGTGTGGGCGTAGTAGGCCTCGCTGGAGTCGCAGTGGTGCTCGACGCCGCCGATGCCTCCCGCGTAGGGGATGCGGATCACCATCGGCAGCGACAGGCGGCCGCGGGTGCGGTTGCGGAACTTGGCCACGTGCGAGGCGATCTGCTCGAAGGCGGGGTAGGCGAAGGCGTCGAACTGCATCTCCACCACGGGCCGGAAGCCGCCCATCGCCATGCCCACGGCCAGGCCGACGATCCCCGACTCGGCCAGCGGGGTGTCGAAGCAGCGGTCCTCGCCGAAGTCGCGGGTCAGCCCGTCGGTGATGCGGAAGACCCCGCCGAGCGGGCCCACGTCCTCGCCGAAGACCAGGACCCGCTCGTCCTCGGTGAGCGCGTCCCGCAGCGCGGTGTTCAGCGCCTGCGCCATCGTCATCGCGGGCATGTCAGTCCTCTCCGGGCATCATCTCGGACGCCAGCAGGGCGCGCTGCTCGCGCAGCTGCGGCGTGGGTTCGGCGAAGACGTGGTCGAACAGCTCGAACGGGTCGGCCTCCGGGTCGGCGGCCATCCGGTCGCGCAGCCGCGCGGCGTACTCCTCGGCGGCCTCGTGCGCCGCGGCGACGTCCTCCGCGGAGAGCAGGCCGCGCCCGCGCAGGTGCGTCTCCAGCCGCGCGAGCGGGTCGGCGGCCTCCCATCGCGCGACCTCCTCGTCCTCGCGGTACCGGGAGGCGTCGTCGGCGTTGGTGTGGGAGTCCATGCGGTAGGTGTGCGCCTCGACCAGGAACGGGCCGCCGCCGGAGCGGGCGTGCTCGACGGCGGCCGTCAGGACCGAGAGCACCGCGACCAGGTCGTTGCCGTCCACCTGCTCGGACCGGATGCCGTACCCGACCCCCTTGTAGGCCAGCGCGGGCGCGGCGGTCTGCTTGGCCAGCGGCACCGAGATCGCGTACTTGTTGTTCTGGACGAAGAACACCACGGGCGCGCGCAGGACCCCGGCGTAGTTGAGCGCCTCGTGGAAGTCGCCCTCGCTGGTCCCGCCGTCGCCGACGAACGCCATCACCACGCCGTCCTCGCCCTTGCGGCGCATGGCGTCGGCCATGCCCACGGCGTGGATCGTCTGGGTGGCCAGCGGCGTGCACTGGGGCGCGACGCGCGTGGCCACGGGGTCGTAGCCGCAGTGCCAGCCGCCGCGCAGCAGCGTGAGGACCTCGACGGGGTCCATGCCGCGGGCGACCAGCGCCACCGAGTCGCGGTACGTCGGGAACAGCCAGTCGTCCTCGCGCAGCGCGAGCACCCCGGCGACCTGGCAGGCCTCCTGACCGCGGCTGGACGGGTAGACGGCCAGCCGGCCCTGCTTGGTCAGCGCGGTGGCCTGCCGGTCGAAGCGGCGGCCGAGCACCATCCGGCGGTAGGCCTCGACCAGCGCGCCGTCCTCCGGCGCCTTGTATCCGGCGGGCGCTCCGGCGTCCGTGCCGTCCTCGGCGACGAAGCGCACCGGGACGGGGGAGGGGAGAAGGCCCTCGGCCTCCTGGTGAGGTGTCCGCACGGACATGGCGCCGCTCCCTTCCTGTGGACGGTTGTCGGTTCGATCGTCCGCTCGGACGACGATCTGCTCAAGACATCAGGCACAATGGGCGACAAATGGCTTGTTCGGCGGCTATGGGGGCACCAATTGTCATCGGAGGCGGGGGCTGAGGGCATCCGGCCCGGACGTTCTGCCGCGCGGCTGGACGCCGTGGACCGCGCGATCATCGCCGAGCTGCTGCGCGACGGCCGGATCTCGGTGCGGGCGCTGGCCGAGCGCGTGCACGTCTCGCGCGCCAACGCCTACGCGCGGCTGACCCGCCTGACGGACGAGGGCGTGATCACCGGCTTCACCGCGGAGCTCGCCCCGCACAAGGCCGGCCTCGGCACCAGCGCGTACGTCTCGGTCACCATCGAGCAGAACTCCTGGCGCTCGGTCTCGGCCCGGCTCCAGGACACCCCCTACGTCGAGCACTTCGCGATGGTCGGCGGCGACTACGACGTCCTGGCCCTGGTCAGGGCCCCGGACAACGAGGCGCTCAGGCACGTGGTGCTGGAACGCATCCAGGACATCCCCGGCGTCCGGGCGACGCGCACCTGGCTGGTCTTCGACGAGGCGCGGGGCCGGGGAGCGCAGTGGGAGAGCTGGGACGACTGAGGTCCCGGCCGTCCCGCGGGCCGGGCGTGCCGCCCTTCTTGCACCCTCGCGCGGCCTGTGTCACGCTGAATACAGACCGCTCGGTCAGTAAATAGGCCGAGTTCAGCCGGGTCCCCAGCGGGAGGAGCCCATGACGACGACGCCGCAGGCCGCGCCGCAGCCGGCGCCCGCCGAGCAGTTCGAGGCGACGATCGCGCGCAACGACCGGATCGAGCCGCGCGACTGGATGCCCGACGCCTATCGCAGGACGCTGGTCCGGCAGATCGCCCAGCACGCGCACTCCGAGATCATCGGGATGCAGCCGGAGGGCAACTGGATCACCCGGGCCCCCTCGCTGCGCCGCAAGTCGATCCTGCTGGCCAAGGTCCAGGACGAGGCCGGCCACGGCCTCTACCTCTACTCGGCGTGCGAGACCCTCGGCGTCTCCCGTGCCGAGCTGACCGAGATGCTCCTCACCGGCCGGCAGAAGTACTCCTCGATCTTCAACTACCCCACGCTCTCCTACGCCGACGTCGGCACCATCGGATGGCTGGTGGACGGCGCGGCGATCTGCAACCAGGTCCCGCTGTGCCGGACGTCCTACGGCCCCTACGGCCGGGCGATGATCCGCATCTGCAAGGAGGAGTCGTTCCACCAGCGGCAGGGCTACGAGCTGCTGATGACGATGATGCGCGGCACCGACGAGCAGCGCCGGATGGTCCAGGAGTCGGTGAACCGGTTCTGGTGGCCGTCGCTGATGATGTTCGGGCCCCCGGACGCGAACTCGCCGAACTCCGAGCGGTCCATGGCGTGGGGCATCAAGCGCAACAGCAACGACGAGCTGCGCCAGCGCTTCGTCGACATGACCGTCCCGCAGGCCGAGGCCCTCGGCGTCACGCTCCCGGACCCCGACCTGCGGTGGAACGAGGAGCGCCAGGCCCACGACTTCGGCGAGCCCGACTGGTCGGAGCTGTCGGCCGTCATCAAGGGCGAGGGCCCCTGCAACGCACAACGGCTGGCGCACCGCCGCCGCGCCCACGAGGAGGGCGCGTGGGTGCGCGAGGCGGCGACCGCCTTCGCGCGCAAGCAGGCGGCCCGGAGCAGTGCGGACGCAGGGCGCGAGGAAGGAGCCGAGGCATGAGCGAGTGGCCGCTCTACGAGGTGTTCGTGCGCGGCAAGCGCGGCCTCAACCACGTGCACGTCGGGTCGCTGCACGCCCCCGACGACGAGATGGCCGTCCGGCACGCGCGCGACGTGTACACGCGCCGCAACGAGGGCGTGAGCATCTGGGTGGTGCGGTCGGACGCCATCACCGCGTCCAGCCCGGACGAGAAGGACCCGCTGTTCGCCCCCAGCGGCGACAAGGTGTACCGGCATCCGACGTTCTACGAGATCCCCGAGAACGTCCCCCACATGTGAAGGCCGCCATGGAGAATCAGCACGCCTCTCAGCACGGCTCCGTGTACGACGGGCTTCTGGACGGCGACAGCTCCCAGTGGGCGTTCGGGACCGACTTCGAGGACCCGCTGGCCGGCGTCGACACGGCCGTCCCGGACGGCGTCGACCCGCACGCGCTCGCGACGTACTGCCTGATGCTCGCCGACGACGCCCTCGTCCTGTCGCACCGGCTCTCCGAGTGGTGCAGCAACGCGCCGGACCTCGAAGAGGACATCGCCCTCGCCAACATCGCGCTGGACCTGCTCGGCCAGGCGCGGCTGCTGCTCGCCCGCGCGGCCACCGCCGACCCGTCGGTCGTCCCGGCGCTGCCGGAGGGCTCGCCGGTCCCGGCCGAAGACGCGCTGGCGTTCTTCCGGGACGCGGACGCCTTCCGCAACGTGCGCCTCGCCGAGCTGCCGAACGGCGACTTCGGGCACACCATGGCCCGCGTCCTGGTGTTCGCGACCGCTCGGCTGGCGCTGTTCGAGCGGCTCACCGGCAGCCGCGACGCCGTCCTCGCCGCGGTCGCGGCCAAGGGGGTCAAGGAACTGGCCTACCACCGCGACTTCGCGGGCCGGTGGTTCCTCACCCTGGCGCAGGGCACCGAGGAGTCGCGCCGCCGCGTCCTCGCCGGGCTCGACGACGTGTGGCGCCACCACGACGAGCTGTTCCGCACCCACCCGGTGGAGCGCGCGCTCGCCGAGGCGGGCGTGGCCGCGGACCCGGCCGCCACCGCGGACGACGCCGACGCCGTGCTCGCGCAGGTCTTCGCCGCGAGCGGGGTCGAGCGGCCGGAGGTGCCGCAGACCGGGATGCTCGCCGGCCGCGCCGGACGCGACGGCGTCCACACCGAGGCGCTGAGCCGGATGCTGGCCGAGATGCAGGTCGTCGCCCGCGCGCACCCGCTGGGACGGTGGTGAGCGCCGTGCCCGGCACCGCCCACGCCGTCGCCGCGTCCGTCCGGGACCCGGAGATGCCGATGCTGACCCTGGAGGACCTCGGCGTGCTGCGCCGCGTCGAGGAGCACGGCTCCGCGGTCACCGTGGCGATCACCCCGACGTACTCGGGGTGCCCCGCGCTCGCCACGATGCGCGACGACCTGGTCCACCGGCTCACCGACGCCGGATACGCCGACGTGCGGGTCGAGATCGAGCTGACCCCCGCGTGGTCCAGCGACTGGATCAGCGAGCGGGGCCGCGCGGCCCTCGCCGCCGCCGGGATCTCGCCGCCCGGCCCGGCCCCGGAGCGCTCCGGGCCCGTCGCGCTGACCCTCGCGCCGACCCGCCGCAGGCTGCGCTGTCCGCGCTGCGGGTCGGACTCCGTGGAGCTGACCTCGGAGTTCGGCTCCACCTCCTGCAAGGCGCTGTACCGGTGCACCGCCTGCCTTGAGCCGTTCGAGCACGTGAAGGAGATCTAGCGGTGGCGGCTGCGACGTTCCACCCACTCAAGGTCGCCGCGGTCGACCGGCTGACCGACGACTCGGCGGCGGTGACGTTCGACGTCCCGCCCGAACTCGCCGGCGACTACGCGTTCGCGGCCGGCCAGAGCCTCACGCTGCGCCGGACGGTCGACGGCCGGGAGCACCGCCGGTCGTACTCGATCTGCGCGCCGGCGGGCGCCCGGCCGCGGATCGGCGTCCGGGAGATCCCCGACGGCATGTTCTCCTCCTGGCTCGTGCGGGAGGTCCGCCCCGGCACCGAGATCGAGGTCCAGGTCCCGTCCGGCAGCCTGCGGGCCGACCCCTCCGAGCCCGGCCGGCACCTGCTGATCGCGGCGGGCTCCGGCATCACCCCGATGATCTCGATCGCGGCCACCGTGCTCACCCACCCCGGCTCCCACGTGCGGCTGCTGTACGGCAACCGCACGAGCGGGACGGTCATGTTCGCCGAGGAGCTCGGCGACCTCAAGAACCGCTACGGCCCCCGGTTCCAGCTCGTGCACGTGCTGAGCCGCGAGCCCCGCGAGGTGGACCTGTTCTCCGGCCGGCTCGACGCCGACCGCCTGCGCCGCCTGCTCACCTCCGTCACGCCGGTCGACGACGTCGACCACGTGTGGCTGTGCGGCCCGCTGCCGATGGTCACCGGCGCCCGCGACGTCCTGTCCGAGCTCGGCGTCCCGCGCGAGAAGGTGCACGTCGAGCTGTTCTACGTCGACGAGCCGCCCCCCGAGGTGCGGCGCGAGGGCCCGGTCGTCACCGGGGAGACCAGCAAGGTCACCGTCGTCCTGGACGGCCGGTCGAGCACCGCCCCGATGCCGCGCGACGAGCGCATCCTGGACGCCGCCCAGGCCACCCGCGCCGACCTGCCCTTCGCCTGCAAGGGCGGCGTCTGCGGCACCTGCCGCGCCAAGGTCACCGAGGGCGAGGTCGACATGGTCCGCAACTACGCCCTGGAACCCGAGGAGGTCGAGGCGGGGTTCGTGCTCACCTGCCAGTCGCACCCGGTCAGCGCCGCCGTCACCGTCGACTTCGACGCCTGAGCGGGCCGGCTCAGGACGGCGGCGCGGCCAGCCCGTCGAACGCGATCGTGGTGATGGCGTCCGACAGGGCGGACGCGCTCACCTCGCCCCCCGGGCGGTACCACTCGACTAGCGAGTTGACCATGCCGAACAGGAGCCTGCTCACCAGCTCGGGCGGCACGTCGCCGCGCAGCGCCCCCTCGGCGGCCGCCGCGCGCACGAGCTCCGCCAGCCGGGCGTCGATCCAGCGGCGCCGCTGGAGCGCCGCGAGCTCGACCTCGCTGTTGCCGCGCACGCGCAGCAGCAGCGTCACCGCCGGCTGGTGGGCGACCAGCACCTCGACGCTCTTCCGCACCACCCGGCGCAGCCGCTCGTAGGCGGTGCCGCCCGACTCGTCCTGGGCCGCGCGGATCACCGCGGTCAGCTCGTCGAGGGCCTCGTCGAGGGCCAGCGCGAGCAGATGCGTCTTGCCCGGCACGTGGTGGTAGATCGCCGATTTGCCGACCCCGAGCTCCTCGGCGAGGTCGCCCATGCTGGTCCCCTCGTAGCCCTTCCGGTTGAAGAGCTCGATGGCCCGCCGCAACACGGTCGCCTGGTCGTAACCCGGACGCCCAGGGCCCCGGGGACGCGCGCTGACCGGCTCGGACATGAGTTCATGATTCCACAAGGGGCACGGTCGACAGATGGGTGGCGGGGAGGGGTTTTCATGTAGCACGTTTGTGTTTATGGTCGTCGGTGTCGGGGGTGCACCACCTGTCCGGATCCGCTCCCGAACCGGAGGCCCGCCGTGGCGCTCTCCTTCCTCGATCTGCGGCACACCGTCGCGAAACCGGGGTACAACCGCTGGCTCATTCCACCGGCCGCGCTCGCCGTGCACCTCTGCATCGGTCAGGCCTACGCGACCAGCGTCTACAAGACAGCGCTCGTCAAGCACTTCGACGCCAGCCTCACCGCGGTCGGCGTCGTCTTCTCCATCGCGATCGTGATGCTCGGCGCGTCCGCGGCGGTCATGGGCACGTGGGTGGACCGCGTCGGGCCGCGCCGGGCGATGTTCACCGCCGCGTGCTTCTGGGCGTCGGGCTTCCTGGTCGGGGCGCTCGGCATCGCCCTCGGCCAGCTCTGGCTGGTCTACCTCGGCTACGGCTTCGTCGGCGGCATCGGGCTCGGCATCGGCTACATCTCACCGGTGTCGACCCTGATCAGATGGTTCCCGGACCGGCCGGGCCTCGCGACGGGCATGGCCATCATGGGCTTCGGCGGCGGTGCGCTGGTCGCCTCGCCGCTGTCGCGCCGGCTGCTGGCGCTGTACGACCCGGGCGGCGACCCCGCGTCCGGCGGCGCCGTCGCGCTGCTGTTCGTCACGCTGGGCGCCGCGTACTTCCTGGTGATGATGCTCGGCGTGTTCACCGTGCGGGTCCCGCCGCCGGGATGGAGCCCCGCCGGATTCGCGCCCGCGGCGGAGCCCTCCAGGGCGCCAGTCGCTCCGCGCGGCGTCTCGGCGGCGTCCGCGATCAGGACGCCGCAGTTCTGGCTGCTCTGGACGGTGCTGTTCTGCAACGTCACCGCCGGCATCGGGATCCTGGAGCAGGCCGGTCCGATGATCGGCGACTTCTTCCGCTCCGGCGGCTCGACGTCGGTGTCGGCGACCGAGGCCGCCGGGTTCGTGGGCCTGCTGTCGATGTTCAACATGGCCGGGCGGTTCGTCTGGTCCTCGACCTCGGACTACATCGGCCGCAAGCGCACCTACGTCGGCTACCTCGGCGTCGGCATGGCCGCCTACGTCCTGCTGGCCCTCTTCGGGGACGCCTCGACCGCGTTCTTCGTCGCCCTCGCCGCGCTGATCATCTCCTTCTACGGCGGCGGGTTCGCGACAGTCCCGGCCTACCTGCGGGACCTGTTCGGCACCTACCAGGTGGGGGCCATCCACGGCCGGCTGCTGACCGCCTGGTCGGCGGCGGGCATCGCCGGGCCGCTGATCGTGAACCGGTTCCTGGACGCGCGCGGCGAGCCGGGCGCGCTCGTGGCCGCCGACTACCGGCCCGCCCTGTTCACCATGGTCGGGGTCCTGGCGATCGGCTTCGCCGCGAACCTGCTGATCCGCCCGGTGGCGGAGCGGCACCGCGCGGCGGAAGCCGAGGCCCGCGTCTCCGACCCCAGCCCGGCAACCTGACCCCGACAGCGAAGGAGAAGCACCATGGCGTCAACGCCGGGCCCCGCGCCGGAGGAGAACCCCGAAACGGCCACCGACACGGCCGTGCCGCGTCTCGTCGTCTCCTGGGCCGTCGTCGGCATCCCGCTGATCTACGGCGTGGTGGAGACGGTCAGGGCGACCCTGCCCCTGTTCGGCGGCTGAGCTCGGGGCGCGCGAGGACCCGCACGAGGGCTTGCAGCGCGTTCTCGAAGGCGTGGTCCGGCGGTGTCGCGTAGCCGACCACCAGGCCGTCCTCGGGCGGGAGGCGGGCGGCGGGGTGGCGGAACATCGACAGGCCGTCGACGGCCACTCCCGCCCGGGTCGCGGCCTCCAGGGCCGCGGTCTCGGTGCCGGGCGGCAGGCGCAGGACGGCGTGCAGGCCGGCCGCGATCCCCGTCACGTGGACGTGGGGGGCCTGCTCGGCCAGAGCCGTGACGAAGCGGTCGCGGCGGGCGCGGTAGCGCTGGCGCATGCGGCGGACGTGGCGGTCGTAGGAGCCGGAGTCGAGGAAGTCGGCGAGGGCCAGCTGGTCGAGCACGCCCGCCCACGCCTCGCGCTCGCCCTTGGCCTTGAGCGCGCCGTCCACCAGATGGTCGGGCAGCACCATCCAGCCGAGCCGGACGGCGGGGGACAGGCTCTTGCTGGCGGACCCGATGTAGAGGACGCGGTCGGGGGCCAGACCCTGCACCGCGCCCACCGGCTGGCGGTCGTAGCGGAACTCGCCGTCGTAGTCGTCTTCGAGGATGAGCCCGTCCGATGCGGCGGCCCACTCCACCACCGCCGTGCGCCTGCGCGAATGCAGCGGACCGCCGGTGGGGAACTGGTGCGCGGGGGTGAGCAGCACGGCGCGCTCCACTTTCGAGAGCTCGTCGACGCGGGCGCCGTCGCCGTCCACGGTCAGGGGGCGGGTCCGCACGCCGGCCTGCTCCAGCAGCCCCCGGTGGAAGGGCAGGCCGTACCCCTCGACCGCCAGGGGACCGGTCAGCGGGCCGCCGCCGAACAGCAGGCGCAGGGCGTGCGCGAAGCCGGAGCAGACCACGATGCGGTCGGCGTCGGTCCGGACGCCGCGCGTGCGGGCCAGGTACTCGGCGAGCGCGCGGCGCAGCTCGGGGCGCCCGCGCGGGTCCCCGGGGCCGAAGGCCTCGTTCGGCGCGGCCGTCACCGCCCGGCGGGCCGATGCCAGCCAGGCGGCGCGCGGGAAGGACGAGGCGTCCGGCTGCCCCTGCCGGAGGTCGTGCGCCGGTCCGGGGGAACGGCCGCCGGCGGAGCGCGCCGCCTGGCGCGCCGGGGCCGGCTGCGCGCCGAGCGCCACGCGCGTCCCGGAGCCTTGGCGGGCGGTCAGCCAGCCTTCGGCGACGAGTTCGGCGTAGGCGTCGGCGACGGTGTTGCGGGCCAGGCCGAGGTCGGCGGCCAGCGACCGGTAGGGCGGCAGCCGGGTGCCGGGGGCCAGGCGTCCGGAGCGGACGGCCGCGCGCAGCGCCCGGGTCAGCGCGGCCCGGCGCCCGCCGCCGCCCGGCAGCTCCAGATGGAGGTCGGCTCCGATCCGCTCCGCCAGATTGACCCAGTTTTCCGTCATGGGATTGCACTCTATCGCCGGTCTTCTTTCCTCCTAGATTGAGTTGCGGAGATCGTTCTCCGCACACCTGAACTGGAACTACGGAGGAACATGATGGACGCCCTGCGATCCGCCGTCCGTGGCCGGGTCCTGCTGCCCGGCGACCCGGAATTCGACGCCGCGCGCCGCCCCTGGAACCTGGCCGTGGAGCAGCCGGTCGAGGCCGTGGTCGAGGCCGCCGACGCCGATGACGTCGCCGCGCTCGTCCGGCACGCCCGCGCGGCCGGGCTGGGCGTGGCGACCCAGCCGAACGGGCACGGTGCCACGGGCCGCACCGGGGGCGCGATCCTGCTGCGGACCCGGCGGCTGGACGCCCTGGAGATCGACCCCGCCGCCCGCCGCGCCCGCGTCGGCGCGGGCGTCGCCTCCGGACGGCTCCAGGCGGCGGTCGCGCCGCACGGCCTGACCGGCCTGCCCGGAAGCTCTCCCGTGGTCAGCGTCGCCGGGGTCGCCCTCGGCGGCGGGCTGAGCTGGTTCGGCCGCGCCCACGGCTGGGTCGCCGACTCCGTCACCGCCTTGGAGATCGTCGACGCGGACGGCCGCCGCCGCCGCGTCGCCGCGGACACCGACCCGGACCTGTTCTGGGCGCTACGAGGCGGAGGCGGCGACGTCGCCGTGGTGACGTCCCTGGAACTGGCCCTCCACCCCGCACCGCACCTTTACGGCGGCCGGGTGCTGTGGTCGGCCGAGCACGCGTCCGAGGTGATGGACGCCTACCGCCGGATCACCGCCGCGGCCCCGGACGCGTTGACCGCATGGCTGGACCTGCTGCACTTCCCCGGCGCCGACCCCATGGTCGCCGTGGACGCCACCTACCTCGGCCCGGCGGACGAGGCGCGCGACCTGCTGCGGCCCCTGGACGGGCTGCCCCGGCCCCTGTCCGACGGCAGGGCGGTCATGCCGGTCTCCGAACTGGGCGCCATCACGGCCGAGCCCACCGACCCCGGCGCGGGCCGCTCGCGCGCCGAACTGCTCACCGCCCTGGACGACGGCGCGGTCAAGGCGCTGCTGGCCGACCCCGTCGCCCCCCTGCTGAGCGTGCAGATCCGGCACCTGGAGGGCGCGTTCGCCCGGCCGTCCGACAGCCCGCACGGACCGCTCACCGAGCCCTACGCGCTCTACATGTTCGGAATCCCGTCCGACCCGGCGACCGCCGAGGCCGTCGCCGCGAAGCAGGCCGCGCTGGCCGGCCAACTGCCCACCACCGGCCGCAAGCCTTACACCTTCCTCAACCCCGAGGAGACCGCGGCGAACGCGTTCACCCCGGAGACCCTGACCCGCCTGCGCGGCATCAAGACGAACCACGACCCCCACAACGTCTTCCGCAGCAATTTCCCCGCCACCCCCTGAGAACCGAAGACCGAAACCACCACAGCACCACGCACCAACCCGGGGGCCCGCGATCGCGTCCGAAGGCAGATTCGAGCGAAGCGAGAATCTGATCGCGCAGCGAGCCGCAAGGCGAGTCGGAGCGATGCCAGCGATCGCCGCAGTGCTCGACGATGGAGGGCCGCCATGGCCCGAAGGAGGAGAGCGCTGCAATAGACACAGAAAGGCAATAAGATCCCCAAGGCAGGGTTCGAATTGCAGAGGCGTCGCGCGTGTGCCGGTCCGCTGCCTTTATACCGGGACATGGGGCGGTGCCTCGCGCGGCCGCGGCCATGCCCGGCACAGCGTCGATGACCTGGTCTGTTCCCCGGCGGCCTAGTATGGAAGACGGGACCGTCATTCGTCACTGACCGAAGGGGAAGGCAATTCATGGCGCAGCAGGTCAAGGTTCACCTGGTCGACGACATCAGCGGTGGGGAGGCCGTGGAAACCGTCGCGTTCGCGCTCGACGGTAAGGCCTATGAGATCGACCTGAACAAGAAGAACGCCGCCAAACTGCGCAAGGTCATCGAGCCTTACCGGGAGCACGCCCGCAAGGCGCGCCGCACCGCGGGCCGGCCCGCCGCGCGCACGGCGGGCAGCCGCGAGCGCAGCGCCGAGATCCGCCGGTGGGCGCGGTCGGCGGGCATCCCGGTCAACGACCGCGGCCGCATCCCGGCCGACGTGATCCAGAAGTTCGAGGCCGCGCACTGACCCGCCGCCCGGAACGCCGGGTCGGACCGAGTGGGTGGCAGCCAGGCAGATGCCCGGCTCCAAACGGCTGCGAGTGCGGGTGCCGACCGCTCCACAACGTCGTGCACCCGCCGCCGCACGGCAAGAGGCGACCGCGAGAGCGTCGAGGCCTTCAGGAAAGCCGCGACCTCAACCGGCACCGCAACCACGCGCCGACCCCAACCTCTGCGATCGCGTCCGAAGGCAGATTCGAGCGAAGCAAGAATCTGATCGCGCAGCGAGCCGCCAAGGCGAGACGGAGCGATGCCAGCGATCGCCCGCGTTTCTCGACGATGGAGGGCCTTCAAGGCCCGAAGGAGGAGAGAAAGGCTATAGATACAGCCCGGTGCCGTGCTCGGGGCGTTCGCTGGCGATGGCGTGGAGGTCGCGTTCGCGCATGACCAGGTAGTTCTCGCCCTGGATCTCGACCTCGTACTGGTCGCCGGGGTGGTAGAGCACGCGATCGCCCGGTTTGACGATCCGGACGTGGTGGCCGACGCCGCAGACCTCTCCCCAGACGAGCCGGTTCTGCTGCTCGACCGTCGCGGGGATGACGATGCCGCCGGTGCTGCGGCGCTCACCGCTGTCCTTCTCGGTCTTGATCATGACCCGGTCGTGCAGCATCTGGACTTCGAACTTCGGCTCGGACACGCGGGCGAGTTTATCCGTCCGCGCGGGTAGGAACGTTCCGCGGCCGGTTCCGTCGTCCGGCCGGGGTGCCGGGTCAGGGCATGGAGGCCAGCTTGGCGTAGACGCCGGGGTATCCGGGCTTGCCGCAGCCGTAGCCCCAGGAGACGAGCGCGGCCACGCGCCCGCCGGCGATCAGCGGGCCGCCGCTGTCGAACTGGCAGGAGTCGGCCTTGGCCGATCCGGCGCACAGCATGTCGGACGGGTCGAAGGAGTCGCCGTACGCGCGCCGGCATGCCGCGTCGCCGGGGAGCGGCACGCGGGCCGCCCGCAGGCGGGTGTTGAACAGGTCGTTCTCGGAGGTGAAGCCCCACCCGGCGATCTCGCCGGTGCGGGCGTCGCCGGGCGCGCCGAGGGGTGCGGACGGGCGGTTCACGCGGCGGGCGAGCGTCAGGACGGCGAGGTCGTGGTGGCTGACGGTCTCGCCCTTGAAGGAGGTCTCGCGGTACTTCGGGTGCACGCGCACCGACTTGACCGTGACCGTCTCCCCGCCCCGGTTCGTCAGGTCGTCGCGGCCGAAGGTGACCGTCAGGACGCCGGGCACCGAGCGGAACATCGACACGCAGTGGCCCGCGGTGAGGAGCCGGTCGGGCGCGGTCAGCACGCCGCCGCAGAACTGCCCGGACGGCCGGACGAAGAAGATCGGCGACCCGACCGCGGCCAGCCACGGGTACCGCGCCGCGGGCACCGGGGCGCCGCCCAGCACGGCGTTCGCGGGCGGCGCGGCGAGCGGCGCGAGCCCCAGGGAGGCTCCGAGCAGTGCGGTGCCGAGCAGCCGGCGGGAGAGCAGCGCCATCCCGGCACTGTAAGCGATCAGGGGGTCGCGCGCACGCCCTTCCCGGCGGCCGCGCGGACCGGCGCGACCGGGTCCTCGTACCGGGGGAACAGCGCCAGCGCGGCCAGCGCCAGCGCGAAGCCGCCCGCACGCAGCGCGAACGGCCCGGTGTCGCGCGGCCACTGCTCGCCGAACAGGACGGTGCTGCTGACGACCAGGTACGTCCGGCCGATGACGGTCAGCACGACCGCGACGATCGCGACCCGGCAGCGCTGCAGCGCGACCTGCAACTGGCCGAGCGCGATCGCGGCGAGGCCGAGCGTCAGGTACGGGTAGGGGGACTCCAGCACGGCCCGCACGCTGCCGGTGTCCTCGTAGAGGATCGAGATGCCGCGGATGCCGGCCTCGGCCAGCCCGGCGCAGGCGCCGGCGCCGATCCCGTAGGCGACCCCGGCGAGCTTGCGGGCGTGCCGCCCGCCCGTGCGGCGGTCGCCGACCAGCCACACCAGGGCCGCGACGACGACCGCTGGGGCGCACACGGCGAGCATCGGCCACGGGCGGGTCAGCGTCCCGGTGAGGGTGGCGTCCGCGTGCGGCTCGCCCTCGGCCGTGGCCGAGAGCCCGATCAGCCCCGTGGCGAGGACGAACAGCGCGACGCTCGCCCATTCGCGCACGCTCAGCCGCTCACCGAGGACCCCCACCGCGAAGGCGACGAGGAACACCAGCCCGAGGGCGAAGACGGGCTGCGCGACGGCGAGCGGTATCGCGGAGAAGGCGACGACCTCGTAGCCGAGGCCGAGGAACAGCAGCAGGCCGCCGCCGAGCCAGACGGGGTCGGTCAGCATGAGCCGGGCGACCCGGAAGGGGCGGCTGCCGCGCAGCGGCTCCATCCGGCGCGCGGAGACGCGGAAGACGAGGAAGGCGATGTAGTAGACGGTGGTGGCGAGCAGGGCGAGGGCGGCGTAGCCCAGGTCGTGACCCATCGGGAAAGACCCTTCGGCGGACGGGGGCGGGAAGAGTCGTCCGGCGCGCCATCGAATCGACTTCCCTGCCACCTTGCCTTGTCGCACCGCCCGTGACAAGGCCGTGACCCTTGACTAAATGATCAATCGTATTTACGGCCGGTGGTGGACGACAGGCGGGCGATGAGCCCGCGCGGCAGCAGCCGCGTGGCGCCGACGACGGCCTTGTACTGCGCCCCCGGGACGCTGACCTGGACGCCGCGGCGCAGGTCGCGCAGGGCGGTGGCGACGACGTCGTCCTTGTCCAGCCACAGGAACTCCGGCACGCCTGACATGTCCATCTGGGCGCGGTCGTGGAACTCGGTGTGGACGTATCCGGGGCAGAGCGCCATCACCCGGACCTTGCCCCGCGACCGGTTCCGGATGTCGGCGGCGACGCCCTGGCTGAAGTTCACGACCCAGGCCTTGGAGGCCCCGTACGTGCCGCGCGTCGCGAACGCCGCGACCGACGAGACGTTGACGACGCCGCCCCGGCCGCGCTCCAGCATGCCGGGGAGGACGGCGTGCGTGAGCCGCAGGACGGCCTCGCAGTGCACGCGGAGCATGGTCAGCTCGTCCGACACCGGCACGTCGAGGAACACGCCCTTGTTGCCGAACCCGGCGTTGTTGACCAGCAGGTCGACGTCCTTGCGGACGCGCTCCTCCGCCGCGGCGAGCCCCTCGTCGGTGGACAGGTCGGCGGGCAGCGTCTCGGCGCGCACGGCGTAGGTGGCGCGGAGGTCGGCGGCGGTCCGCTCCAGCCGCTCGGCGTCGCGGGCCAGCAGGACCAGGTCGAACCCGTCGGAGGCGAGGCGGCGGGCGAAGGCGGCACCGATCCCCGCGGTCGCGCCGGTGATGAAGGCGGTCGGCATGGCACCGAGCCTAGGCCGCGTCGGCTACCGGACGGTAGCGCGGCGCGCGCGGAAGTGCCGCGGGTCGGGGCGGCGGGTCGCGCGGCGGTAGGCGAAGGTGTAGCCCGGCCAGTTGTTGACGATCTTGCCGCCGGCCGTCATGTACCAGCTCTGGCAGCCCGCCTGCCACACGGTCGAGCGCATCCGCTCCTGCATGTCCCGGGTGAAGGCGTCCTGCACGTCCGGCCGCACGTCGATCCAGTCGAGGCCCGCGCCGCGCAGCGCCTCCACGCAGCCGAGGACGTACCGGAACTGCGACTCCAGCATGTAGATGATCGAGTTGTGCCCGAGGTTGGTGTAGGGGCCGTACAGCAGGAACAGGTTCGGGAACCCGCTGACCGTGATGCCGAGGTGCGCCTGCGCGCCGTCCCGCCACGCCTCGTTCAGCTCCCGGCCGTCCCGTCCGACGATCTTCATGGGGGACAGGAACTCGGTGGAGCGGAACCCGGTCGCGTACACGATGACGTCCACCTCGTGCGCGCGGCCCGCCGCCCGGATCCCCGCCGGGGTGACGCGCTCGATCGGGTCGGTGACCAGATGGACGTTCGGCCTGGTCAGCGCCGGATAGTAGTCGCCGGACAGCAGGATCCGCTTGCATCCCATGCGGTATCCGGGGACGAGTTCGGCGCGCAGCGCGGGGTCGGCGACCTGCTCGGCCAGGAACCGGCGGAAGCCGCGCTCCATGACCCCCATCAGCCGCGGGTACCGGATGAAGCCGAGGGCGCGGGCCTCGAACAGCGCGTAGATCCGGGCGCGGCTCAGCGCGTACAGCCCCGGCACGGCCCGCAGCGCGGCGCGCTCCCAGGCCCGGTACGGCCGGTCGGGCTTGTCGATCACGTACGGCGCGGACCGCTGGAACAGCAGCAGCTCCGCCGCCTGCGCGGCGACCTCCGGGACGATCTGGATCGCGCTCGCCCCGGTCCCGACCACCGCCACGCGCCTGCCCCGCAGGTCGGTGCCGTGGTCCCAGCGGGAGGAGTGGAAGGACGGGCCGGCGAACGACTCGCGCCCCTCGATCGGCGGCAGCTCGGGCCGGTTGAGCTGCCCGCACGCCGAGACCAGGACCCGCGCCTCCAGGTCACCGGTCGTCGTGGAGATCCGCCAGAGCGCCGCGTCCTCGTCGAAGCGCGCCTCGGTCACCTCGGCGCCGAACCGGATCTTCTCCAGCACGCCGTACTCGCGGGCGCAGTGCCGCAGGTACTCCAGGATCTCCGCCTGCGGCGGGAATCGGCGCGACCAGTCGGTCTTGCGCTCGAACGAGAAGGAGTACAGGTGGGAGGGGACGTCGCAGGCCGCGCCCGGGTAGGTGTTGTCGCGCCAGGTCCCGCCGAGGTCGCCGGCCTTCTCCAGGACCACCACGTCGTGGACGCCGGCCTGCCGCAGCCGGATCGCCATCCCGATCCCGCCGAACCCGCTCCCGATGATCACAACGCTGTGCGCCATGGCCGCCCCGAACCTCATTCTGTCTCGGTACCCCCCGAGCGTAGGTGACCACGAAGTCACTGAACAGGTGTCGCCGCGGCGCGTTTTGTCGGTCGGATCTGCCAGCATCCCGGCATGCCCGACGCCACCCCCGCCACGGAAGCGCGCACGCGCGACGGCCTCGAAACGGTCCAGGCGCTGCTGGCGCGCGCCTGCGAGTCCGGGGAGGACGGCTACCGGTTCGCCCTGCTCCTCCAAGAAGTCCTCCCCGCCGCCGAGCGCCTCGACGCCGGGGCTCTGCGCGGGCTGGCGCCGCTGCTGAAGCGGGTCGAGGGCAGCTTCGCGCGGGCCGACGTCCCGATCGGGTACCGGCAGCGGGTCGACCGCCGCCTCCAGGCGCTGCTGGCGATCGTGGACGAGGCGTACCTGCCCGAAGGGGTGCTCCCCGTCCACGGCACGTGGGCCGCCCCGCTCCGGGAGCGTGCGCGGGCGGCGCCGTCGGCCGAGCTGGCCCGGTTCGTCCGGCACCTGGCGAGCCTTTCGGCGCCGCGCCCCACGCTGAAGTGGCACCGCGCGTGCGTCGCCCTCATGGACGAGGCGGCCGCGCGCGAGGACGTCGCCGAGTGCCTCCGCGCCCTCGCCGAGGACGCGCCGTACTGCCCCCACGACGACGCCCCGGGCACCGACCGGTCCTGCTGGTACCACCACCTGGTCGAACCGCACCATGGGGACGTCGCGCGCGGAATCGTCTGGGCGGGGGCCCTCACCGGCGGCGCGGAGGCCGTGCTTCGCCTGCGCTCGCTCGCCCTGCGCGCGAGCGTGTCCGGCGACGTCGTCAGGGATCTCAAGGTCGCGGGCGCCGCGATCAACGCGCTGGGCGCGATCGACGATCCGCGCGCGCTGGAGGCGCTGTGGCGGCTCCGCGCGCCGATCAGGGACCGCGCGCTGCGCAAGCAGCTCGACACGGCGCTCCAGGCGGCGGCCGAGCGGCAGGGCATCACGCGGGCGCAGCTCGTCGAGCGCACCGTCCCCGCCCACGGCCTGGGCCCGGACGGCGCGGTGGAGCGGACGCTCGGCGGCCACCGGGCGCGCGTCGCGGTCGAAGGCGCGGCGACCGTCCGGATGACCTTCACCGGCGCGGACGGCCGCGCCTCCCGGACGGCCCCGGCCGCGGTCAAGGACGGCTTCCCCGAGGAGCTGAGGCGGCTCAAGGCGCTCGCCAAGGAGGTGCGGGCGACGCTGTCGAGCGAGCGGGCGCGCGTCGAGGGCCTCATGTCCGAGGACCGCGTCTGGCCCTACGCCGAATGGTGCGAGCACTACCGCGACCACCCGATCACCGGCGCCGTCGTCCGCGGCCTCATCTGGGAGTTCCAGGGCGAGGACGGCGTCTGGCGCGCGTCCCTGCCGGTCGGTTCCGGCGCCGCCGGCGGCGGTGCCGCGCGGGTGCGGCTCTGGCATCCCATCCGGGCGGCCGTGGACGAGGTGCGGGCATGGCGGGAGCGCGTCGTCGAGGAGGAGATCCGGCAGCCGTTCAAGCAGGCGTTCCGCGAGATCTACCTCCTCACCCCCGCGGAAGAGGAGACCGCGACCTACTCCAACCGGTACGCGGCGCACATCGTCCACTACCGGCGGCTGTACGCCCTGTTCAAGGAGAGGGGCTGGCAGGCCAATTTCCTCGGCCCGCACGACGGCGGCTACAACGGCGAGGCGCGCGGCGAGTTCGGCGGCGGCGAATGGCGGGCGTGCTTCTACCACGAGCCGGTCGACGACGGCGGCGACTGGACGGTCGAGCACGCCGCGACCGACCAGGTCCGCTTCGAGCGCAGGCACGGCCGGCGCTGGTGTGAGGCGCCGCTCGCCGACGTCCCGCCGCTGGTGTTCAGCGAGGCGATGCGGGACGTGGACCTGTTCGTCGGCGTCACCTCCATCGCCGCCGACCCGGACTGGGCCGACCGGGGCGAGGACCGCCACGCCGCCTACCGGCGCGCGGCGGCCTTCGGCGCGCTGACCGCGAGCGCCGAGGTCCGCCGCGCCGCGCTGGAGCGCATCCTGCCGCGCACGCGGATCGCCGGCCGCTGCGCCCTCGACGGCCGCCACCTGGTGGTGCGCGGCGAGCTGCGCACCTACCGGATCCATCTCGGGTCCGCCAACGTGCTGATGGAACCGGACGGCGCCTACCTGTGCATCGTCCAGGGCCGCCGGCCGCCCGGCACGCTGTACCTGCCGTTCGAGGACGAGCGGCTCTCGCTCATCCTCAGCAAGGCGTTCCTGCTGGCCGCCGACCACAAGATCACCGACGCCTCGATCCGCCGCCAGATCGGGGGTGTGATCACCTGAAACGCCCCGGAACCGGAGCTTCCATCTGGAAAGATCACCTCATGTCCGACGACCTTCACGCGCCGCCGGCCGCGCTCGCCCTCCTGGACCGCCCGTCCGGCCCCGACGAGCCCGCCGTGCCCGCGCACGGCCTCGGCAGGGACGGCTCGCTCGCCCGCGACATCGGCGGCTACCAGGCGGTCCTCGCCATCACCGACCCGCTGACCGTGCGGCTCACCTTCATCGGCGCGGACGGCCGCCCGCTGCCGACCGTCCCGGGCGCGCTCAGGGTGCCGTTCGCCGCCCAGGTCAAGGAGACGAAGGCCTTGGTGAAGCAGGTCCGGGAGACGCTGGCCGCCGAGCGGGCGCGGGTCGAGGCGCTGATGGCGCTGGAGCGGACCTGGCCGTACGGCCAGTGGTGCCGGCACTACCGCGACCATCCGGTCACCGGCGCGGTCGCGTCCGGCCTGGTCTGGGAGTTCGAGACGCCGGACGGGCACTGGCACGCCGCCACCCCGGGCGAGGACGTGCTGGTCACCGTGGACGGCCGCGCCCTGCCCGTCCCGCCGCGCGGCGCGCGGGTGCGGCTGTGGCATCCGGCGCGGGCGTTCCCGGGCGCCGTCCGGGCCTGGCGGGCCTTCGTGACCGGCAACCGGATGACGCAGTCGTTCCGGCAGGCGTTCCGCGAGACCTACCGCCCCGGCCCGTCCGGCGCCGGGGCGGACCTGCGCCGCGGCCGCCTCGACGCGCGGCTGCGGCACGTCATCGCCGGGGGCGCGTGGCGGGTCGGCCGCGGGGGAGGGCCGGCGCGGGTGGCGTTCGAGCGGCGGATCGCCGGCCGCTGGCGGGACGTGCCGCCGCGGGAGGTCCCGCCGCTGGTGTTCAGCGAGGGCATGCGGGAGGCCGACCTGTTCCTGCGCGCCGCCCCGGCCGCGGACGAGGACCCGTTCGGCGAGCCGTCCGCGAGTGCCGAGATCCGCGGGGACGTGCTGCGCCGCGTCCTGCCCGGCACGAAGATCGCCGACCGCTGCTCGGTGGACGGGCGGTTCCTCGTGGTCCGCGGCGGGCTGCGCACCTACCGCGTCCACCTCGGCTCCGGCGGCGTGCTGATGGAGCCGGGCAACGACCGGCTGCTGGTCGAGCCGGTCCGGCGGGCCCGGCAGAAGGGCCTGTTCCTGCCGGTCGAGGACGAGCGGCTCACGCGCATCCTCGGCACCGCGTTCCTGCTCGCCGCCGACCACCGGATCACCGACGAGTCCGTCCTCCGGCAGATCAAGAGGGGCGCCTGATGGACCTGCCCGCGCGGCTGCTGCGCGCCATGACCGACCCGGCGCCGGAGGACGAGGAGTTCCGCACCTGGTATCCCGACCTGTCGGTCCTGTCCGACCAGGACCTCGGCGCTCTCGTGCCCGCCGCCTACGCGGTGGGCCGTGAGGCCCCGTTCGTGTCGATGTCCGTCCGGCTCAGGATCGAGGACGAGGCCAAGAACAGGCAGCCGCGCTACACGCCGGAGGCGTGCGAGCGGATGTTCCAGGCGCTCGTCGGCGGGCTGGCCCAGCGCAAGTGGGCCGACATCCAGCTCGGTGCGGGCGCGCTGGTCCGCTGCACCGGGCCCTGGCCCGACGTCTCGGGCCCGGCCCGGACGCTGGTCGAGTACCTCCTGAGCCGCAAGCGCCTCGACCAGCCCTTCGCGCTGCTCGCGATCGGCGGCCTCGCGGGCGACGACGTTCTGCGCGCGGTCGCCGGGCGCCTCCACCAGGTCTGGAAAGGGCCGATCGTGCACGATGAACTGGACGCCGTCCTGCGCCTCGCCCCGGTGGAACGGGTCCTGCTGGCCCAGGTGGCCGAGAACCGGTCGTTCAACGCTCCGCCTGTCCCGCCGGAGGTGTGGGAGCGGGTCGCCGCCGTCCCCGCCTGCGCCGAGTTCGCCCGCCGGGCCCTGGAGGCCGCCGCCGCCCGCGCCCGCGCCGTCCAGGAGGGTGAGATCCCGTTCCGCGCGGACAGCGCGTTCACCGGGGACGAGGTCGCCGCCGTCGGGCTCGCCGCGCGCATCGCGCTGCTGCGTGACGAGCCGTGGCTGCCCGCCCTGTTCGACCGCCTCCTGCCCGACATCTCCGTGGCGCCGACGCAGGCGAAGACGCTGCCGTCGCAGGCGCTGCTCTACGAGATCGTCCGGGCCGCGCAGGAGTTCCCGACGCCCGAGCTGGTCACCGCCGTCCGGAACGTCCGCCGGAACGTCCGGCACGCCGGGGTGCCCAAGCAGCTCGACAAGATGCTCAAGAAGGTCGAGGCCGCCCTCGCCGAGCGGACCGAGGTCGCGCTGCGCCTCCCCGACCACGGGTTCGGGCCCGGCGGCGTCCTGCGCCGGGAGCTCGGCGGCCACACCGCCGTCGTCACCGTCGCAGGCAAGGCCGAGCTGGCCTTCGAGAAGGACGGCAAGGCCCTGAAAGGCGTCCCCGCCGCCGCCCGCCGCGACCACAAGGACGAGCTCAAGGAGCTCCGCGACCTCGTCGCGCGCGTCAACGCCCAGCTCGTCACGCTCGCACGGGCGCTGGAGGCCGGATTCACCGTCGACGCAGTCCATCCGTTCGGCCACTGGCGCGACACGCTCCTGCTCCATCCGATCGCCGGGCCGACGGTACGCGTGCTCCTCTGGGAGATCGAGGTCGCCCCCGGCGACCGGCGCACCATCCTGCCCGAGACGGACGAGATGCCCGATGCCGCCGACGACGCGGCCGTCCGGCTGTGGCACCCGATCAGGTCGCGGCCGGACGAGGTGCGCGCGTGGCGCGACCTGCTCGTCGACCGGCGGATCCGGCAGCCGTTCAAGCAGGCGTTCCGCGAGATCTACCTGCTCACCCCGGCGGAAGAGGGCACTGGGACGTACTCCAACCGGTTCGCGGCCCACCTCGTCCACTACCGGCGGATGTTCGCGCTCTTCCGGGCCCGCGGCTGGACGAGCGCGCTGCTCGGCCCCTGGGACGGCGGAGGCTCCGACGAGGCGGCCCGGACGCTCGCGGCGGGGGAGTGGCGGGTCAGGTTCTCCCACGTCCTGGCCGACTGGCAGGGCGAGCACGAGATCGCCGGCACGAACCGCGTCATGTTCGACCGCCGCGCCGACGGCGGCGGCTGGCGGGAGGCGGCGCTCGCCGACGTCCCCCCGCTGGTGTTCAGCGAGGCGATGCGGGACGTGGACCTGTTCGTCGGCGTCACCTCCATCGCCGCCGACCCCATGTGGGAGGACGGCGAGGCGCACGAGTACTGGGTGCGCGAGTGGCACGCCGACCTGGCCGAGTCGACCCGGACCCGCAGGGACGCCCTGGAGCGCGTCCTGCCGCGCACGAAGATCGCCGACCGCTGCACGATCGACGGCCGCCACCTGGTCGTCCGCGGCGACCTGCGCACCTACAGGATCCACCTCGGTTCGGCCAACATCGCGATGGAACCGGACGACACGTACCTCTGCATCGTTCCCGAGCGCCGCAAGACGGGCGCCAAGGTCTTCCTGCCGTTCGAGGACGAGCGGCTCTCCCTCATCCTCAGCAAGGCGTTCCTCCTCGCCGCCGACGGTGCGATCGAGGACGAGTCCATCCTGGCGCAGATCAAGAGAGGTGCCTGATGCCCGCGGTGACCTTCCGCGACGAGACGGCGGCGGGCGCGCCCGTCGCCGGGTTCCAGGTGGCCGGGCTGCCCGACCGGATGACCGTACGGGAGCTGATCAGGCTCCGGGTCCGCGAGGAGGTCGCCCGGCACAACGCCCGCCCGTCCGACCGGTTCAACGGCCTGGTCCGCCCGGACGGCGCCGAGGCGGAGCTGAACGGCTACCGGCTCCGCGAGCCCCGCCGCCTCGACTGGGAGCGGCAGGCCGACATCGCCGAGCGGGCCTTCCTCGGCAACGGCTTCTTCGTGCTCGCCGGCGACCGGCAGGTCGAGGACCTCGACGAGGAGATCGACCTCACCGGCGACCCCGACCTGGTCTTCATCAGGCTCGTCCCGCTCGTCGGCGGCTGAGCCCTGCCCGGCTGCGGCCCTGCCCGGCCGAGGGCCTGACCGGCTGAGGGGTCAGGCGAGTCATTGTGGGGGGGTGCCCCCACGCCCCCAATCTCACCGCCGCATGAGTCCGAACTCGTGGGCGCGCAGGCCCGCCTGGAAGCGGGAGTCGGCGTCCAGGAGGACGAGGATCTCCGCGACGCGACGCCGGTAGGTGCGCAGCGACATGCCGAGCCGCCGCGCGGCCGCCTCGTCCTTCAGCCCGCCGGCGAGCAGCCGCAGGATGCGCAGGCTCTCCTCGCCCAGCGCGGGCGGCCGGCCGCGCCGGTGGTCGACCAGCTCCGCCGACGTCTCCCACGTCGCCTGGTACAGCGAGACGACGCCCTTCACCACGCCCGGTGACCGGACGACGGTGTACTCGCGGACGCCGCCCTCGGGCGGTCCGGCGAGGATGGCGACCCTGCGGTCCACGATGATCGTCTCGTGCGGGAGCGGCGTCGGGCAGATCCGCACGAGGACCCCCGCGGCGGCGACCTCCAGGAGCCGCCGCTCGGACTCCTCATCGGCGAGGGCCGCCGGGGTGTACAGCTTGCGGACGGCGGGCGCGGGCCGGATCCGGCGCCGCTCGGCGACGATCCGCTCCCGCAGGCCCGGCAGCGCCCACGTGTTCTGGTCGGTCGCCGCGCAGGCGAACTCCTCGCACGCGAGGAACAGCGGTCCGGCGCGCTCGACCAGCTCCGCCTCGCCGCGCAGCACGACGTTCCGGTCAAGGTCGACGCTCACGGATCCAGTCTGCCACGCGGCCCGCCCCGCGCCGCCGTGGCAGCAAGCTGCCAGCCGTTCGCCCCCGGCGGGCGGGCGCAGCACAGTGGACCGCATGACACGACACTTCGATCTCGGCGGCGATCTGCGGATCTCCCGGATGGGCTTCGGCGCGATGCGGCTGCCCGTGAGCACCCTCGGCGGGCCGCCGAACGACCGGGACATCGGGATCAAGATCCTCCAGCGGGCCGTCGAGCTGGGCGTGGACCACGTCGACACGGCCGCGTTCTACTACCACCAGGACGGCCTGGCGGCCAACGAGATGATCCGCGCCGCGCTCGCCCCCTACCCGCCCGGCCTCGTCATCGCCACGAAGGTGGGACCGTACCGGGGGCCGGGCGACCCGATGCCGACCGGGCAGGTCCCGGCGTCCGGGCTGCGCGCCGAGGTGGAGCGCAACCTCACCGAGCTCGGGCTCGACCGGCTCGACCTCGTCTACCTGCGGCCCGGCGGCCTGGAGGCCCCGTCGGAGGAGCCGGTCGGGGAGCGCTTCGCCGTCCTGGCCGGGCTCCGCGAGGAGGGTCTGATCCGGCACCTCGGGCTCAGCCACGTGAGCCACGCCCAGCTGGAGGAGGCGCGGCGGATCGCGCCCGTCGCGGCCGTCCAGAACCGGTTCGACGTGACGCTCCCGCAGGACACCGAGCTGCTGGCCGCCTGCGAGCGCGACCGGATCGCCTACGCGCCCTACTTCCCGCTCGGCGGGTTCGGCATCCCGGACGACGCGCGCGTGAACGCGGTCGCCGCCCGGCACGGCGCCACCGTGCCGCAGGTGCTCCTCGCGGGCCTGCTCGCGCTCTCGCCCGTGATGCTCGCGATCCCCGGCACCGGCTCCCCGGCCCACCTGGAGGAGAACGTCGCCGCCGCGGACCTGGCGCTCGCCCCCGAGGATCTCGACGCCCTGAAGCGGTGACCCGCGCGCGCGGCGCGCGCGGGACCCTCTACCCTGAACAGGTTTGCGATCAGGGGGAGAGGATGTCGACGACGCGGCTGCTGGTGCTCGGCGGGGTGCGGCGGTTCGGGCGGGCGCACGGCTACGAGGTCCGCCGCGAGCTGCTCTCCTGGGGCTCGGACGAGTGGGCCCACGTCAACCCGGGCTCGATCTACCACGCGCTCAGGCAGCTGGCCAAGGAGGGCCTGCTGCACGCCCACGAGGTGGAGGAGAGCGAGGCCGGGCCGCCGCACACCGACTACGAGATCACCGAGGCCGGCCGGGAGGAGTTCCACCGGCTGCTGCGCTGCGCCCTCGCCGCGGTCGACGTCCGGCACCCGGAGATGCTCACCGCGGGCCTCGGGTTCCTCACCGAGCTGCCGCGCGCCGAGGCGCTGGCCCTGCTGCGCGAGCGCCTCGACGGCCTGGCCGGCTGGCGCGCCTCCGTCGCCCCGCACCTGGACGAGCTGAACCCCTCCGACCACCTGCGCGAGCTGCTCGGCTGGTGGGTCCACTCCGCCGACTCCGCCACGGCCTGGACGCTCGGCCTGATCGAGCGACTGGAGGCGGGCGCCTACGTCATGGCCGACGAGCGCGAGCCGGGCCGGCCCGGCGAGGTGCCCGGGGCGACGGCGCGGTAGCGGCCGGCCGCGCGGGTTTCCCGGCCGGTCACGTGTCGACGAACGACTGCGGGACGATCACCCGCAGGGCGTTGCCGCGCAGCTTGATCGACACCGGGGTGCGGCCGCGGACCTCGCCGTCCACGTCCACCTGCATCGGCGGGTCGGTCTCGACCTCGACGTGCGCCGTGGTGAGGAAGGCGTCGTCCTCGAGGGACCGCCACGGACCGGTGAGGACGTGCCGGGCCGTGGCCGACGCCAGCCGCAGCCGCCGCTCGTCGCCGAGCCGGTAGACGGCGAGGAGCCGGTCGTCCGGGCTGGCGTCGCGGGCGATCCGCTGCCCGCTGTGGTGCGCGCCGTTGGCGATGTTGAGCTGGTGCGTCGCGACCTCGTGCGTCTCGCCGTCGATCGTGATGCGGGCGGTGAACGCCTCGTGCCGGGGCAGCAGCCGCGCCGCCGTCAGCGCGTACGCCGGGCGCCCGATGAAGCGCTTGAGCGTGTGCGGGACGTGCTCGGCGACCTCGACCGACAGGCCGAGGCTCACCATGTTGGCGAAGATGTGCTCCCGGTCGGCGCCCGGCCCCTCGCCCTGCGGGTCGCCCGTCGACTCGAACCAGCCGACGTCGACGTCGGCGACCTTGCCGGCGTCCGGGCGGCCGAGGGCGAGGGTCGCGACCGCGCCCGGCAGGTCGAGCGGCAGCTCCAGGCTGCGGGCGAAGTTGTTGGTGGTGCCGAGCGGCAGCACGCCGAGCGCGATGTCGCGGTGCGCCAGGTGCCCGACCGCCTCGGCGACCGTGCCGTCCCCGCCGCCGACGACCACGAGGTCGGGCTCCAGCGCGAGGACGTCGGCGAACAGCTCCCGCAGCCGGGCGGGGTCGGTCACCGGGAACACGTGCGGGAACTCCAGCCCCGCCTCGCGCAGCAGGCGGCGGGCCGTGCCGTAGAGCCGCCGGCCCCGCCGGGAGCGGGAGTTGATCACGAGCACCGCGCGTCCGCCGTCCGCGATCGCCGCCTGCAGCTCCGCCTTGCTCCGCATCTGGACGCTCCGCATCTCCGCCGGTCGCCCCCTTCGTCCGCGTCACCCTACAAGGAACGTGGACCGGAACTCCCGGCCCGACATTTTATAAACCGATTACACAGCGTTGAAACATTCCCGTCAGAGGGAACCTTTACAGAAGGCGAGTTCTGGAAGACCGGGGCGTGGACATGTGGATGCGCGGCTTGGCGGGTGCGGGTCTCATCGCGGCGGTCGCCGGGCTGACCGCGTCGATCGCGGCGGGCGGCACGGCCCCGGCCGGCGCCCCCGCCGACGACGGCGCGGCCGTGGTCGGCGAGCGCCGCCCGCGCCGCCGCGTCCTCGACCTCGCGGTCCGTTCCCCCGTCCTGGAGAGCGTCGCCCATGCCCGCCTCCTGCTGCCTCCGGGCTGGTCACGGGACGCCTCCCGCACCTGGCCGGTGCTCTGGCTCCTGCACGGAGCTGGCGCGGGCCGGGACGGCCACACCGCGTGGAGCGAGCACAGCGACATCGAGGAGCTGACCGAGGACGCCGACGTGATCGTCGTCATGCCGGACGGCGGCCCGTGCGGCAACTACACCGACTGGTGGAACCGCGGCGGCGGCGGGGCGCCGAAGTGGGAGACCTTCCATCTCGCCGAGCTCAGGCAGATCCTGGAGCGCGGATACCGGGCCGGGGCCGAGCGCGCCGTCGCGGGCAACGCGATGGGCGGGCTCGGCGCGCTGGCGTATGCGGCCAGGCACCGCGGCCTTTTCCGGGCGGCCGCGTCGTTCAGCGGGCCGGTCCACACGCTGCACCGCGACCCGTCCGGGCTCGACGTGGCCGACCTCGTCGAGCTGAGCGTCGCGATCGGCGCTCCGTCCCTCGACTGGACGGACGTGTGGGGCGACCCCGAGGCGCAGCGCGTCGTGTGGCGGCAGCACAACCCGTACGACCTCGCGGGCCGGCTGGCGGGCGTCCGCGTGCACGTGAGCGCGGGGGACGGCACCCCCGGCCCCTTCGACCACGGCCCGGCGTCCCGGGAGGCCGCCCCCCGCGACGTGCTGGAGGCCCTCGCCCACACCGTCTCGCGGGAGTTCGCGGGCAAGCTGAGGAAGCTCGGCGTCCCGGTGTCCACGCACTTCTACCGTGGTACCCACACCTGGCCCTACTGGCGCCGCGAACTGAGGGCCACGCTGCCCGCCCTGCTCGCGGAGATCACCTGAGCGGCGGCTAGGGTCGGGTCGTGGCCGAACCCCGTTCTGATTCAGCTGTCCCCGCGTTCTGGCGCTCGCTCGGGCTGCCCGGCATCATCGACGTCCACGTCCACTTCATGCCGCCGCGCCTGATGAGCGCGGTGTGGGGGTACTTCGACGAGGCCGGTCCGCTGATCGGCACCGAGTGGCCCATCCGCTACCGCGACTCCGAGCAGGAGCGGCTGGGCCTCCTGCGCGGGCTCGGCGTCCGCGCGTTCACCTCGCTCACCTACCCGCACAAGCCCGGCATGGCCGAGTCGCTGAACGAGTGGACCGCCCAGTTCGCCGCCCGCGTCCCCGAATGCATCCAGACCGCGACGTTCTACCCCGAGCCCGGGGTCGAGGAGTACGTACGCCGCGCGCTGGACGCGGGCGCCCGCGTCTTCAAGGTCCACCTCCAGGTCGGCGGCTTCGACCCGCGCCTCAAGGAACTGGACGCGGTGTGGGGGATGCTCGCCGACGCCGGGGTGCCCGCCCTCGTGCACGCCGGGTCCGGGCCGGTCGCCAACGGCTACACAGGCCCCGGCCCGTTCGGCGAGGTCCTGGCCCGCCACCCGGGCCTGACCGCGATCGTCGCCCACCTGGGCGCGCCGGAGTTCGACGGCTTCTTCGCCCTGGCCGACGCCTACGAGCGCGTCCACCTCGACACGACGATGATCTTCACCCGCTTCGCCGCGCTGGCGCCGTTCCCGGACGCCCTGCTGCCCCGGCTGCGCGACCTCGGCCTGGAGGGGCGCGTTCTGCTCGGCACCGACTTCCCGAACATCCCCTACGAGTACGCGCACCAGCTGGAGTCGCTGGCCGCGCTCGACCTCGGCGACGACTGGCTGCGGTCGGTCTGCTGGCGCGGCCCGGCCGAGCTGTTCGGGCTCTCGTAGAGGCGCGCCGCCGTTTCACGGGTTTTCACGCGGGACGCCTGGTCACCGCGGGGCGCCCGGCCGCGTCCTTGACAGGCCGGTCGCCGGTCGCGACCTTGGGAGCGCTCCCACTGGCTCGACCGAGGACCCCGCATGAGAACGACCATGACCGCGAGACTCCGGCGGATCCGGCTCGTCCCGATCCTCGTGGCCGCGCTGCTGGCGCTGGCCCTAGTCCAGGCCGTGCCGCGCCCGGCGCAGGCGGCGGGCGCCGGCTACTGGCACACCAGCGGCCGGCAGCTGCTCGACGCGAACGGGCAGCCGGTGCGGATGACGGGCATCAACTGGTTCGGCGCCGAGACGTCCAACTACGCCCCGCACGGCCTCTGGTCGCGCGGCTACAAGGACATGCTCGACCAGATCAAGAGCCTGAAGTACAACACGCTGCGGCTGCCCTACAGCAGCCAGCTGTTCGACTCCGGCAGCAGCCCGAACAGCATCGACTACGCCAAGAACCCCGACCTGCAGGGCCTGAACGGGCTGCAGATCCTCGACAAGATCATCGCCTACGCGGGGCGGATCGGGCTGAAGGTCGTCCTCGACCGCCACCGCCCGGACTCCGGCGGCCAGTCCGCGCTCTGGTACACCGCCGCCTACCCCGAGTCGCGCTGGATCTCCGACTGGACGATGCTCGCCCGGCACTACGCGGGCGACACCACGGTCATCGGCGCCGACCTGCACAACGAGCCGCACTCGCCGGCCTGCTGGGGCTGCGGCGACCAGACGCGGGACTGGCGCCTCGCCGCCGAGCGGGCCGGGAACGCGATCCTCGCGGCCAACCCGAACTGGCTGATCATCGTCGAGGGCGTCAACGACCATGACGGCGACAACTACTGGTGGGGCGGCAACCTGCAGGGCGCGGCGCAGTACCCGGTGCGGCTGGACGTCCCGAACCGGCTCGTCTACTCCGCCCACGACTACGCCACCTCGGTGTACCCGCAGCCGTGGTTCGACGACCCGTCCTTCCCGTCCAACCTGGCCGGGATCTGGGACAAGAACTGGGGCTACCTGTACAAGAACAACGTCGCGCCCGTCCTGCTCGGCGAGTTCGGGACGACCCTCTCGGACCCGCGCGACCAGACCTGGCTGCGCACCCTGATGGCCTACCTCGGCAAGGGCACCGGCGGGATCTCCTTCACCTTCTGGTCGTGGAACCCCAACTCGGGCGACACCGGCGGCATCCTCAACGACGACTGGACGACCGTGAACACGGCCAAGCAGTCCTACCTCGACCCCTACCTGCTCGGCGCGGGGGACCCGAGCGGCGACCCCGGTGACCCGGGCACGCCGGGGACGTCCTGCAAGGTCGCCTACACGGTGCAGAACAGCTGGTCGGGCGGCTTCACAGCGCAGGTCACGATCACCAACGGCGGGTCCTCGGCGCTGAACGGCTGGACGCTGGAGTTCGCGTTCCCCGGCGACCAGAAGGTCACCCAGGGGTGGAGCGCGACCTGGTCGCAGAGCGGCGCCGCGGTCACCGCCAAGAGCCTGGACTGGAACGCCTCCCTCGCGCCCGGCGCCTCCGTCACCGTCGGGTTCCAGGCGACCGGTGCGGCGAGCGGCGCGCCCGCCGCATTCGAGGTCAACGACAAGGCATGCGAGGTGTGACATGACCCGGAAGGCCTGGCTCGCCGCCGTGGCGGCCGCCGCGCTCCTGCCGTGGGCGGCGCCCCCGGCGCAGGCCGCGGACGGCCCCGCGCTGACCGTCGACCCGTCCGCGTCCCGGCACGCGATCAGCCCCTACGTCTACGGGATGAACTTCGCCGACGAGGCCCTCGCCAAGGAACTGCGGCTCCCCGTCCGGCGGTGGGGCGGCAACGCCACGACCCGCTACAACTACCTCTACGACGAGACCAACCGGGGCTCGGACTGGTACTTCGAGAACGTGCCCGGCCCGGCCCCGGACCCCGCGAAGCTCCCCGACGGGTCCGAGACCGACCAGTTCACCGAGCAGGACCGCCGGACCGGCACCGACACGCTCCTCACCGTCCCGCTCATCGGCTGGACGCCGAAGGGCCGCGACTACACCTGCGGGTTCGGCATCGCCAAGTACGGGCCGCAGCAGGGCGCCGACACCCAGTGGCGGCCCGACTGCGGCAACGGCGTGAAGCCGGACGGCACGAACGTCACCGGCAACGACCCCGCGGACACCAGCGTCCCGGCGGGCCCCGAGTACGTCACCGACTGGCTGTCCCACCTGACCGGCAAGTACGGCCGGGCGGACGGCGGCGGCGTGCGCTTCTACGACCTCGACAACGAGCCCGACCTCTGGCACGCGACCCACCGCGACGTCCACCCGGACGGCGCCGGCTACGACGAGATGCGCCGCCAGACGTACGCGATCGCCTCCGCCGTGAAGGCCGCCGACCCGGGCGCGGAGACGCTCGGGCCGGTCGGCTGGGGCTTCCAGTCGCTCACCCTGTCGGGCCTGGACAAGCAGACCTGCGACCGGGAGGGCGGCGACTGCTGGTCCGACCCGCCGGACCGGGCGGCGCACGGCGGCCTCCCGTTCGCGGACTGGTACCTCCGGCAGATGAAGGCCTACGAGGAGGAGCACGGCACCCGCATCCTCGACTACTTCGACGAGCACATCTACCCGCAGCAGGCCGGGGTGTCCTCCACCGACCCCGGCGACGCGGCGACCCAGGAGCTGCGGCTGCGCTCGACCCGGCAGCTGTGGGACCCCTCCTACACCGACGAGAGCTGGATCAACCAGCCGATCAACTTCATCCCCCGGATGCGGGACCTCGTCGAGCAGAACTACCCGGGCACCAAGCTGGCGATCACCGAGTACAACTGGGGCGCGCTCGGGCACCTGAACGGGGCGCTGGCCCAGGCCGACGTACTCGGGATCTTCGGGCGCGAGGGCCTCGACCTGGCGACGCTGTGGGCGCCGCCGGGCACGTCCGACCCGGGCGCCTACGCCTTCCGCATGTACCGGAACTACGACGGCGCTGGGGCCTCGTTCGGCGAGACGTCCGTCCGCGCGTCGAGTGCCGACCAGGGCAGGCTCGCGGTGTACGCGGCGGAGCGCTCGTCCGACAAGGCGCTCACCCTGATGATCGTGAACAAGTCGCTCACCGACGACCTCACCAGCACGGTCTCGATCGCCGGGCGGTCGGGTTCCGCAGCCGGACGCGTCTACCGGTACAGCGGCGCGGACCAGTCCGCGATCGTCCGGGCCCCGGACGTGGCCGTGGGCGCGGACGGCTTCACCTCGACGTTCCCGGCGTCCTCGATCACGCTGGTCGAGATCCCCGCGGACGACGGCCCGGCCGCGTCGGCGTGCGAGGTCGGCTACACGGTGCAGAGCCAGTGGGGGAGCGGCTTCACCGCGCAGGTCACCGTCGCGAACACCGGCGCCTCGCCCGTCTCGGGCTGGACGCTGGGCTTCTCGTTCACCGCGGACCAGCGCATCACCCAGGGCTGGAACGCCGCCTGGGCGCAGAAGGGCCCGGACGTCACCGCACGCAATCTCGACTGGAACCGGACGATCCGGCCGGGAGACTCGGTGACGATCGGCTTCAACGGATCGAGCGCCGGGACGAACCCGCCTCCGACCGCCTTCACCCTCAACGGCGCCCCCTGCACCCGCCGCTGACCACCGGGCCCCGCCGGCCGGCCGATCACCCCGGCCGCGGGGCCCGCCGGCGGTAGGCCCTGCGCTTCCCGAGGGCTCGGCGACCACTGGGCCCCGCGGCCGACCGGCCCTCGCGACCGCGCGGCTAGTGGTCGCACGGGGTGGTGCCCGCGTGCTCGTGGGGCTCGTCGGCCTCCGCCATATGGCGGGGGCCGTGCGCGTCGTCGCAGTGGCCGTGCCCGCCGCCGGCGGGCTCGTCCACGTGGTCGACCTCCAGCGTCGTGTGCGTGATCCCGTAGGCGTCGCGCAGCAGCTCCTGGAGGTCGCGGCGGACGGCGTGGCAGTCGCCCTGCGTGTCGACGAGCACGTGCGCCGACAGCGCCGGGTAGCCCGAGCTGACCTCCCACACGTGCAGGTCGTGGACCTCCTCCACGCACGGGCGCCCCGCGAGCCGGGCGCCGAGCTCGGACGGGTCGACGCCGGCGGGCGCGGCCTCCATGAGCACCCGGCCCGCGTCCCGCAGCAGCCGGTACCCGGCCTTGAGCATCAGCGCGGCCACCACCAGCGAGGCGATCGCGTCCGCGCGGGCGAAGCCGGTCGTCCACACGACCAGGCCCGCGACCGCGGTGGCGACGAACGCGAACAGGTCGTTCAGGATGTGCTGGAACGCGCCCTCGACGTTCAGGCTGCGCCGGTCGGCCCGGCTGATCAGCACGGTCGCCGCGACGTTGACGGCGATGCCCGCGAGGGCCGTCCAGAAGACGAACTGCCCCTCCACGGCGGGCGGCTCGATCAGCCGCCGGACGCCCTCGTACACGAAGTAGACGGTGAGCAGGATCAGCGTCAGGCCGTTGAGCTGCGCGGACAGGATCTCGGCGCGGCGCAGGCCGAAGGTGTACCCGCCCTTCGGCGGGCGCGCGGCGATGCGCATCGCGACCAGCGCCAGCGCGATCGCGAACGCGTCGGTCATCATGTGCGCGGCGTCGGTGATCAGCGCCAGCGACCCGGCGAGCAGGCCGATGACCACCTCGCCCGACATGTAGGCGACGATCAGCGCCAGCGCGCCGGTCAGCAGCCGCCGGTCGGCCCCCGCCGAGACGGCGTGCCCGTGGCCGTGCCCGTGCCCGTGGCCGTGCCCTTCGTGCCCCCGCTTGCCGGGCGCGTCCTCACGGTCCCCGATCATGTGCCTTCCTCCCCGTGGCCGACGTGGGTGAGGGCGAGATCGAGCAGCAGCCGGACGTGCGAGTCGGCCAGCCGGTAGTAGGCCATCCGGCCGGCGCGGCGGACCCGGACCACGCGGTTGGCGCGCAGCAGGCGCAGGGCGTGCGAGACCGCGGACTCCGAGTGCCCGCAGGCCGCCGCGATGTCGCACACGCACATCTCCCCTCCTTCGAGCAGCGCGGTGATCACCCGCAGCCGTCCGGGGTCGGACAGCAGCCCGAACACCTGCGCCAGCTCGGTGATCGTGTCCCCGTCCGGCAGGGACGCCGAGACGGCGGCGACCTTCGCGGCGTCGACCACCCGGACGGCGCAGGCGTCCGGGGCGATGACATCTGAAGCACTGCTCATATGAGCAAAGATAGCGCACCAGGGTCAGGAGGTCACGGGAGCGGGCTCCTCCGACGGCGGCAGGGACACCGGTCCGTGCCCGCCCTCGCCCGGCGTCTCCATCCCCCCGGCGCCCGTACCCGGGGCCTGCGTGGTCACGCCCGCGCCCGGGGTCGAGGGCCCGGGCTCCGGCGTCTCCGGCCCGGGCGGCTCCGTCCCCGGCGTCTGCGGCCCGGGCGTCTCCGTGCCGGGAGTCCCCGTGCCGGGCGACTCGGTGCCCGGCGACTCGGTGCCCGGCGACTCCAGGCCCGAGCCGGACGGCGCGGGCGAGTCGCTCGGCGCGGCCACCGTCTCCGTCACCGGCAGCGCGGTCGGGGGCCCGTCCGCCTTGCCCTCGGTGGCGCGGGGCCGCTCGAACCCCATCGTGGCCTCCGGGTCGACCAGGACGAAAGTGGTGATCGTCCCTTCCCGGGAATCCCGCGGCCGGATCCGGGTGACATTCCCCTTCTCGAATCCCGGCCAGGACCGGCCACTGTACGCCGCGTTCCGGGTAGAGATCTTTTTGTCGGGCGGAGTGAGGGGATTGCCGCAATTGCACTTCACCGTGGGCACTCCGTAACCATTGACCAGAACGCCCATTCCGGCCTGCAGGACGGCGGGGCCGCTCGTCGCCCGGCCCTCGGAGTACCCGTGGTTGGTGACCAGCGTGTCGGTGCGCAGCAGCACCGGCGTCAGCCGCGACACGTACCGCGGGATGTCGCTCGCCGCGATGCCCTGCACCTGCGCCCACGCCCGCGCCTTCTCCGGGTTGGCCTGCAGGAACGCGGCCAGTCTGGCCCGGTCGCAGGTCGAGGCCCGGCGCGTCCCGCCGTAGAGTCCCGGTGCGTCCCCCTCCCTCGTGCCGCCTGCCTGCGGCCGCGCCTTCACGTCGCTCCGGTCGGTGCCGGCCACCAGCGTGTACGGCTCGGGACCGGGCGATCCCACCGTCAGCCGCGTGATGGTCGCGCCGGCGTCCCCGCACCCGGACAGCGCGCCCGCCGCCGCCACGAGGGCCGCGACGGCCCCCGCCAGCGACCGGGCGCGGGCCCCGGGCCGCGCAATTGTCGAACGAATCTCCAGCATCCTCTTCCCCCGCCTCGGGTTCGCCGAACCTATACTCTTCGATGCCGGGCGGAGCGGTTTTGTGCCCGCAGGAATGCTCGATTTTTTTCGCGGGGGTGCGAATGGCGGGTCCGGTTCCCCTCACGGCGGCCGATCCCACCCGGCTCGGCGGCTGGGAGCTGCTCGGCCGGATCGGCGCCGGCGGCCAGGGGGTGGTGTACCTCGGCAGGCCCGCGGCGCCGGGCCCCGGGCCCTCCCGCGTCGCCGTCAAGCTCCTGCACGCCCAGCTCGTCGGGGACGCGTACGCGCGAGAGCGGTTCGTCCGCGAGCTGGCGGTGCTGGAGCGGGTCGCCGGGTTCTGCACCGCGCAGATGCTCGCCGCCGACGTGGCGGGCGACCGCCCCTACATCGTCAGCGAGTACGTGCCGGGGCCGTCGCTGCGCGCCCTCGTCCGCGACGAGGGGCCGCGCACCGGCGCCGCCCTCGACCGGCTCGCGATCAGCTCGGTGACGGCGCTGTCGGCCATCCACCGCGCGAACGTCGTGCACCGCGACCTCAAGCCGCAGAACGTGCTGATGGGCCCGGACGGGCCGCGGGTGATCGACTTCGGGATCGCCCGCGCGTTCGACGCGGGCGCGACCATGACGAGCCAGGTCGTCGGCACGCCCGCCTACATGGCCCCCGAGCAGTTCACCGGGCGGGTCGGGCCGTCCGCCGACCTGTTCTCGTGGGCGAGCACCCTGCTGTTCGCCGCCACCGGCCGCGACCCGTTCGCGGGCGGCCCGCTGCCCGCGGTGATGTACCGGATCCTGCACGAGACGCCCGACCTCGGCGCCCTGCCCGGCCCGCTCGCCGAGGTCGCCGCCGCGTGCCTCGCCAAGGACCCGCAGGCCCGCCCCACCTCCGAGGACGTCCTGCTCTGGCTGCTCGGCGAGAGCGAGAGGCACGCCCGGCTGGAGATCCCCACCGAGCGCCTCGCCCCGCCGACGGCCCCGGCGCCGAGGCCCGCGCCCGACGCCGTCCCCGCGCCGGAACCGGCCGGCGGCGCGTTCGTCCAGGCGCCGGGGCCCCGGACGCCGCCACCGCCTGCGCCCACCCCGCACGCGCCCACCCCGCACGCGCCCACCCCGCACGCGCCCACCCCGCACGCGCCCACCCCGCACGCCCCGACTCCGACCGCGCCCGCTCCGGGCCCGCCGGCGTCCGCCGCGCAGGCGGGGCCGCGGCGGCTGCGGCGCGGTCCGGCGGTCGTGACCGGCCTGCTCCTCGCCGGGCTGCTCGCCGCCCTGGACGTCGCCGCCCTCGCGATCCTGATCGCCCGGCCGTCCCTCAGCGAGGGCCACCGGGGCGGCCTGCTGCCCGTGGTGGCCTCGTCGTTCGCCGTCGTCGCGGTGGTCACCCTGGTCGGGGTGATCCTGGCGTGGCGCGGCAGCCGCTCCGCGGCGTGGACGGTGATGGCCGCCCGCGTCGCCCGCGTCGCGATGTGGGCGGCCTGGGGCGCGCTCGTCCAGATCCAGCCGTCCGCGCTGGCGGGCCACGCCGCCCTGACCGCCGTCGTGGTGGTCCTACTGGCGCGCGGCCTGTCCCGCCCCTCCCGCTGACGCCGTCACCGGTCTCCCGCGGCGCGCTCGGACCACTCCCCGAGGTCGCGCCGTTCGATGGCCGCGGCCATCAGGCCGGGGAAGGCGTCCGGCGTGCACGCGAACGCCGGGACGCCCATCGCGGCCAGCGCCGCCGCGTTGTCGTGGTCGTAGGCGGGCGCGCCCTCGTCCGACAGGGCGAGCAGCACGACGACCTGCACGCCCGCCGCCGTCAGGGTCGCGACCCGCTGCAGCATCTCGTCGCGGATCCCGCCCTCGTACAGGTCGCTGACCAGCACGAGGATCGTCTCGGCCGGCCGCGTCACCAGCCCCTGGCAGTACGCGATCGCCCGGTTGATGTCGGTGCCGCCGCCGAGCTGCGTGCCGAACAGCACCTCGACCGGGTCGTGGAGCTGGTCGGTGAGGTCGACCACGCTGGTGTCGAACACCACCAGCGACGTGCGCAGCGACCGCATCGACGCCAGCACCGCCCCGAACACGCTCGCGTACACCACCGAGGCCGCCATCGACCCGCTCTGGTCGATCGCGAGCACCACGTCCCGCTTGACGGCCTGCCGCCGCCTGCCGTACCCGATCAGCCGCTCCGGCACGAGCGTCCCCTGCTCGGGCAGATAGTGGCGCAGGTTCGCGCGGATCGTGCGGTCCCAGTCGACGTCGGCGAGCCGCCTCGGGCGCAGCACCCGCGCGGACCGGTCCAGGGCCCCGCCGACGGCCGAGCGAGTCTTCTGCGCGAGCCGCCGCTCCAGGTCGCGGACGACCTTGCGGACCACCGCCCGCGCCGACTCCCGCGCCTTGTCGGGCAGCACCCGGTTCAGCGACAGCAGGGTCCCGACGAGGTGGACGTCCGGCTCGACGGCGTCCAGCATCTCCGGCTCCAGCAGCAGCCGGGTGAGGTCGAGGCGCTCGATCGCGTCCTTCTGCATCACCCGCACGACGCTCGACGGGAAGTACGCGCGGATGTCGCCGAGCCACCGGGCCACCGAAGGCGCCGAGTCGCCGAGCCCGGCGCCGCGCCGCCCGGGCCTGGGCCGCCCCTCGCCGCCGCCGGCCCCGTAGAGCCGCTCCAGCGCCCCGTCCATGCGGACGTCGTCCCCGGTCAGCGTCGCCCCGGTCCCGTCGGCCTGGTCGCCGCCGAGGACCAGCCGCCAGCGCCGCAGCCGGTCGTCCGCGCTCTCGCCGCTCACGTGCTCGTCGGTCACGGTCTCGTCGCTCACGAGGGCCTCTCCCATCCGAGGATCCGCAGGGCCGTTGCGGCCGCCGGCGCGGCCCGCGCCGCGTCCACGTCCTCCTCCGCCGGCCCGGCCCGCCCGGCGGGAGCGGCGCCGCGGCGGCGGAGCCGCTCGCCGATGGCCCGGCGCTCGGCGGCGGGATAGGCACCGAAGGTGCGGCGCAGCAGGGGGAGGACGTCGGTGAACGAGTCGGCGGGCAGCCCGGAGATCCACTCGTCGACGAGCCGCAGGAGCGCCTCGTCGTGCATGAGGACGAGCCCGCCGCCGGCGAGGAAGCCCTCGACCCACGCGGCGGCGCGGTCGGGCGCGGCGCCGACGGACACCGCGCGCGCCATCCGGTCGGGGACGTCGTGCAGCCGCCCGGCGTCGAGCAGGAGGCGGGTCAGGCGGCCCTCGATGAGGCCGTGCAGGGTGTCCGGGCGGCCGAGCAGGCCCTCCAGGGTGCGGCGCCAGCGCTCGATGTGGCCCCCGTCGGCGAGCAGGGACAGGGCGCCGTGGACGGCGTCGACGTGCCCGAGGAACTCGCGGGCGGCGTCGTCGTCCAGGCCGGTGATCGCGGGCGGGAGGCCGACGCAGACGCGGACGACGAGGCCGTCCAGCACCGTGCGCAGCGGGCCGGTGGAGGTGCCGCGGACGTCGCCGTAGCGCAGCGCGCGGACGAGCGCGGGCATCGCCGCCATCAGGTGCGCGACGTCGGCGTCCACCGCGGCGCGGTCGGCGAGGGCGCGCATGACCGCGGGGAGCGCCTCGCCGAGGTCGGCGAGCAGGCAGCGCTCGGCCACGGCGGTGAGGTCGGCGAGGGCGGTCGCGTCCTCGGCGGCCGCCTTGGCGCGGGCGGTGCTCGCGCCCCGCACGGTGGTGCCCCACGCGCCGGCCTCGATCAGCTCCACGTCGAACTCGGGCCGCCAGGCCAGCGTCCACGTCTCGCGGAACGTCCCCTTGGAGCGGCTCTCGGACGGCACGCCCCAGTTCACGTCCAGCAGGCGGAGCCGGTGCAGCAGGCGGCTGCGCTCCAGGTCGGTGGGCTTGCGGAGGTCGAGGTCCTGCTCCTTGTCGAGCGCGGACGGCCTCAGCCTGAGCCGCCGCTGCTCGGCCTGCAGGTCGCGCTGGAGCGGCACCATCGGGGTCCGCTCCGGGACGGCGCCGAGCCGCTCCCCGACGACCATCCGGTCCTGGATGAGCCGGACCGGCAGGTCGGCGCCCTCGCACAGGACGGCCCGGGTCGCCTCGGTGACCTCGTCCAGCCCGGCGAGGGGGCGGCCGCGCAGCGCGGCGAGGGCCTCGGCGAGCCGGACGGCCTCGATCACGTGCGCGGAGGAGACGTGCAGGTCCTCCTCGCGCAGGACGCGGGCGGCGGCGGTCAGCCAGCGCTCGATCGGGCGGTCGCGGGCCGTGAACAGGTGGTGGTACCAGCCGGGGGAGCGCACGCCGGCGCCGTAGCCGGAGCGCCCCGCGAGCCGCCCGTGCGTCCACGGCACCCACGTGATCGCGACCTTCGTCTTCGGCAGGCCGCGCAGCGTCCTGTCGTCGTGGGCCGCCGGGACCCTGGCCCGCAGGGCGGGGACGTGCCACGCCCCGCACACGACCGCGACCCGGTCGAGCCCCTCCTTGAGGGCGCGGCGCACCGTCCGGCGCATGTGGGCCTCGCGCTGCGCCTCCCGCGGGGGAGGTTCGAGCCCGCCGCGCAGCTCCGCCATGGCCTCGCCGATGGCGGGGAAGGGCGACGGGCCGTCGTGGCGGTGCTCGACCACGTCGTCCCACCAGCGCTCGGCGTCGTCGTACCCGGCGGCCTTCGCCAGCCAGCCGAGCGGGTCGAGCCGGATCCCCTCCTCGGGCGGCTCCTCCTCCGCGGCGACGAGCTGGTTCGCGGCGGGCAGGTCGCAGAACCGGACCGGGACGCCCGCCGACAGCCCGTACCTGATCGCCTGCCATTCGGGGCTGAACTCGGCGAACGGCCAGAACGCGGCCCTGCGGTCGCCGTCGGCGGGGGCGGGGGAGTAGGCGAGCAGCGCGACCGGCGGCACCATCCCGGCCTCGCCCGCCAGCTCCACGATCGCGTCGGCCTCGGGCGGCCCCTCGATCAGCACCGCGTCCGGCTTGAAGTCCTCCAGCGCACCCCGCAGCGCGCGGGCCGACCCCGGCCCGTGGTGCCGGATGCCGAAGACTTCGACCTGGCTCAAGAGACCTCCCGGCAGGCGCGGTAGAAGTCGCGCCACTCGGGCCGGTCCCGGACGACCGCCTCCAGGTACTCCTGCCACACGACCCGGTCGGACACCGGGTCCTGGACGACGGCGCCGACGATCCCGCCCGCCACGTCGGCGGCGCGCAGCACGCCGTCGCCGAAGTGCGCCGCCAGGGCCAGCCCGCTGGTGATCACCGAGATGGCCTCGGCGGTGCTGAGCGTCCCGCTGGGCGACTTCAGCTTGGTGCGCCCGTCGGCCGTGGCGCCGGAGCGCAGCTCCCGGAACACCGTGACGACGCGCCGGATCTCCTCCAGGCCCGCCGGGCTCTCGGGCAGCTCCAGCCCGGCGCCGATCTGGTCGACGCGGCGCGCGACGATCTCCACCTCGTCCTCGACGGACTCCGGCAGCGGCAGCACGACCGTGTTGAACCGGCGGCGCAGCGCGCTGGACAGCTCGTTCACGCCCCGGTCGCGGTCGTTGGCGGTCGCGATGACCGTGAAGCCCTTGCGCGCCTGCACCTCGGTGTTCAGCTCCGGCACCGGCAGCGTCTTCTCCGACAGGACGGTGATGAGGGTGTCCTGGACGTCGGAGGGCATCCGGGTCAGCTCCTCGATGCGGGCGACCGCGCCGCGCCGCATCGCGCGCATCAGCGGGCTCTCCACCAGCGCCCGCTCCGAGGGGCCCTCGGCGAGCAGCCGCGCGTAGTTCCAGCCGTAGCGGATCGCCTCCTCCGCCGTGCCCGCCGTCCCCTGCACGAGCAGCGTGGAGTCGCCGCTGACCGCGGCGGCGAGATGCTCCGACACCCAGGTCTTCGCCGTGCCGGGGACGCCGAGCAGCAGCAGCGCCCGGTCGGTCGCGAGCGTCGCCACCGCGACCTCCATCAGCCGCTGCGGGCCCACGTACTTCGGGCTGATCAGCGTGCCGTCCGGCAGTTCGCCGCCGAGCAGGTACGTGGTGACCGCCCAGGGCGACAGCCGCCAGCCGGGCGGCCGCGGCCGGTCGTCGTGCTCGGCCAGCCGCGCCAGCTCGCCGGCGTGCTCCTGCTCGGCGTGCGGGCGCAGCACGGCGTCCGCGGTCGGCGCGGGGGACGCGCCCCCGACCGGGCCTGCCTCTTCGGTCACTGGTCAAGCTCCTTCAGCATCTCGTCGCGGAAACGCAGGGTCGCGATCAGGTCGGTGACGGCCTGCGGGGCGGCCGGTCCGAGGCCCGCCAGGCGGGCCGCGGCGGCCGGGTCGAGCCGCTGGTCGGCGAGCCGGCACAGCTGCGTGATCAGCAGTTCGTCGCGGCGGGTGAGCCGCTCGGCGGACGCGGCCAGCGTCTCGACCACCGCCGCGGCGAGCGGCCCGGCCCACGGCCCGGGCACCCGTTCGAGGACCCGCAGCGGGCCCGACCGCCCCTCCACCCAGCGGAGCAGGTCGACCGCCGCCGGGTCGCGCTCCGGGCCGGGCAGGACGGACAGCAGGTCGGCGAGCTCCTCCGGCTCGTCCGCCATGACGCCGCCCCTGAGCAGGGCCCGCGCCCATTCGGTGTCGCGCTGGCCCAGGGCGGCGCGCGCCCAGCCGATGCGGACGTCCCGCCCGTCGGACTCGGAGACGGGCAGGCACACGATCTCCATGGGCGGCAGCCCGAACAGCTCCGCCCAGGTGACCAGCGGGGTGCGGGCCAGGATCTCGCGCAGCCACGCCGCCCGCGTCCCCACCGGCGCGCCGCCGCCGCGCGGCGCGAACGACCCGCTCGGATGGAACGGGACGCCGTCGCGCGCCATGCCCTCGTCATGGTCGTGCGGCGGCTCCACCCGGATCCACGTCCGCCTGCGGCCCCCGACCGTGCGCTCCTCGGCCGTCAGGCAGGCCCGTGCGCGCGCCGCCATGCGCTCCCCGTACGCCGAACCCGGCAAGCGGGCCAGCAGGTCGGACGCGATCTGCCGGACGTCCTTACCGCGGTCGTCCAAGGCCGTCTCGAGGAACTCCTCGTCGTCGAGGGACAGCCCATGCGCGAACGTGGCGATGAACGCGGCGCGATCGGGCGCGGGCTCCTTGGCCCATGTCTCCAGGAGGAGTCCCCGCGCGCGCTCGGGGTCGGTCTCGCGGAGCCCGGTCAGATAGGCGACCCGCCGGTTGCGGGTGCCGGTCTCCCACACCTCGGGGCCGCCGCCCGGATCGTCGCCCGAACCCACCAGGTAGGCCCAGTCGGTGTTCTGGAGGGCCAGCCACACCCCGCGCCTCCCGCACGCCCGCGCGATCGACGGCCGCAGCATCCGGTCACTGCGGCCCCGCTCCAGCAGGTCGGGAAGCGCCTGGGCGGGCACCCGCAGGCCCCGGGCGGCCGCCGCGTCCAGCCATTCGGGCAGCACCCGGATCTGCTCGCCGCCGAGGATCCGCCGCAGCCGCGCCGCGGCCGCCCTCGGCACCGCCGGGGCGTCCTCCACCGGGGCTGACGCCACGGGCTCGGGGCCCGCGCCCGACGGGACCAGGCCCGCCCGCCGCCGGACGGCCAGCAGCGCCGCCTGGTCGAGCAGCCGCCCCGCCTTGCCGGCGCCCTCGCCGCCGTCGCCGGGCGCCTCCGCCAGGGCGGGCGGGTCGCGGCGCTCGGTGCCGAGCAGCGCGGCGGTGACGTGCTCGTCCCACGCCGTCACAGGATCACCGTCCCCTCGTCCTCGTGCCAGGCGGCCAGCGGGCGCAGGCCCAGCGGGCGCCACTCCCCGGCCAGCGTGACCGGCCCGCCCCCCGACAGGGCGAGCAGCCGCCACGGCTCGCCGATCCGGAGCGGCAGCGCGTCACCGGCGTCGTCGACGACGTGCAGTTCTCCTCCTTCGGTGCGCGCCAGGCGGACCCTCTCCAGCGTCGCGGGCCAGCGGTCCAGCCACGGGTCGAGCGCGACGGCCGCGGCGTGCTCGTCCAGGAACCCCCGGACCGACGTCCCCGCGGGCGTGCCAGGCACGGCCGCCCCGTGCCGCTCGGCGACCAGCGCCCGCAGCGGCTGCGCGCCCGGATAGAAGGCCAGCTCCGCATCGACCTGCGTACCCACGACGAGCGAGGTGTCGAGGGTGGTGCCCGGCGCGGCGAAGGACAGCACGAGCGCGGGCCGACCCGTCCGGCTCCCGCGCAGCCACACCCGCCGCGTCGTGAGCAGCTCCTGCGCGGTGTCGCGCGACCCCGTCACCGACCACACGTCCCGGACGCGCTCCCCGCCGGACAGCACCTCCTCCTGCGGGACGGTGAACCCCACCCGCGAGCGGACGGTCGCGCGCAGCCCCTCTGGCAGCTCCTCCTGCCGCTGGTAGGCCCGGACGAGCAGCCGCAGCAGCGCGTACTCCTCCAGCAGGCGGCCGGGCCAGCCCGGCCGGCGCGGGATCGCGGCGAGGCCCCTGACCTGGCCCGCGAGCGCCCCCGCCTGCGCGTCGACCAGGCGCCGCGCCGCGTCGTCCCACAGCCGGTAGGGGGCCTTCTCCGCCTGGGCGAGGCCGTGCGCGACCTGGTCGCGGAGCCACTGGTCGAGCTCGGCGAGCCCGTCGTCGACCCGCCTGGCCCGCCGCTCCACCGTCCTCGGGTCGCGGGCCTTGGCCGCCGACGCCGCCCGCCGCCCGGCCGTCCTGCCGGCCCGCTCCTGGCGGTCCTCCATCCACTCGGCCACCCACCCCGGCCGCACCCCGACCTGGGCTGTGTCACTTGCGGGGGGTGCCGGGATGAGGCCGTCCGCCCACAGGAGAAGCAGCGCCAAGGCGTGCTTGCACGGGAACTTGCGGCTCGGGCACGTGCACCGGAACGCGGGGCCGGTCAGGTCGGCGCACGTCCGGTAGACGGACTTGCCGCTGCCCTGGCAGTCGCCCCAGACCGCCTCGTCGTCGCACCCCGTGCGCGCCCACTTGGCGGGCTTGGCGACGCCCCCCGCCGCCTTGGCGGACGCCGCGTCGGGCGCGAGCCCGAGCACCTGCTCACGAGACCACCGATCCCTCACACAGCCGAAACTATCCGCGCCCTCGGACAGTCGGGGACGGACGGCGCGGGCCGGGCGTCAGCCCGTCCCGCCGAAGCCGGGCGGGGTCGGGAGGTCGGGCATGGAGACGTCCGGGACGAGCAGGGCGCCGCCCGCCAGCAGGGCGAGCAGGGCGGTGGCCGCGAACAGGCCAACCCACGCGAGCCCGGGGACGCCGGTGAGGTGGGCGAGCTGGTCGGCGTCGGAGCTCGGCGCCATGTGCCGGGCCCGCATCCGCTGCAGCTCGATCACCGGGCGGGTGGCGGCCAGCAGCAGGAACCAGGCGGCCAGGTAGGCGAACCCGGCCTGCACCGTGGCGCTGCCCAGCCACGACACCGCGAAGATGACCGCGCCCGTGGCGATCACCGACAGCGCCCCGTAGGCGTTGCGGATCATGACGAGCATCCCGGCGAGCAGGGCCAGCGAGAACCACAGCATCAGCGTGATGCGGCCGTCGGCGAGGAGCAGCGCGAACAGCAGCCCGAGCAGCGGCGGCGTCAGGTACCCGGCCATCGCCGTGAAGATCATGCCGGGGCCGTGCGGCTTGCCGCGCGAGACCGTGACGCCCGAGGTGTCGGAGTGCAGCTTGATGCCGTCCAGCTTGCGGCCGGTGACCAGCGCGATGAGCGCGTGCCCGCCCTCGTGCGCGATCGTGACGGTGTTGCGCGCGACCCGCCAGGTCGGGCCGTGGACCACCGAGGCGAGCGCCACGAGGCCGACGAGGGCCACCAGCCACCACGGAGGATCCGGCTGCGTTCCCGTCACCCGGTGCCACAGGTCGGCGATGCTCACGTTTTCCACGTCCACCTCGGATCGTCGTCGCGATGCCCAACATTAGGACGTCACGGATAACGTTCGCGTTCGGTTCTCCGACCCACGGACAGGGGCATGGCACCCCCGCCGGGCGGATGTGATCGATGTCATGGCGCATCCCCCGTAACGCGGCGTACCGGCACCGGACCACCAGGCCGATCTTCGCCATCTCGTTCCGAGGCGCCCTGCAATGCCGTTATGGTGCCCTTCGCGCCCCGGGTCCGCGGCTCCCGCGCCCGGCGCGCCGAGAGGGTGAGCGGGGATTGAACGGGGACCGATCCTCCGCGCGGACCAGGGGCCCGCGCGGTCTTTTCCGAAACTTCCGGCGTGACAGGCTGACGGGCCAGATCGCGGCCGGGCTGGTCGGCGGCGGCTCTGGGAGTGCACCTGTTGACTTCCTCCCCCGCCTAAAGGCGGGGGAGTCCAGCGGTCGCCCGCTGGGGTTTCTGCTTCATCGCCGACTGCCCGCCCGGAGTACTCCGTTGAGGTCTTACACCGGCTCCACAGACAGACGCCGTCAGCCCGACG